>JAEWGR010000038.1 GCA_023388195.1 Bacillota bacterium
GATTTGATGAGCTGTTTGCAGACTGCGCCGCCCCGGTTCAATCACGATGAGCAAGGCATCCACATATTCAGCCGTTCCCCGTCCCAAATGCTCGACGCCGGCTTCCATGTCCAGAATCACGACTTCCTCCCTGGTCACCAGCAAATTTTGTATCAGGCGTTTTACCAGCGTATGCTCCGAACACACACAACCCCCGCCCCCTTTTGGCACCGTACCCATTGTCAGCAGCTTGACCCCCTCGTATTCCACACTAAAAGCTTCAGGTATGTCAGCCACATGGGGGTTTAAGATAAACAAAGAGCCCTCTTCACCGGTAGAGCCGGTACGTTCCCGGGCTAATTCCTTCATCTTCGCCAGGGGTGTGATATGGTGGTAGGCGGCGGTGGGAACGCCAAGGGCAGCCGCCAAATTAGCATCCGGATCGGCGTCCACAGCCAATACGGGATACCCGTCCTTAGCAAACAAGCGGGCCAGCGTGCCAGCCAATGTGGTTTTACCGACGCCCCCTTTACCAGTTACCGCTATTTTCAAAATAAGCCCTCCTAAGACAGGGCGGCGCCCCTGGTCAGAAAACCAGGGACCGGCCTGTATATTGGGTACTACTGTATCAAATCCCCAGCGCCTGTCTCCGTTCCCGAATAGCTGCATACAGCTTGCCGGCCGCAGCCTGGGGATCGGTTTCGACCATAAAATAACCGCCAGTCAGTTCTTTCGTCTGTTCTGTTAAGACATCCACCACCACCGGGGACCCCATCACCTGCGGAATAACGCCCAGGTGGGTGGGGAAACCCAAAGAAACAGCCCAGGTGCCGATGGCTAACGCCTTTTCCGACATACATTCAGGGGCCGAGGCAACCACCGGCAGTTGATTCAGATCAACCCCCAGCTTCTCGGCAATTGCCGTGGCTAAGGTCACGGCCCGGGTATTATCCACACATGAGCCCATATGCAGCACCGGCGGCAATGGACCGGACAGTCCGGCCGCTGAACCAAGCGCCCGCAATACGGCCTTTAATGATTCGCCGGCAAATTCTTCTGTCGCTTCCATTGTCATCAAGCCGGCCTTGGCCAAAGCCCCGGCGCCACAACCGGTCGCTAACAGTAAGACATTATTTTTTGCCAGTTCCCGGGCAATGGTGACATAGGCCAGATCCTGCGTGACTTTAGGTGTGTTGCAACCGGCAAACAGGGCAACCCCCTGGATATTGCCTTGGACTATATTATCGACTAAGGGTTGTAACGGATCGGCCGCATTCAGGCAGCCTAATGCCCGCACTACCGCCTCGGCACTAAAGCCGCCGATCACCGTACTGGTATGCTGAGGAATATTTACCTTTTCCGGGTCCCGCCGTTTATAAGCGGCAATGGCCAGGCGGATGATTGCCTTCGCGGTTTCCCTGGCTGTCTTGACATCAAATTCAATATGCGTGGCTCCCGGTATTTTACAATTGCTCATGGTGGTAATCAGCTCGGTATGAAAACATTCTTTCAGTTTTCCTAACGAAGGCATAATACACTGCACATCAACCACAATCGCATCCAGAGCCCCTGTCAGCATCGGCAGTTCCTGGGAGAGATAGTTGGTGGCCAGGGGAATGCCCCGGCGCATCAGCACTTCATTGCCGGTACAGCAAACCCCTACAATATTGATGCCGGCCGCCGCCCCGGTTTTCACCGCCTCGCCATTTAATTCAAGCGCCATGTCACAGATAAATTCGCTCAGCAACGGGTTATGGCCATTGACGGCTATGTTGACGGCATCCGGTTTAAGAACCCCGAGGTTAGCCTTAGTTACCACCGGTTCCGGGGTGCCAAATAAAGCATCTGACAGTTCAGTGGCTAAACACATACCGGTATAATCGGCCAGTGAGCCCCGGAGTCCGGCTAACAAGAGATTTACCGGATCAGCATCTGTGCCTACATGGGTACGGGACATGATATCCGTTACAGCAGCGTCAATATTGTGCGGGGCGATGCCCAGGCCGGATAATTTTTGCAGGCGGACTGCCGGTACGGTTTTTGCCAGCCAGGTGCACGGGACCGATTCATCCTGGCGGGAAAAATCGTCCAGGGTAAGCAAGGCAATTTCTTTAAGGAGCTGGTTAATATCCTTACCGCTGACAGAAATATTCAGTCTGGCGGCAATACGGTTCAGTTTCTCTTCATCTTTAATCTTGTAGTCCGGCGCATGGCCTTCACTCATCTCTAAAAAGGTCTTGGCAATGTGCCGGCCGTGGTCGGAATGAGAAGCTGCCCCGCTGGCAATCCCGCGTATTAGGTTCCGGGCCACAATGGTATGGACGTCCGCCCCGCATACACCCCTGTCAGGAGCTTCGCCGAAGGGATTTACCCGGCAGGGTCCTTTCCAGCACAAACGGCAGCAAACCCCCAGCAACCCGAAACCGCATTGGGGCAATTGCTTGTCATACCGGTCCCACGCCGTTTCAAAACCTGTTTTCTTAGCCAGTGGCATTAGCTCTTCCACACAGGCATCACACGATCTTTTTTCACTCATTGTCTACTCCTCCTCTACCTGCTTGTAGTTATTGTCCCTGGCCGGTAATAATTTCCCGGCCTCTGGTGGTCATAAGGTTTTTACGGCGTTCCTCCATGTCTACCAAAAACATCGCTTTGGTCGGACAGGCCTGAATGCAGGCACAGGCTGCCGCCTCGATTTTGCCGGTACGGCTGACACACAGATCACATTTCAGCGGCTTCGCTTTTTTAACAATCCGTTTACCCATCTGCTGTATCTGCACCCCCATACGGATTGCACCAAAGGGGCACACCATGGAACACAGCTTGCAGCCAATACAAGCCGGCTCATTCAATCTGACCATGCCGCCCTCCTGGTACAGGGCACTCACCGGACAGACTGCGATGCACGGGGCGTTTTCACACTGCCGGCATTGCAGGGGTGTGACATGATTGCCAACCTGTACCACCGCGGTCCGGGACTGAATTGTCCTTTTTTCCTGCACCGCCGTATATAGATCTGTATCGTCATGACTCATTCCACAGGCTAACTCACAGCTCTTACACCCCACGCACTTGCCGGCATCGACATATACAAAACGATTTTCTCCTGTTGCCATTTTCCGATAACCCCCTTTAGCGTTATTCTACTTGTATATCTTTAATATAAAATTCCCGGCCCGCAATCACGGTTATAGCCCGTGACTGGCAGTGCGGACATTGAAATTTATAGTTAATTATCAGAGATTCGCAGGCACATTCCTCGCATTTGCCCTTAACCGGCACCTCTTCAATCGCAATTTTGGCCCCGGCCAGCGCTGTCCCCTGAGTACAGGTCTCAAAGGCCAGCGTCAATGTCAGATGATCCACATTGGTCATAGCACCGATAGTCAGATTCACTTGCAGGACTTTACGCACGTTGCATTCCGCCACTTTGGCGTTCACCGCCTGGATGACGGCACTTACGAGGGTAATTTCATGCAAAGATAACAGCTCCTTCCTGAAGGCAATTTAGCGTTCTGTGCAGGAGATACAAGGATCGATACTGCCTAAGATTACCGAGATATCGGCCAGTTTGTTATTGGGCATCATGACTCGCAGCGCTTCCCAGTTGTGATAGGTGGGAACCCGCCATTTCAGACGTTCGGGAATGTCGGTGCCGTTGGTTTTGAGGTAATACAGAAGTTCACCCCGGGGGGCCTCGGATTTGGCGATAGCCTGTCCTGCCGGAATTTCCGGCATGTAGCTTAACGCAATAGGTCCTGCCGGCAAGCGGGCCAGACACTGCTCAATAATCCCGATGGCTTCGATAACCTCCTTCAGCCTTACCAGCGCCCGGGCATGAGCATCACCCCCCTGTTCTACCGCTACCTGCAAGGCAATTTCATCATAGCAGGCATAGGGATTATCAATCCGCACATCTGCCGTAAGCCCGGAAGCCCTGGCCACAGGACCGACCACGCCATATTCAATGGCTTTGTCTTTGGGCAAAATACCGACGCCTTCGGTACGTTTGCGGATCAGACTGTTGGTCTGATAGATGGCAAGCAGCTTCGCAACCGGTTTTTTAATCTCATTTAGTTTTCTGGCAATATACGCGACCTGCTCTGCCGGTACGTCATAACGTACACCGCCAATGCAATTAGCCGACAGATTCATGCGATTGCCATACACAGCTTCCTTGATATCCTGGACAGTTTCCCGTATCTCCATGGCTTGCATAAACAAGGTGTCAAAGCCGATAATATGGGCAATCAGCCCGGTATTGAACAGATGGGAGGCAATACGTTTGATCTCGTCGGCAATTACCCGTAAATAACGGGCCCGGGCCGGTACGGTTATACCGGCGATTTTCTCCAGTGCCATGCAGTAGGTGAACGGGTGATTATTCGAGCAGAGCGAGCATACCCGCTCTGTCAGCGTAAGATTTTGATAAATATTACGCTGCATCGCCAAAAATTCCATCCCCCGGTGGACATGGCCGGCATGAATATCTAACCCCACCACCGTCTCACCTTCTAACTCCAATTGAAAATAAACCGGTTCTTCCAGCACAACATGGATCGGCCCCATAGGCAGCTGATAACTACTCATCGCTTTTTACCTCCCGCGTCCTGGCCTGCATGACTTTTTCCCACAGCGTGGTGGTCATGGCGGCATCGATTGCTGTTGACAGCGGCACCATCGAGTGCTTCGCCAGGCTGAAGCCTTCTTCCAGAAACAATGGCTGCGGGTTGGGGTGGTGGTGTACTTGGATATTATAGAGTTCCTGCATCTCACGTTCCTGCCAGTCCGCACTCTTCATAATGGGCGTAATGGATTCAATCCGCCTGGCCTGATCAGGCAAAGTAACAATACAGGTACAGTTTAGAATGCCGACTGCAAAATGATAGGCAATCTCCAGTACGTCCAGACCATCTGCCTGGCTTTCCGCTGCCGTTATCGCCATAACCCGCCCTTGCAGCGCAGCGATGGCCCGGGCAACCTGCTTTATGCCGTTAGGCTCGGCCAACCACAGCCAGGCACTGGTCTGATCCTGTGCCTGCAAGGCAAACCGGTATTTCTCACTGCCGGAAAACTGGTGGCTTAATTCTTGATTTATAATAGCTAACTGCTCTTGTCCAGGCATGGCTTACCCTCCCTTTTCATAGTACTTGCCTGACGGCATGGCTCACAAAGCTGACGCAGATATGCTGTATTTTCCGTATCCTGATAAGCGGCTGCCAGCAATTCCCTGGCTACAGGCACCATAGGTGTCCCGCAGCCGGAGCAGGGCACGTAGTGGATAAAACCCCGCTCAGCATAATCATATTTTTCCGCTTGCAGATGGGCCGTATGGTAATCTTCGGTCAGGCGGATTGCTTTGGTGGGGCAGTAATATGCACACAGTCCGCAAAAGGCGCAGGTGTTATGCCAGACTACAAAGTCTATCCCGCTCCCGTCAGCAGCTTCTTTAAGCTGTATCGCCTTGCCCGCGCATACATATTCACAAATACGGCAGGCCACACAGGCTGTACTGTCATATTTGATTTTACCCCTCAGCCCTTTCGGCTCGAAGGTTTTGGTGAACGGATAGTGATTGGTAACAGGCCCTTTCAACAAATTGCCGATTACTGTTTTCAGGTATGCCAGCATCGCCATCACTCCCTTATATCCTGGTTTTCCATACTTCGATCGCCTTGAGTATGCCGTCAATAATGGCCTGCGGGCGGGGCGGGCAGCCCGGCACATTAACATCGACCGGCAGATAGGCATCTAAAGGGCTTTCCAGGGCGTAGCTATCGCGGAATACACCGCCGGAAATCGGACAAATGCCCACAGCGACAACCACCTTGGGCTCAGGAATCTCATGGTAGACATGGAGCACCTTGTCCCGCATTTTTGCGGTCAGCGGCCCTGTTACTAACACAATATCGGCATGTTTGGGGCTGCCGCAGTATTTGCAGCCAAACCGTTCGATATCATACCGGGGAATGAGCGCGGTCGTCGCCAACTCCACATCACAGCCATTACAGGAGCCGGAATTAATCCGGTACAGCCAAGGTGAACGTATCGCAAGTTTTTTTATTATATTTTGCATAGACCTTTCATCCTTTCGTTTTCCAGGAGCGTTTATTGAAAGTAAGCGATAAGCAGACTCACTAAAGCTAAACCGGCCGGTATTGTTAAATAAAACCTCGCTGCCTGTTCAAGCCGCATCCTGCCGGTTAAGGCCCTGACCAAGGTAACGGCCAGCGAGATAATCAGTATACATTTAATGAGAAACCAGGCCAGCAGCAGCAGCCAGATACCCTCGGCCGGGCCGGGCATAAACAAATTAACGCCCAGGGCCGCCAGGACAAACATTTTCAGGCCGCCCATCATTTTGAGCAAAATCAAATCCGACCCCGAATATTCTAGTACAGGCCCTTCCACAATCTCGGTTTCCGCCTCGGGAATATCAAAGGGCACGGTGCCAATAGCGGCAGGCAGGCAGCACAGATAGGCTAAAAAGGCAGGCACCATCGTTAGGTCAAATAACAGGGATTGTCCACTTTCCAGCTGAAATGCCAGAATTTTGTTTAAAGAAAAGGTTGCCGGTTCGCCGAAGAAGGCACCGGCTTTCATAGCTACGGTTACCAACACCACCAACAGGGGAATTTCGTAAAATAACGTAATTAACATCTCCCGCGAAATCCCCACCGCCGAAAAGGGGGAACTGGAGGCGGAACCGCCGATAATGAGGGACAAAGCCGGGGTCACCAACAGGTACAGCAATACCAGCAGATCAGCAGCCGGCCCCGTAAGCCCCGGGTACACACCGACAATCGGCAGGAGGACAACCGCTGTCAGCATGCCGGCAAACCCAATAAGCGGTGCTAACCGGAACACCGTTTGCTGAGCTGTTCGCGGCAGGGTAATTTCTTTGTGCATTAATTTAACTACATCAATAAAAGGCTGATATAACGGCGGCCCCACCCGCCTTTGCAGACGGGCATACAACTTACGATCAACCCCAAGGAGCAGCAAACCAAAAAATATGGCAAACAGTCCGCCGGGAAAAACCAGGGCATGAAAGCCCACTTGCATAATACTCTCCATTACTGCCCCTCCCTGTGTATCATCCCGGAATCCTTGCTGCCGGCCGCTTGTTGCTCCTGCCGCTTCGTACAGGGCTTGCCGGCAGTGAAAATATCCCGGATTGTTTTGGTCAGCGTACCGTAAAGATTCTCTGAGTTAACATTCATCGCGGCCGGCGGAAGACTGGTTACGCCACAGGTATACACCTCTGTGACTCGAACCTTGCGGTTACTGCTCCGGGAAATGCCGATACCAATACCTGCTGAAAGCAGCAGGATAGCAGCAGTTATCCCGGCTGGCCACGACCCCAGCGGCGTATTCACTGTCGTCAGGGTAAAGGACAGCGCAGGCATCCCGCTTAGTGTCTGGATTGCGCTAATGACCTGCAGCGGAATTCCAGGCATGAAACCAAAAGCGATACACACACCTGCCAGCAATCCCATCGGCAGCAGCATTGTCCAGGGCGGGTCTGTCACATGCTCAAACCGCTGCGGCAAAGGCCCGAAGAAGGCGGCATGCATAAATTTTATAAAATAGGCCACCGTCAGCACGCTGGCAATCAGCGAAATAATCGCCATCACCGGCTGCCCCTGCTCCATCGCCGCCTCGTAGATCAGCCATTTAGAAGCAAAGCCGCTGAATGGCGGCACACCGGCCAGTGACAACGCCCCGATCATAAAAAACAGTAACGTTATGGGCATTCTGCGCCCCAAACCGCCAATCTCATTCAGGTTATAGGCATGGGCTTGCAGCATAATTGCCCCCGCCGCTAAAAACAACAGATTTTTAAAGGCCATATGATTGATGAAATGCAGTAAGCCGCCGGCAATGCCTACGGTTGAACCAAAGCTCAGGCCCAGCAGGATATACCCGATCTGGCTGACAGTACTGTAGACCAGCAGCATTTTAATGCCATTTTGCAGTAAAGCCATAACTGCCGCCCCCAGGATCGTCAAACAGCTAATCCAGGCAAGGACATAGGCTGCGGCAGGCATGGTGCCGATAGAACCAAGCTTGGCAAGTATCGTCAGCCCGCCCAGCATAAAGAACAGCTTATATAACCAAAAGGGGGCACTCTTTAGCAGTACCGCCGAAATATAGCCACTTACAGGAGTAGGAGCGGCAGCAGGATGCATCTGAAAATCGATTCGTACCGGCAGCATAGCCGCTTTCATTAAAAAGCCGATGGTCATGAGCAGCACAGCGGCCCCGCCCAGCTCTGGGGACAGGCTGCCCCAGACCAGGGCGGCTGAAGCCAGGCCGAAGGCCCCGGTATTGGCTGCCAGTATAAGCAGCCCTAACAGAATACAGTTGGCGCCAATATAATTAAAAATGAAGTATTTAAACCCTTCTCGTAATGCTTCTGCCGTTTCTTCATGGATAATCACAAAGTATAGTGTCCAGCTGCTCATGATTTCCCAGCACACAAAGAAACTAAGAAGGTCCTTCCCTAAGGCAACGCCGGTAAGCCCGCCGATCATCATGACAAAAAACATATAATACCGGTTTTGCTGATGACTATGCTCCAGATAACCAAGCGAATACAGCAGATTTAAAGCGCCAACCCCCACAATCAACAGGGCAAAACTCCAGTCTGCCAGCTCATAGCTTGCGGCTTGTCCGGCCAATATGCCCAGGGCCGCCAGGGTCACAGCCACGGCACACCACCCGGACCGCCGGTTGGAGTTATGGCCAACAAGATATGTCAATAGCCCGCCTGTTAATAAAACAATAACCGGCAGCGGCCATGGTATCGCTAACTGAGGAAGCACACTGACCGCGATATGAGCCTGGACCGCAATTGAGTCGGCGGCCGCTTTAACCAGATTCAATGCGCTCTGAGGAAAGATACCGTTAAAAACAGTCAGTCCTGCCAGTATCCCTGTCGGCAGAAGCATCAGGAAGGGCACTTCTTTGACCGGAGGGCCTTGGTATTTTTCAAAAAACAGGGTCCGCAGGATTTTAATATAGTAAAAGGCGCCAAGGATGCTGCCCAGGAGAATTAAAGCCGCATAATACCAATGCCCAGCCGCCACATTGGCGTATAACAGCAAAAATTTACTGTTAAAGCCGCCAAAGGGCGGTAAGCCCATAAGGGACAACACACCAACCGCTAAGCAGGCGGAGGTAACAGGCATGACCCTGCCGGCCCCTTTTAAATCGGCAATCTGCTGGCTTTTGATTCTATAAATCAAACTGCCTACAGCCAAAAACAATAAGCCTTTCATAATCGCGTGATTTAACACATGGTACATACTGGCATTGAGGCTTAAATATGTGCCAACGCCAAGGGTAATAATGATTTCCCCTAACTGGGCCATGGTGGAAAAAGCCAGCATTCTCTTAATATCGGTCTGGTATAAGGCCATAATTTCGCCATAGAACAGTGTCAGAATCCCCAGCAGGGAAATAATCAGGCCCATTTCTCCTGTTTGCATGACAAGTGTGCCACCAAATACCACATAGAGTATCCGGATCAGTCCATACAGCCCCATTTTGGTGAGAATACCCGATAACAGGGCTGACACAGGCGACGGGGCTACAGGATGGGCTGCCGGCAGCCAGCTATGAAAGGGCACCATACCGGCTTTAACGCCGGCGCCCACAAGAAAGGCAATCAATATCAGAACTAAGCCGTGGGGAGAAAAGACGGCCAGATTGCCGGTTATTGCCCCCATATCAAATGTACCGGTACTATGATAGAGCGCCAGCAGCCCCAGCTGCATCAGGTAAGCACCCGATACGCACATCATGAAATATTTAAAACCGGCTTGCAGGGCTTGGGGTGTCTGATCATGGATAACTAAAAGATACGAAGACCAGGTCATCAGTTCCCAGAATATATAAAAATTGCTAAAATGCCGGCTGGAGGTTACCCCGATTAAGCTGGCCACCATAAACAGCAGAATAAAAAGGTAGCGGTTACTGAACCTCTTATTGTGGACATAGGTCACTGAATACAGGGTGCCTAACAGCCCGGCAATTGCCACTATGATGGTAAACAGCCGGGACAGGCCGTCTAAGCTGCCATCCTGCCAGACCAGATATACAGTGATGCTCATAAGAGCAATCGCGGATAAATCCCGCACACGTTCCGAGTAGAAGCCGCAGATTAATACCAGAAAAGATCCCACATATGGCAGCAATACAATATCTGTCCACGGATACTCAATAACCGGGATCTCACTGACTGCACCGGCTCTGCCCAAATACCCCAGAGCACTCCCGGCAGCATGCAGCGCCGGTTCGGGAAATAAAGAAACGACAGCGGTAACAGCAGTTAATAAGCCCAGTGTGCCTGTAAGCCACCATGGCAGTGGCCTTACCTTAACAGGTACAGCCGGCAAAGCCCGGTTGTCTTCTGCGGCCGGGTTTTCAAAACACAGTTTTTGAATAACCTGTAAAAAGTAATACGCCTCTATGATACTGCCGAGGGCGGCTAAACCGGCGTACACATAGTTGCCGGCGGCAATATCAGCGTATATGATCAGAAACTTACTAATCGATCCTTTAAACGGTGATAATCCCATGATGGAAAAAATGCCATAGGCCAATAGAATCGCCAGGAGTGGAGACTTTTGTCCCAGCCCTTTCAGCTCTGCTATCTTAACTGTGCCAAACTTTCTCATAATAACCCAGGCGGTCAAAAATACTAACCCCCGCATTACCATCTGGTTTTCCAGGTGCAGGAGAGCACCCACCTCGCCTGTATAGAGCCCTGATCCCCATCCCAGCAGCATATAGCCGGCTTCGGCTATGGTGGAATACGTAAGCAGGGTCATTAAATTTTTTGAGGATCTCAAAGCAGCAATCTCAAAGTGCAATAAGATCAATACCCCTAACACAGAGATCATCCTGTAAACACACCCCTTTTTATTTCTACCAGTCTAATAATTCTAACAATAGTAAACCTAAAAGTCTGTCAGCAAGCCGACAAAAATCGACACAGCGCAAAATAATTTATAACTGCCGCCCTGCACAATATGGGAAATCACCTCGCATCTTCCATGGATAAAACCAAGGAAGACGCCGTAAGCTATGTACTAATAAAGCCTGCAAGTACTTTTTCTCCGTCCTCTGTCACACAGGTGCCGCCAGACTGAGGTTTTGCTGCCACACGTGCTGAGCAATCCATGCCAAAACTTATCCGTGGGAGGAGATATCATGACCAAGCCTGAGACATACCCTGTAGATGTGCCAAATTCCCCCAAAATGGCAAAACATGACGATGCCAATCTCCCCGAACCCCTGTCCGGCTCTAAAAAAGTAAAAAATAAAAATCACACCGGCCAGCGCCATGGGGAAGGATCCTAGATTTTAAATCCGCGCCCCCCTGGCGCTAGAATGCAAATGCCCTACAGTTTCCTGAATTGGAACTGTAGGGCACAATTTTTCCGGCGTGCGTACGCCGGCTTCAAAGCCGCGGTGCCAGGCTGATAAATCAGCCAACCGAGGCAGCACTTATGATTTAATTTTAAGATATTTATCCCATAGCACTTTGGTTTTATTCAAGGTCTGTTCCAGTTTACTTGCCGTATCTGACAGCTGCTGAAAACCATTGTGAAGATCTTTTAGCGCCAGGCACCGCTGTTGCGCCAAACTCTTCAGCGAGGGAAAACAGAGCGAAAAATGGCTCCAGGCTTTTTTTATAATTACATAGGTCAGGAGAGAACTACCGGCAGTGTATATCAGCCCGCCTGCCAACCGCAGCAGCAGCCAGGGAAAAAGCCCCTGGTTTGTTTCACCAACAGTTAATCCCAGGACATACCAGAAATGTGCCTGGAGTCCGCCGGCAACAAGCAGGGCAACTGACATAATCAACAAACCACCGTTCAAAAGCAGGATTCCGATCCAGCTAAATAAGTAATGTTTCTTGTCAAGGACAATCTCGGCGAAAAAGATATAATAGCTCAAAGCCAGCACCAGAAACCCAAATACCCCGAAAACCGCCAGGTGGGAGTGGGCAGAGGTTATGTACGTTCCATGAATATACTTATTCACAGCCGGGATGGCCATAAGAAACCCCAGCAAGCCGGCGCCAAAGATATGATAAAACATACTGCTGCCGATCATAGCCATAACAATTTTTTCCCGCTGCTCCAGTTGGGTAAAGTATTGTACTTTCACCGTCTTCATAATGGAATAAAGCAGTAATAATACCGGCACAACCTGGATGGTGCTGAAGGCGCCGCCGATCCAGATCCAGTAGGCCGGACCGCCGGTCCAGTAATAGTGATGGCCGGTAGCCAAAACACCGGTTACAACCATGATGATAATGTCCAGATAAAGCACATTTTCAATAAGGCTGCGCTGCATTCCCGGCAGTGTCATCACAACTGCCGCCAGCACCCCTGTGCCGATAAGCTCCAGGCTCATCTCCTCCCATAGATGAACAACCCAGAACTTCAGGAATTCTTCGGCCACCGGATGGGAATACCCCAGCAGGTTGGGGATAAAAAAAACAATCAGCGTAACACTGCCTGCTAACATGCTGACAAGAGTGGCCCGGCTTTTGGGTACGGCCGAAGCCAGATAGGTCTGTATCAGGTTATAAAACAGTATGCCGACAGACACGGCAATCCCGGCCCGAAGCGGCCGCAGTGCCTCGAGGTATTCGATGCCGGCGTTGAAACCAAGGGCCAGTGACCCAAGTATTGTTGCCAGGGTTAATAAAAACAGCCAAAAGTTAGCTTCTATCAGCTTTAGACTATAGATTTCCCGCTCCGCTTCCCGGGAAAAAAAATAATAGATTATGCCTGTTATGCCAAACAGCGGCCACATAATGCTAATGTTAAGATGAAAGGACCGGCCGGCCGTGTAGGGAATAGGCAGGGTGATATCGGGAAATGCGGTTTCCAGGGCACCGGCAAGGGATACGATCCCCTGCAGACCGAAAAGCAGAAAGGTGATCACCGCATACTTATAGCATAGTTTGTTGGTGATTAGCATCCAGCAGCTCCTTTACCGTATATCATTCAGGGCCTTGTCCCGAAGGACCGCTATTATTGGCATCAAGGGGCCAGTCAAGCGTATTAATGGTATTAAGGAATCTAAGGTAAGTTACAATTGCCTCGGCTTCCTGCTCATTAACCCGGACATGGCGCTTTTGTCTGGCGCCGGTCAGTACCGGCGGGTGTACCAGGTATTCTTTCAGTACGGCTCCGCCCCGTTTTTCATACACCTTCGTAAGATCGCCCCCGTTGTAGCCACCGTTGCCGAAAACAGTATGACACTCGATGCAGGCTTGCTTTTGAAAGGCATTTTTCCCCGGCAGCGCCTCAGACGGGATCGGGTGCGCCCGGGAAACATCGCGCAGAGAATCGTAAACAAGTAAGGAAAAGAGGCTGACGGTTATTACTAACAGACTTAAAAATACATATAGTTTAGTCATGGCAACTCCTCCTCTTACCTATTATTACCGTATTTACACAAAGTAAAAGTCCTGGCTGCTAAATTGTAAGCCGGTCACAGCAGGCCGGTTGCCCCCATTGTTTAAACCCAGGCTAAATGTTGAATACTACTAGCAAAAATCCATTTAGGAAATAACAATATGCCAATTATTATCAGCAACTCCCAATTTTTACTATCACTGCTGCTTTTCCTGGTCTTGGCAGTTATTGCCGCCATCATGCTGGCGAAGCCGGTTGCACGCCTGCTTATGAACCGGGTCGTGGATGAGGCTTTATCCAAGCTGTTGTCCACTGATTACGAGCGCAATCTGGCCGAGCTGTACCCTTCACTGCAGCGTTTTTCCATACTCAATCTGGTCGAGACGAGCTTGCGGGCCGAAACCGGCAAAGGCCTGGCCAGACCATTAGGCTCCCCCAAACACTTTCCCGGTTATGACCAGCTGCTGTTTACCCCCCGGCAGCTAACCACCTTTACGCTGCCGGAAAATGCGCCCATGGATATGAGCGTAACCATCGGCACCAATGCGGCAAAGCCAATGACAATAAGAATACCCCTCATGATCGGGGGTATGGCCTACGGGTTAGCCCTAAGTGAAGAGGCCAAGCTGGCTTTGGCCAGGGCGTCAAAGCTATTGCAAACAGCGACAAATTCCGGTGAGGGGCCCCTTTTGCCGGAAGAACCGGTAGTGGCCGGCAAATTTGTTTTGCAAATTGGCCGTTGGTCATGGGGCGGGCGAACTGACCAGGAAATCGCTGCCGCCGATATGCTGGAGGTCCAAATGGGACAGGGGGCAGATGTCGGCACCTCCCGCATCGATGCTGTCGACATTGAAGGCAGAGCCCGTTTACTCGGCGGCTTGGCGGCCGGCGAACCGGCAATCGCCCTGCCGGCGCCACCCGGAATACAAACACCGGCCGATTGGCCTGATTTTATGACTAAACTGCGGGCCAGAGCTAAGGGTATTCCCATCGCCCTCAAAATCATGGCTACCGACCGGCTTGAAGAGGATTTAGCGGTTGCTGTCAGCTTAGGTTTTGATGCGGTTATGATTGATGGTTCCGGCGGGGGATCACACGCGACAGCGCCCATTAAGCAGGATGATTTTGGCGTCCCCAATATCTATGCCCTGGTGCGGGCGAAACGTTATCTGGCCAATACGCAGATTAGCCTGGTCGTAGCCGGTGGTTTTTTCACACCCGGCCAATGTCTGAAAGCGTTGGCCCTGGGGGCGGATGCTATTTACCTGGGTACCGTTCCCCTGCTGGCCCTCGCCCATAACCAAACCACCAAAGCCTCCCCCTGGGAACCGCCCACCACCCTGGTGTATTATAATTCGCCAATGAAAACACAGCTCAATATCGGTCAGGCCGCTACCAGTGTAACCAATGCCCTGCACTCGATGGTGCTGGAGATGGAGGAGATGCTGCAGGCCTTGGGCAAGTCTTCCTTAAAAGAACTTTGCCCTGATGACCTCGTGGCTTTAGATGCCCTGACCGCAAACCTGACCGGAGTCAAACTGCAATCCGGGCTCACCCGGCCCCGGAACCAACTGGTTTAACCAAAGGGGAATGTTGAGATAATAGTAGCAAAAAAAGCGTAAGGAATGGCAAAATGCACATAATCATACCTGACTTCCACTGGTTACCGCTGCTGCTTTTATTAGTCTTTGTACTGGCAGCAGCCATATTATCAGTCAAACCGCTGTTGCGATATTTCTTTAACCGTGTCAGCGATGACGCTTTATACAAGTTAACCACAGAGGATTACGACCAGAATCTGTCCGAGTTATATACCTCCTTGAAACGGTTTTCCGTATTAAATTTGTTAGAGATGAGCCTGCGGGCCGAAAAAGGAAAAGTCATAAATCGGCCGTTGGGTTCGCCCCGGCATTTTTTGGGCTACGATAACCTCATGTTCACACCCCGGCAAATGACCAGGTTCTCCCTGCCGGAAGGGGCAAAAATAGACATGCGTGTAACCCTCGGACCCCAGGCGGAGAAACCAATGACGATAAAAATCCCCCTGCTGATCGGGGGCATGGCTTATGGCACAGCCCTGAGCGAAGAAGCCAAACTGGCTTTGGCGAAAGCCTCAAAAACCCTGCAAACAGCCACCAATTCCGGTGAAGGACCTTTTCTCCCGGAGGAACCGCCGGCAGCGGGAAAATTCATTTTACAGATTTGCCGCTGGCCCTGGGGCGGAAGAACCGACAGCCAGATTGCCCTGGCCGATATGCTGGAAGTGCAAATGGGACAAGGTGGCAATATAGGTTCCACGCGGGTAGAGGCCCAAGAGATTGCCGGCCGGGCCTGCCTCCTGGGAGGTGTCCCCCCCGGTGAATCTGTAGCCTCTCTCCCGGGACCGCCGGGGGTTCTGACTCCGGCAGACTGGCCGGAATTCATGAAAACCTTACGGCAAAGGACCGGCGGTATTCCCATAGCACTAAAAATCATGGCAACCGATAACCTTGAACAGGATTTATCCGTTGCCCTACAATTAGGCTTTGATGTGATTGCCATTGATGGGGCCGAAGGCGGATCACACGGATCAGCGCCGGCCAAACAGGATGATGTAGGCTTGCCGAGTTTGTGCGCCTTGGTGCGGGCCAAACGCTATCTGAAAAATACCCGGATCAGTCTAATCATATCAGGCGGCTATTTTACTCCAGGCCAATGCCTCAAGGCCCTCGCCCTGGGGGCAGATGCTGTCTGCCTGGGCACCATCCCGCTCTTCGCGCTGGTACATAATCAAGTCACGAAAGTAGCCCCGTGGGAGCCGCCTACCATGCTGGTGTATTATACCTCTCCCGCTAAAACCAAACTTGATGTGGAGCTGGCAGCTACCAGTGTGACCAATGTACTGACCTCTATGGTCATGGAAATGGAGGAGGCCATGAGAGCCCTGGGGAAAAGCTCTTTACAAGAACTGGGCGCCGATGATCTTGTTGCTTTAGATGCCCTCACTGCCGAAATTACAGGCGTCAAGCTGGCTTCCGGCCCAGCCCCGGAGGCATCCTGAGATATCTCCGGAGCACTGATAGCTCAACAGTATCTCGCAGGTAGTAATATTTCTCCCACCATGGTATTATTATGCGGAGAGCTGATGAGCAAAAATTGTTATCGCCGAGGTGAGCTGGTTGTCTTTATTGGATACATATACGATTTACTTTCTTACTTTTTTAGGGAATCTCGTTTTGTTTTTGATGCTGGTACTATTCGCGAAAACCACCAGCTTTGCCGGTTTAATGCAGCACTACATATATGGGAAACTACTGCAAACCATAGGTGCTGCCTTAGGTGTTTTCAGGGGGCTGGTACCGGTTGATTTCTCCATTATTATGGGAAATAGTTTGATTTTTATTGGTGTTGCCTTGGAGGTCTACTGTATCATTCATGTCGATCGTGTACCCCTTAAACATGTAACAAAACGTTGGGTACACGTGCTTGTCCTAATCAACATAGGATTTGCGGTGCTCTATTTTTCAGGGGCAAACCTGGGAGCCAGAGTTTTTTTCTCTGCTATGATTTTAGCTCTCTATTCGCTAATAGCTGCGGCCGGACTTTTTTTCCGCACTGATGCTACGAAATTACGCAAAATATCGGCATTTTTTTTCGCAATGCTAGCTGCTTATCAGATTATCCGCGCTGTCGATGGTTTGCTGCGGGGTGATAGTTATACATTATTCACGGCCTCGTCGCTGCAGACGATTTCGTTCATAAGTATCTATATACATATGCTGGTAAGTACAATGACCTATTTATTGATAAGTCGCGAAGTTATTGATATCAAACTGCAAGAAGCGGCTAGTAAAGACTATCTGACCGGTATCTATAACCGGAAGTATTTCATGGAGCTGGCGGAAAAAGTATTCTCCCTAATGATCTGCCAGCAAAAACCAGTTACAATCTTTATGATTGACTTTGATTATTTCAAGGCTATTAACGACACATACGGACATGCTGTCGGCGATAGTGTATTGGCACATTTTAGCCGGGAGATACAAGAAATTATGGGGACGGAGAATTTGTTCGGCCGCTATGGTGGTGAAGAGTTTATTATCTTTGCGCCCAATACCTCGACTGAAGCTGCACTCCTGCTCGGGCAAAAAATTAAGGCAACGCTGGCATTACGTTTTGCCGGTGATGATACAGCGATTCCTACATATACCGTCAGTATTGGCGCAGCCACTATGATCCCAGTGACACTTGCCGATCTGGACAACGTAATTAAGCAGGCAGACCAAGCCTTGTTACAAGCGAAAAGAAATGGACGAGACCAAATTGTGCAATCCGGTGCCGTGCAGTAAAAAAACCAGGCTCCTCCTGTTATACAATAATAGCAGGTGGAGCCTGGTTTTTGGGTCTGCAGGAACTATAACACTTGTCCAAGCACTGCAGCCATTTTTATAGAATTATGCATGCCGTGCTGTTTAATGACATCAGTTATTTTATTGGAAAACCAGTTAATATGGCCAAAAAATGCTGTATCTACACTTTGAATGGCTAATATTATGATTTCTTCATCCAGGGTACGCCGATAAAAGGCAGCATATCCGGCCATAAATAACTGAATCGAAGATAATAGCATTAACAGCATCGTATAACCAAAGACCGATCCATTAAAAAAATATATGTTAGTAGTCATAAAGTTAACTGCATAGTTTTCTACTATATACGCATATTTATCATATTCTCTTACAATAAACATTTCCTTACTGGTTTGGAATGCGGTCAGGGAAATAACCTTATCATCGATAAGGGAACGAATTTTCCTTAGGTTATCGCAGTATTGTCCGGTATAATCATTAGTCTCTTCATAGGTTCTGCTGATCATAATCTCATGCAGAATTCCCAATGCCGCCTGCAGACTTGGTTCTGAGGAATTTATGGGTTCGACATAGTCACTCATTCGCAGGGAGTCTTCGCCTAAAGTGCGTAAACGGTGTTTAAATGGCAGACATCTATTTTGCAGCCCGCTGATGGCATTTGGCAAAAATTCAAAATATTGTTGTATACGCTGCAAATCATATTCATCGGTAGAGGAAAGTTCGTAATGATAACTGTTAGGATATATTAACCCTGCAGGCTTTTCCTCACTAAAAACGATTTTATTTTGGCTAATAATCGTTTTAATGGCTTCACGGCAAACAAAGATTAACGAAATCTCAATGCCCCGTGGTGTGACACCAATGATGCGCGGATAGGTTTTACAGGCATCAGGCAGATACTCGTAGCCATACTGCAAATTTATCTCACACAAATTGCTTTTATTTAAAAATGAACAATGATTGCCGGTACATTGCAACTGTTTTACCTGGTTGGGGCCTGTAGCTATCTTGCCTGTAACATCAGCCATTCCCGCACGAGCTAGTTTTTCAAACGTGGCATCATCCACTTCAAGGTAGGAATCCCATACTTTATTCCGATAACAACAGTAGCCACAGGCCCGGCACCTGAAGGCTCTGACATGCGAACCAATCATAGCTCCTCCTTTGTTAACGCCAGCATAGCCTGCAAATCTTAGCCTTCTGGCTTTGACACTAGTGAATGTACAGCAAGAAACCACGCGGACGTTATCCTTACAGTTACCTTCTGCATCATACTGCAATTCCCTCTTTGTGGTAGCCTGTAGCAGCTGGCGGAGACACAGTAACTGTGCATGCACACCAAAATGCATGTTATACTTTTTTCCAGAAACTTACCATTTTTTAAGAAGGCAGCAAATACGGGGAATGCGGTGCACGGTGCAGGAGAGCAAGAAGTTTATTGCGAATATAACTACAATTTAAGATTTGTGAAGGTGAAAAGATTTGTTTCAAAATAATAAGTGTAGCTTACTTGAAGACGAAAACTTGTCTGAAATGACCAGCCAAAATTACGGACTCGCGATTGAACAGTTGAAAGCAATTTTTGAGAATACGACCGATGCAATCGCGATGTTTGATCTGGAAGGGAACTTGATTCAAGCCAATAAAGGGTATGAGGAAATATTCGGATGGCCGCTTTCTGAAGTTCTGAACCGGAGACTCCCGGTTACGCCACCGGAGACAATGCACCATTCGGAATACTTAATTCGAACCGTTTCAGCAGGTAACAGCGTAAAAGATTTTGAGACAGTAAAAATGCGAAAAGATGGCACAACGGTAGATGTCAGTATTTCAATGTCACCGATAAGGAATTCTGCGGGAAATATTCACGCATTGGTCGCAATCGCCCGTGATATAACGGATAGAAAAAAAATGCAATTGGTTGCGGAGCGCGCGGAAAAACTGCACTTAATCGGACAAATGGCAGCAGGTATTGCCCATGAGGTACGTAACCCGATGACAACTGTCAGAGGCTATTTGCAACTGCATCAAAGGCGCCTGGAAAATGAAGCTTTGAGAAGTCAGTTTAATTTAATGATCGAGGAGATTGACCGCGCGAATTTTATTATTTCCGAATTTCTTAACTTAGCCAAAGACAAGCGCGTCCATCTCGAACGAAAAAACATTAATGATTTAATTGCAAATATCTCGCCCTTAATCGAAGCTAACGCACTAGAAAAGGATAGAAACATTAACATTGAATTAAGTTCTACATCAGACCTTCTAATCGATCAGCGCGAAGTAACGCAACTGTTGTTAAACCTTTTACAAAATGCAATTGAGGCAACAGATAAAGGAGATACAATTAAAGTACTAACCAGAGAAACACAGAATCAGGTTGTGTTATCAATTGAAAATACAGGGCCGCTCATACCACCGGAAGTTATCAATTCTCTTGGCACCCCGTTTTTTACTACCAAGGATTCCGGAACAGGTCTGGGATTGGCGGTCTGCTACAGCATTGCCGAAAGGCATAATGCAACATTAGAGGTCGAGTCACAGGAGAATCTAACACGCTTTATCATTAAATTCAGTATTGTATGACGGCAACAATTATTTTTGTTTGCTTCGCCACACCTGTTCTGTATCTAACCAAGCAGCTATCAATCCCTTCATTTTGATACAAAAGCCGCTATCCAGCTGCAAGAATGCAGATAAGATAGCGGCTTCTCTTCTGCAATTTGTGACTTTGATCATAAATTGCTTTTCGTTGCATACATTTAAGGAATTTATTTCTGGCGCAAAAGCTCAACGGCAGCTTTGCCTAACAAAGCGGTCGCACTGACTAAGCTTGCTTCGTCAAAATCAAAACGCGAATCATGATGTCCTGCTGCCAGCTCGGTACCAACCATCAGGTAGGCAGCCTGCCCGCCTTTTTGCTGTACCCGTTCCATAAAATAGGTACAATCTTCGCTGCCGCCGATGTTTCCTTCCGGTAATATACTTGCAAATAAATTACTCTGGGCAGCAACCTGCTGCAAACGCTCGACAAGCTCAGGCGTATTAGCGCAGTTAGCTGCGCCACCCATCGGCGACAAAACCAGGGTAACATCATGCATCGCAGCAGCTGACTCTAAGATTGTAAGTGCTCTCTGGTACATATAATCGTTGATTTCGCTGGTAGTGCCGCGCGTTTCGAGCTTCAGTACCGCCTTGTCCGGTATGACGTTGCGGCCGCTGCCAGCCTGCAATACCCCGACATTGATCCGCGAAGCCCCTTGGCTGTGGCGGGAAATAGCGTGTAAATTAAGGGCTGCTGTGGCCGCGGCCAATAATGCATTTTGACCGGTTTCCGGTGCCGCACCGGCATGGGCGGGAACGCCGGTGTAGACGGCATCCAGTTTCGTCGTCGCCAGGAAGCCTATGGTATTACAAGTCATAGTGCCAATTTGCTTCAAGCCGATTCCTAAATGCAAGCCTACAAAAAAATCAACATCATCTACAATGCCATGTGAAACCATGGCTTTGGCACCGCGTACCCCTTCCTCGGCAGGTTGAAAAATCAGTTTCACCGTGCCGGCAAGTTCATTTTTCACTTCAGCCAAAACCTCAGCCAGGGTTAAACCGATCGAGGTATGACCATCATGCCCGCAGGCATGCATGACGCCCGGATTGACCGAAGCGAACCCTTCACGGCAAGGCCTGTGTTCCGCCAGCGTCGCTTCGGTTACATCATTGGCGTCCATATCAAAGCGGAAGGCTACAACCGGGCCTGGTTGCGCGAAGTGCATCACACCCATTACCCCGGTTTTCCCCCCCTGCATTCTGTCCACCCAGTTGGGATCAGCCCCTTGGGCTATAGCTCTTTCCTGATGGCTGACCAATTCCGGCCCTGACGGTACTCCCATCATAACCTCAGCATCAATCACCGCTTCGCCCACCGACACCTGATAGCCAAGGCGTGTTAATGTTTCGGCCACAATAGATGCTGTACGAAACTCCGTCCAGGCCGCTTCTGCATGTTTATGTAAATCACGGCGGCAATTGACAAGCTGCTCCGTTTTTGCTTTCACTAATTCGAGAATGTCCGTATTCATTCGTTAATCTCCCTCGCCCAATAGTTGATCCTGACAATTGAGGATTATTTATAATACGAAAATGCAAGCTGTACACCGCTGTGAGCAGTGTACAGTCTTGCATCTGTAATTATGTTTCCGTTTTTTCAAGGAATTTTATAGCAACCCCGATTCTCCTAATACATCAGCAAGGCCATACCGATAATCATAGATCCCACCATCGGCAGCCAGTTACGTTTTGTAACTTCCATCGGATTAACACCGGCAATGCCGGCTACAATGATCGTAGCACCGGCAATTGGCGACATCGTACGTCCCAGCGTACCGCCTAAGGTAGCCATACTGCCCATTTGCATAATTTCCATGCCAAAATCGGCGGCGTGCGGCGTAACTGCCTGATTGAACGCCATCGTGGCCGCATCGCCGGAACCAGTGACAAAGCCCAGGAGAAAAGGTCCGACAGCAGCGCACAACTTGACAATAGCCGGATTATGGAGCATAGCGTCAATAAAGGCTTTGACCAGCCCCATTGCGGTTAAGCCAGACACAAATACCCCGGCCGCAATGATAATGCCGATTATCTCACCATAGGCTTTACCCATCCCGTCAAAAAAGGCATTGCTAAGGCCGACAGGATTTTTCCGGGTAACTAACAGCGCCAGGGCACAACCAATAATCATAGCCTGGGGCACATCTGTTTTTAATGACGGCACCAAAGTAGCCCCTAACAGGAGCAGCAGAATCGGAAACATCGGCATCAGGGCATAAAGCAGATTAACTTTAAAGGCGTTATCCACTTCCAGTCCTTCTGCCTGGTATCCCTTGTGTTCTTTTTTATAATAGGCAATAGCGGTAATTAAAATCGCAGCAACAAGCAAGGATGCAATATTGGCTTTAAATTGGAAAGCAATTACTTCCATAACCCCTACGCCAGCAATCTTGGCTACAACCGGATTATGTGCCAGCCCCGGATTGAGCATACTGCCATATGTACCACACTTGACCGCAGCTGCGGCCATGGCCGGGTGCACACCAGCCGACATCATCAACGGAACAAAGATTGCCCCTGCCGCCGCCGCGGTTCCTGCCGCACTCGGCAAAGCCACATTAACAGCAAAGGTAGCAATCACTACGCCGGGAATCAAAAGCGGGCGAACTTTGCCCAAACCATTAGCCATCAAATTAATGAGATGTTTGTCACATTCGGTAAACCGCATAACCATAGCGAAACCCATAACAGAGCAAACGGCCTGGATCAGTCCGGCATTTGTCATGTCTTTGGCAAATGCGTTCAAAGCCGCCATCGGGGTGCCGGCTATACAGGCCATAACAACACCCGATACTAAAAGCACTAAACGCGCATCGTAACGTTTGACTAAAAAGTAAATCGTAATAATGACCAAAATCACACCAATAGTAAGCATCATATCAAGTACCTCTCCCTTCATTACTGTAAATTCATTACTCTTTCTTCCGCAGCCCTTGCTCCTTTCTGTCTTTTTCAAATTAACCAAATAGATAAACAGTACGCCATTCCGTTTTCAGTCTATTTACGGTTATTTCCTTAAACAGCAATTAAAAAACGAGTTTTTACTCGTACTGTAAAACAAAAGCCCTCGTATAAAATACGAGAGCGTCATTGCTATGTATATAATATACTTGCTTTTAGGTTTCTTGTCAATATATTTAGCTGCATTCTATCTGGTTATGTAAAATGTTCCAGCAGTACCTGTAAATTGATTTTATAGAGTTTACGCGGCCGCCCTTTAGCAATCATCTCTTCGCCGGCAAATTCAGCCAAACCATTCTCCACCAAAATAGTTAAGATCCTTCTGGCGCTGCGGGCGGTAATGGTCAGATGGGCAGCCAGTTCCTCAGCCCCAATCGTATCTTTGGCCAATTTATCAATTACGGCCAGCAAACGATTTACGGTAGTGACGCTGAGGTTCAGCTGGTCGGCCACGCGCTTACAGGCCGTCGCATCCGCTTGCACAGAATACTTAAGATGGACTGCAGAGCTTAATGGACCGATCACTTCCCGTTCATCGGTTACCGCCATCCATAATCCCTTGCCTTTCTGCTGAGCCATGCCCAGCGCACGGAATGCATTTTGTTCGGCGTCATAGGCCGTAACACCGAAACCAATGCCGCCGCTGACTGCTGCCTTTACCTGGCAGGCTACTTCTTCCAGGATAGGAATGATGGTCAGTTCATTAGTACTTTCTTCCAGTATGCCGCGAGTGGAATACAAAGTATACTGGCCGTCGCCCCGGCTTACAAGCGAACCTTTCAACATTTCAGCATAGTCGACTAAAATCTTGTATAAGCACATTTCCATGCGCTTCACATTATAGCTTGAACTGGCCCGTACTATATTATGGTATTCATCAATTGCAATTTCCTGTATTGCCAATTGACTGCCTTTAAATCGTTGTGCCAGACAGGAATTTATTGCCACATCCAGCGTGGTGCGGATGTTGCTCCGCGTCGACCAAACACGAAAAACAGGCACCCCTAATGCTGTTAACCTTTCATAGGTTGCCAAAAAACAAGTGACGGCAATATCGATCTTGCCTGCCTGCCATAGTTCATAATGATGGTTCGCAAATTCCGTGGCTGAAGCCACGTCGGCAAACGGTTTAACATATATAGTAGGCAGCGGCAGGTTTATATCTTTAAAGGTTTCCTCTACCTCGACCTGGCTGAAGGTATCAAAGCTCATCCTATGCAGCTTCAGGTTTTTGATATACGTGATCTCAAACAAGGCCCGGTATAAGCTGGAGCCGGTATGAGGGAGATAAAACAGCGGCTTATGGGTGGGTACCGACAACGCATAGTGGTAGGGGACAATACCCGAGAATAACCACATATCAAACTCCGGGCAGCGGGCCCGCATAATTTCCGGGACTTGCGCTGCATCCTGATAGACAATACCCTGCGGCAATAAGATATCGTTTCGCTCCAATGCTACCGCGTAGGCTAAGGACACCGAATCGGAAGGCCCCACAATAGCCATTCGTATCTTTTCCATGTAGTTCTCTTATCTCCAATTCTTTTCTATTCAAATAGTACAGCCGTACATACCGCCAATTTTCTTGTTAAAGCTCTAACTGTGTACTTTTTACTCACATTTCCATTATAACCTATTTTCCCAATTTGCGCATAGGCGGCCCTATCCAATCAGCTTTAACCCAACAGCAGAGCCAAGCACAATGACAATAGACAAAATCCTTGCTCCATCTCTGGGTTCACCATAGACAAGCATGCCCAGTATGGCTCCGCCCGCAGCACCCATTCCTGTCCATACCGCATAGGCTGTTCCCATAGGCAGTGTTTTCATGGCAAGGGCCAGAAATAAAAAACTGAGGCCAAAGCCGGTAAGCAGCAGGGTCAATGCCTGCCAGCTGCGGTCGCTGTGCAGCTTGTTAATCATGGCAACCCCCATCATCTCAAGGCAGCCTGCCACTATTAGAAATAGCCAGTCCATATTATAGCACCTCCTGCTCTCGTCGCTGACTTTGCATCTTAAGACTAATAACGCCGCTTAACAACAGTACAATCAAGGCAAGCTTGGCCGGTATGACCGGTGCGTCAAACAATATAATCTCTGCCAGTACAGTTCCCGCTGTTCCCAGGCCAACGAAAACAGCATAGACCGTCCCCACCGCAAGATCCCGCCCAGCCATAATCAACAGGTAAAAGCTGATGATTATGGCGATTAAGGTTCCACCCCATTCCCAGACACTATCTGCATGCTTAAGCCCGATTACCCAGCTCACTTCAAAAAAAGCAGCAATGACAACAGATAGCCAAACTTTGTTCATTCTCCTTACCTCCCCCAACAAAATAAAGCCCGGAAAAATAGGCTGCTCTAGTGCAGCTATTCTCCCGGGCTTTTATCCCTCCGTGCTCCAGTCCGAAGACTGTCGTTTTCTCTCGGACCAGACCAGCGAACTGCGGAACCCTAGAAAACTATTTATTATATTGAGTACTATTATATACAATTGGCTTGCGATGTCAAGAGTCTTACCGCAGTCTGAGCAAAGTGATTCCGTAAGCACCAGCTAATTGGGGACAGGAAAGCGGCAGGCGGCAACGTCATGGACATTGATAAATTTAGCCTCTAGAGTTTAAATTTATCAATAGCTGACTGAAGGTCTTGTGCCATTTTGGCAAGATCATGACTGGATGATGATATTTCTTCCATAGAGGCTGATTGTTCCTCGGTTGCTGCCGACACTGTCTGCGCCTGGCCAGCGGCTATTTTGCTGAGCTCGTCTATTTCTTTCACAGACACGACAATCTGTTGGCTGCCACTTTCCATCTGTTTAATTTCGTGTGAAATTTTCTGCACTTGTTCAGACACTTGGGTTACCAAGTTGGCAATAGCACCAAAGGCCTGACCGGCAACATTGACAACGCTTGTCCCGACAGCGACCTCTTGTGTGCCTTCATTCATAGCCATGACAGCTTTATCCGTATCGGCTTGTATTTCACCGATTAATAACGCGATCTGCTTGGCTGCATCTTGTGATTGTTCCGCTAACTTACGAACTTCCTCCGCGACTACGGCAAAGCCGCGCCCTTGTTCACCTGCTCTTGCTGCCTCGATTGCGGCGTTTAGCGCCAACAAATTTGTCTGGCCGGCGATTCCCGCTATAGTATCAATAATCTGCCCGATCTCCTTGGACCGTTCGCCCAAACCGGCAACCACCTTGGCGGAGTTATTCACAGTCTGTTCTAGTTTTGTCATTTGACTAACGGCCTTCTCGACAGACTGGCCGCCATCTTTTGCGGTTTCAGTCGCGCGGTCTGTTATCTGGGTTACAAGGCTGGTGGTTATCCCCACCTGTTGAATGCCCATGGACATTTTCTCCACCACGATCGCTGTATCGTTGACAGCATTCACTTGTTTTTCGGCAACACTGGCCACTTCTGAGATAGCTACCGCGACTTGATTTGATACTTGTGCCGATTGGTCGGCACTGGCATTCAGTTCCTCTGATGCTGCCGACAACTGTTCTGACTGCAGGGAAACAATTTGTATAAGATTCCTAACCCCGCTTTTCGATTTTTGCAACGAAGTATATAATTCACCGAATTCATCCTGCCTCTGCAAAATGGAGTTTTCCTTGCTGCCCAGATTGCCTGCAGCAATGTCATTAAGTTCTGTTACTAAGGCTACTACAGGTTTAGTGATAGTTCGCCTAAGAACCAAAGTCAATATTATTCCGGCACTTGCCGATACGAGCATTAATATCACAGATACACTTACCGCTTGAGCAGAAGTACGGTCTGCTTGGGAAACTCTTTGTATAACCGACTGAGACTCTCGCTCCACTGTGGAGTGTATAATTTGTTGATTCGATTGTGTTACTGAGGTAAGCTCCTTTACGAGTGCACCTAACTTCTGGTTAATTTCATTCTTGGCTTGTGGACTGACATCAGTTTTTGACTGTTCTTTCAAAAGGGGCACCAGCCCATTCAATATCCCGTCACGATATTGTTGTGTCCCAGCCAGCAACTTTTCAATCTCTTGCTTGTTTTCTGTGGTGGCAACCTGAAGCAGCTGCTTCTCCATATCAATAACTTTAGTCATTCTTTGCTCAAAACTTGTTTTAGATTGTTCATTCTGATCTACAATGTATCGCCTCATATCCAAGGCAGCACCGGTTAATTCGTTTTCTATTTGCGAAGCCGTAACTGCCCGATTGTAGTCCGCTTGAATATCTTTAACATTACCCAGGGAATTCTGTGAGCTAAAGAAAGAGTAAACCCCTAAAACGATTATCATGAGTACCATAAATGCAAGGGCAATTGCCATTTTACTGCTAATTTTGAGATTCATAATAGCTATTCCTTTCGCTGTGCGTAATAGCACAAAAAAATATATAAGAGTGCTTGCTTGGGAAAAGTGAACTAGCGTTATACCGGATTGTCTACACATAGTCGGACAACTTGTATAAACTTCGAACGGCGGAACTATTTCTCCCCTCTACATGTCCTTATTTAATTTATCTAGCTTAGTGCAGCCGGCCTGCTACTATAGATTATAGTCAATTCAAATTCCTCCTTATGCCAATGTATGTACCCTTTTGGGGATACTCACAATCAATGTTGCTAAAAATGATATATAATGACAATTTTTTCATTTTTCTCTCTTTCGACATTTTCTTTATATTTCCTGCTTATATCTTATCAAAAAAGCGGAATATACAATAGACATGGACATTCGCTTTCTACTATTCGTCATTCAGTTTATTTTATCGCACATTATTCGCCGGAAGCACTTGAAAGCTCAAAGACTGTACCACCTTACCTATCCTGACTGTTACAATTGCCAATAGATCAAGGCAATGTTAAAGGGCTTGCCGCCTGCTTTCCTACAGACAACAAGCCCTCGCGGCTGCTTAACATAATTTTTGTCCAACTTGTGGACGCACGTTTCCCGCTGGATTCTTATTCTACTATTACTTGTTAAGATGATTTTTCCTGAAATCAGTAATGGTTTCTCCGCCCATCCCCCAATTATCCACATCAACTTCCTCAATTACGACAACAGTCGTAATTGGCGGTTTTCCTAACACATCGCGCAGAAGCTCCGTTGTTCCCTGTATCAACTGTTCCTTTTGTTCTTTTGTTGCCCCTTCGCGCGTGATCTTAATATTAACATATGGCATACTAATATCCCTCTTTTCTATATATTTTCTAACAGAGCTGCACCCGCGGCCACAATTACTCTCATACTTTACTTTTGTCGACAAATCTCTGCGGACAGGAGCCCTACTGCTGCTATCAGTATACCCTAAGCAAACATTTGTCACCAGATCAATCTTCGCATCGATATTAAAAATTCGCGTTGCATCCTCTTTGGCAAACAGAGAAAACCAGAGAGCACCTAATCCTAGCCCATGGGCGGCACGAAGTATATTCTCAATAGCTGCCCAAAAAGCATGTTCGTACCTGAATACTTAAAAATTAGGCCTGTACACGCCTATGTCTAACTTCGATGGCGCACTTCTATAATACATATTTCTTTTGCGAGTTCATTTAATTTTTCTGATATGTTAACAATATGATTTTTATCTAAATTGGCATCCCACTCATCTAACAATAATAGTTGAAACTTGCCGCTTTTTTTTATCTCATCTAATGATTCTCTGATTTTTTCACCAGTGGATAAGCTTTTATCAGAACTGAAGGCAAAAAACATATCAGAATGGGGTGGTAACAGGAATGCTTTTTCGCTTAACTGCTCCTTAATCAGGGCAAGAAGTGATGATTTTCCGGTACCATTATCTCCCCGTAACGTAGTTCTTCCCGGACTATAGTCTTGCGTGATAGCCTGTAGGGAATTAATAGAATCAATATTAATAAATGTATTGTCTTTTTCAGCCTTAATCCGATTCCAGGCAATAGTGCCCACAGGTATGGGGTCCGGAATCAACAAGGCTGATTTTAATCCTTCAAGACGCGTTTTTAAACTATTCCAGCGCGATGCATAGGCTACAATGGCACTCACATGAAAAATGGTTATAATCTGTCGTGGAAATGTAGCAATAAGCATACTTAGGAACACTTCATTGCTTATATTCTGATATATTAGCCACACCCATGTACCAACTACCGGAAATAAGATGAGAAACATTGAAATTATGGTTGTCAATTCACTAAAAAGCACAGATTTTAAAGCTGACTTATTCGCGTTTTGCTGTTTATCGCCAAAATGGTTTTTCCATAAATGCATATTTAATTGATTGCCAATTAAAATGGAATCCCAGGCTGGTAATAATGATTGCATCATCGCGGTCCGGTCTGCTTGCGCCTGTTTGGCAGAAGAGGTTACCAGCGGTTTTAGACTTTTAATAGCAATGGTAATTAAAGGAATCGTTATGGCGTAAGCAAAAATTAAACTTTTATCAATAATAAAACCAAGAATGGCTATGTTAAACACAATATTAAAAAGAGTAGTGAATACATTTAGGATAAACCCGACGAATTCAGTGATTACTAACCATGCCTCATTATTTAAATAAGGCTGCCGTTCTTGCTTGAAGCCGATATTGGTTCTTAACTGAGCTCTTCCTTTAAAAGCAGCTGTAAAGATATCAACATACTTGTTAAAAGAACTAAAAGTAGCTTTGCTTTGCAAGTAAACCGTCCCGGGAGCGGGAATATAAATTAAGAATAATGATACTATAAATAGAAATAACCACAAGGAAAGATCTTGTTTTAAAACGACTGCCTGACTTAATTTAGCTATCCATAAAGTTGAAGATGCGAATATTGCCTGTAGGATAAGAATACATAGTATCATTAAATAAAAACTTTTATTAATGAAAATGAATATAATAAATTTTTTCATTTAGACATGTACTCCTAACCAAATTATTATTTTAGCTAAAAAGCACGGTAAAGTATCTATTTCATTAAGCAGGTAATTGGTTATCCTTTAATGGCGGTTTTTGCTGCACCAGCAGGTTACTGATTTGTATTTGATATCCCTTTTATAATCCCCTTCCTAAATATGTAATAATTTTGCATCTAATTCCAAATTAGCACGACTGTAGGAAGGTGATAAACTCCTGGTGAATGTCCAGAATGGCGCTGACCTTGCCGCAACCGGCATCGTTGGTACCGGCCAATTTGAGGATATTGTCCACCCGGACAAAGATATCCACATTAAAGGCCTCGCTTAAGATACCTTGCAGCATCAGCCGGTCATCCGGCTTTGCCCCGGCGTCTGCAGCTTTCTGCCCCGCTCTCCCGGCAGAAAGGAAACCAAACTCGGACAAAAAGCCGCGCCGGCTGGTGTTAATTACGCAGACATAATAATACCCCCTATATCAGACTGAGGCCGGTATATCCTTCCGTTTTTTACAGGGGAAATTAAAAGAACGCATGCAAAGGGTTTATCCCTACACATGCGTCCTCTACTAATTTTCAGGTTTCTGCCATTTAACCACTTCACAATTCCCATACTTAGGTAAGTATTTGAACCGGCTCATGAGCCATTCAACATCTTGCGTTTGATTGTCTTTTAAAAGCGTCATGGCCCGAATAAACTGCGCGTGAGTAAACATAATGATATATTTTTCTTCTAAACGTTCTAATCGTTCAATAGCCATCCTGGCCCGCGCTATCAGCATGGCAAAACTCTCGGCATCCTGGCCGTCTATGTAGTCTGGGTCAAGGCGTTGCCAATACGTATTGACCCGCTCCCTGCGGTCGTCAGCAGTAGTCCCAATGCAGGATGCCGGGGCGAGGTAGGTAAATTCCTGAACATCCCAAACAGCAACCGGCACATCTGGATACCGCTTTATAGTGTAAGAGGCTGTTTCCTGCGTGCGCAGAAAAGGGGAAGTTATAATCATATCCGGTTTACAGGGTATGATTTGACTTATTGCCTGTGCTTGCTTGTGACCAGTCGCAGACAATGGTATCGTTACATGATTATCCGTAGCAGCCCCGGCGTTAGCAATGCTTTCGCCATGACGAATTAACCAGATTCTTTTCATTGTTTCACCCCATATACTTATGTATCTCAGTAAATATATAACCCCGCCTCTTCCTTTACCTCATTCTTGCAATTGCTCACAAATGTCTTAGTTCCCGCCTCATAGTTACATTTGGCATGACTAAAAGCGATATTATCCAGATCGTAAAAAAGCTGTGCCGGATTATCGCTTAAGATCCAGGATTCCTTGTGATCAATAGTAAATTCACCGATATCCTCAATCTTCTGACCACAACGAAAACAGGTATCCAGTTTACACTTTTTGGCCAGTTCAAACATTAGAATTTTATTTAACTTAGATTTAGCAGTACTTAGCTTTTCGCCAAGAAGCTCCTGTATTTTCCGGGTACGGCGCTGATAAGGTTTCAAGCCGTCATCAGAAGTGTTATGCCTGATTTTATTTGCGTAAATCCCGGTACAGCTCCGGCTGCAAAAGAAATATTCCCGGCCCTCATTTTGCTGTCTGCGAACTTCTTTATCCGGCTTATCAAACTCTACCCCGCATAGATGACAAATTACCCTCATAATAGCAAAACCTCCACCTAAGGTAATATATTACTATTATACCTCAGGTGGAGGGGAGATTCAATTGGTGGAGGCGAGGAGAATCGAACTCCTGTCCAAGAATGTTACTGCATAAGCTTCTCCGAGCGCAGTCGGTGATTTAGATTTCGCCCCGTTGACGCCCACAGACAGGCTTCGCTGACGCTATCTCGATGAAGTTTCCCAGTCGGCTCTCCGAGAATTGAGCCTCAGGTATCCCACTAAATGACGTCCTATCCTAGGCCGCGGGAGTGCGCAGGCAGAACGTTAGCATTAAGCTGCTAAAGCGTATTCGTTGTTTGCGTTTACTTTTTTCCACCGTGTTGACGGGCTGATGGAACCCCGGCTCGCTACCTATACCATAACTACCCCTGTCGAAACCAGTACGCCCCCATAGCATAAGGGGATCTGGGATTATTGCTGATTGGCAAACAACACTATATACTTCATTATTATCTTATTATATCATAAACCTTATATTCAGCCAAATAAAACTTTTACCATTTGCATACCCATATACAGGATTACTGTTACACACGCCGAATATATGGGGTCTAAGGAGGGAATGATCTTGTCATCACAATATATCGGTATGCTGCTGGTTGCAGCTTCGGCCACCGGCTTTGCCACATTGGCCATTTTTATTAAATTTGCTTATGCTGCCGGCGCCAATATTAATACCATTCTTGCCGGACGGTTTGTCCTTGCATCAATTTGCCTGGCACTTATTCTAAAATGGCGTGGTATCCCGCTGGTTGTCGATAAAGGGTTAATGCGCGACTTGTCACTAATGGGCGGTTTGGGTTATGGTTCCATGTCACTGCTCTTCGCCCTCGCCGTCAAATATCTGCCGGCTTCGCTGGCAGCTATGCTGCTGTATACCTATCCGGCAATTGTCTGTTTGTTATCCTTTGGCCTCGGCGACGAACAATATACCTGGTCAAAAGGTGCAGCGCTGGCCATCTGCTTCTCAGGCCTGTTTCTGGTGCTCGGCGTATCCTTTGAGAATATCAGCCTGCTGGGCTTGGCCTCTGGCCTGACTGCCGCGGTCTTCTACTCAGTCTATATTGTTATTGGCAACCGGCGCCTGAAGCAGGTTGATTCTATGGTCACCACGGTCTACGTCTGTGCTTCAGCTGCCGTTGTTTTTCTGGTGACCGGACTTGCCTCCGGCAGCCTTATCTGGAATCTGCCCTACCAGGGCTGGCTGGCCATCATCGGTATTGCGCTCCTCCCGACCATTGTCGGGATAATGGGCTTTTTTGCCGGCATGAGCCGCATTGGCGCCTCAAGCGCTTCCATTATCAGTACCGCCGAGCCGGTAATTACCGTGCTGCTGTCCGTTATCCTGCTTAATGAAAAAATAACGCCGCTGCAGATTGGCGGCGGCATTTTGATCCTTAGCGGTATATTGATTTTGCAGCTTTGGGCTGGAAAAAGCAAGTGCTCACAGGCAGTGGAACAACAATAATTATTCCTTCTGCCTGTCGCGCAATGCCCGTTCCATATCACGCTTCGCATCCCGCTCAGCAAGATCCTGCCGCTTGTCATAGGTATGCTTACCACTGGCCAGCCCCAGTTCAACCTTAACTTTGCCTCTGGTAAAATACATTTTCAGCGGTACCAGTGTATAACCTTTTTCCTTGGTCTTGCCAATCAATTTATTAATTTCATAGCGGTGCATCAAAAGCTTGCGGGTGCGCAACGGTTCATGATTGAAGCGATTACCCTGTTCATAGGGGCTGATGTGTAAATTATGCAGCATCAGTTCAGCATTGTCTATCCTTGCATAAGAGTCTTTCAGATTCGCTTTGCCTGCCCGGAGTGATTTCACTTCGGTACCGGTTAGAGCAATGCCAGCCTCATAGGTCTCATGAATATGGTAATCGTGACGGGCCTTCCGGTTTTCCGTTGCTATTTTTATGCCTGCTTCCTTACTCACCGCTTCTCACCTCTTAGAATCCTCAGATACGCATACCTATTGTAGCTGATTTACCGTCTTACGTCAATTCCGGCCATCATTTTTTCGTGGCTCGCGGCTTCTTGGGCTTGGCCACAGTAACCGGTTTCTTTTTGGCGGTATTGGCGGTGGCAGACTGATTTTTACCAGCGGCACTGCGTCCCGCTCCCGGCCGGCTGCGTCTCTTGTCCGGCGACCGCTTGTCAACAGCCTGCAAGGCTTGCCCGTCTGTTGCCACCAGATAATCAATGGTACGGTCGGCTGGATTCACCTTGGAGACAATAATCCTGACACTGTTGCCTATCCGGTAGATATTGCTTGTTCGCTCGCCAATCAAAGCATACTGTTCTTCAACATACTGATAGTAGTCGTCCTCCAGGCTGGATACCCGTACCAACCCTTCAATGCCATTGGAAATTTCAACAAAGAAACCAAAAGCCGTTACGCCACTGATAATCCCGTCAAATTCCTGCCCGACAAACTGGGCCATATATTCAACCTTCTTTAAGTCTACGGTGGCCCGTTCCGCCTCAGCCGCCGCCCGCTCCCGCTCGGACGAATGCAAAGCAATCTCCGGCAACATAACCGATAATTTCTGGCTGCGTTTGGCCGAAATATCGCCCGTGGTAAAGGTTTCCCTGATAATGCGATGCACGATTAAGTCCGGATAACGCCTGATCGGTGAAGTAAAATGAGTATAATACGTAGCAGCCAGACCAAAGTGGCCCAGATTCTCGGCATCATACCGGGCCTGCTTCAACGACCGGAGCATAACGGTACTGATAATACGCTCTTCCGGCCGGCCGGCAATCTTGCTTAACACCCGCTGCAGTGCCATGGGCTGCACTTCCTGCGTTTTCGGGATGTGCTGGCCAAAATTACCAAGCAACACATTTAAACGGCTCATTTTCTCTTCATCAGGCTCTTCATGCACCCGGAACATGGAGGGTACGCCTAACCAGTGCATATGTTCAGCAACCGTCTCGTTGGCGACCAGCATAAATTCCTCAATGATGGATTCGGCAATGCTCCGGATCCTTTTTTCAATGGCAATGGGATGCCCTGTTTCGTCAAGCTTTACCTTTATTTCCGGGAAATCGAAATCAATCGCTCCCCGGCGCATCCGGCGGTCCCGCAAAATCCGGCACAGCCTTTCCATTTCTTCCAGCGGCGCTACCAGATCTGCATATGTAGCGCGTAAAGCCTCATCATGGTCGGCAACAATTTGGCGCACAATATTATAGGTCAGCCTGGTTTTCACCCTGATAACACTGGGGAATATTTCATGATTGATCACCTGGCCGCGACCGTCTATTTCCATCTGCGCGGTCAGGGCCAATCTGTCCTCACCGGCATTTAAGCTGCAGATCCCGTTTGACAGGCGTGGCGGCAGCATCGGCAGCACCCGGTCAACCAGATAAACACTGGTGCCCCGGATGCGGGCCTCATTATCCAGCGGCGTGTTTTCCCGCACATAGTGGCTGACATCAGCAATACTTACATTCAGCAAATAGCGGCCATTTTTCAGGCGTTCCACATATACCGCATCATCCAGGTCCTTGGCATCGTCACCGTCAATTGTCACCATATTTAGCGCCCGCAGGTCGCGGCGGCCCAGCAAATCCTCGTCGCCAATCGTTGTTTTGACACGGTCGGCCGCTTTTTCAACCTCTGGCGGAAACTCGGTCGGCAGATTGTGTTTCTTAATAATGGATAAAATCTCAATACCCGGGTCACCCTGGCGGCCCAGCACTTCAATAATGCGGCCTTCGGCACTTTTCTGTTTCTGAGGCCACTCTGTAATTTCAACAACAACCTTGGAGCCGGTTTTGGCCCCCATAAACTCTTCTTTAGGTATGAAGATATCCCGGCCAATTTTCCGGTCATCAGGCAAAACAAAACCGAAATTACGGCTGGACTCAAAGGTCCCTACCACTTTGCTGTTCGCCCGGGTAACCACCCGGATAATCTCACCTTCCACAGCTTTACCGGATAGATGCCGTTTGTGCATCCGGGCTACAACCCGGTCACCATGCATGGCGCCGCCGATCGCATCAGGCGGAATAAAGACATCCTCAAGTTCCGTGTTTTCCGGCAGAATAAAACCAAAGCCTTTGGTAGTTGCCGAAAACTTACCGACAACAAGGTTCATGCGGTCAGGAATTCCATATTTGCCATAGCGGGTTTTTATGATTGCCGCGGCCGCTTCGAGCTTGTCCAAAACCAGCCAAAACTCTTCCAGCTCTTTGCCGCGAATACTCAACCCATCAGCCAAATCCTCGGCAGTCAGCGGCTTATACGCTTCTTCCCGCATAAACTCCAGGATTCTTTCAGCTAAGTCCATGTTATTCATCTCCTTTTATCGCAATTATCGCCTTTCCCTCAGCTGTTACTGTTCCATCCGGCAAGGTAATTTTACCGGCTAGTTCATACATTTTTCCCCGTTGGCCCGTAATCCATCCACTAATAGTTAATTCTTGACCAATTGGTGTGGGTTGGCGAAACCGCACCTCCAGCCTGGCCGTGACAGCATTAAGTCCCTGAGCATGCAAATAACGGGCCATAACCTCATCCAGCAATGTACTTATAAGCCCGCCATGCATGATACCATCATACCCCTGATGTTCAGGCCCCGGAACAAAAGTGGTCAGATATAGATTCTCTTCTTCGCGAAAAGAAAGCTTCATGCCAATGGGGTTGCGCGGCCCGCAAGCAAAACACCATTGATTGCTCTCGTCCATAATGCACCTCGCAAATTTTTTAAGCCAAAAATTGGCCTAGTTTTTGAAAAACAAGATCACGTTCTATATCAAGGGTAACAATGTGACCTGATTTGTTGAGCCACAGCAACTCCTTTTCGGTACTTCCCAGCTTATCATAGATATATTGGGCGCTTTCCGGTTCAACAGTATGTTCTGTAGTTGATTGCACGATGAGTGCCGGTACGGTAACTGCCGGCAATACCCCGCGGACATGTTGGACAAGCTCAAGCAGACTGGCCAGACTGCTCAGCGGTGTCACTTCATAGGTAATAGAATACTCCTCGGCGGCATCGGCCAGACGCTTGCGCTTTTTAGGCACAAAATTGGTGAACAAGCGATAGAGCGGCAGGTATTTCAATTGCTTATTGGCAATATAGATAGGGGCGCTGATAACGGCCAATCGCCGAAGCGGATATTCACTGGCCAGCTTGAGTGACAGCAGCCCGCCCATGGATAAGCCTACCGCCGCCACACTGGTGCAAATCCCGGCCAACAGATGATACCCGTCGACGACGCTGTCATACCAATGGGGCCAGGCAGTTTTCGCCATTTCATCCGGAGTGGTCCCATGCCCCGGCAGCCGCGGCGCAAATACAGTATAACCCAAATTGTTTAAATATTCTCCTGCCAGGCGCATCTCTGAGGGTGCACCGGTAAAACCATGTACCAGTAATACACCCTGTTCACCGCCCTGCAGGAAAAAAGGCTCAGCTCCTCGCATTAAAGCCACAGATAACTCCCCCAATGTTCAAGTACTTAACTCTGTATATATGCGCTGAAGTGGTTTTGCAGGCAGTATTGGGCTGAGCCCTAACTAAAATAACATACCAATAGTATTATTATACCATTATCTGACACAATAACAAAACGCCAAGCTAAAAATAGCCTGGCGTTTATATTTACTCGGTTTTAGAAGAAAAGCAGCGGGGCAATAATGAGCGAAATTGTGCCGGCCACTTTAATCAGCGGATTCATAGCCGGACCTGAAGTATCTTTAAACGGATCGCCCACAGTATCACCGATAACGGCAGCAGCGTGGGTCGGGGTACCTTTACCGCCGTATTTGCCGGTCTCGATCCATTTTTTAGCATTATCCCAGGCACCACCGGCGTTGGACATGAAGAGTGCCAAGAGAACACCGGCAGCAGTAGCACCGGCCAGGAAGCCGGCTAACGCTTTGGCTCCCAGAATAAAGCCTACCAGGATCGGGGCACCAACAGCAAAAATACCAGGCAGCATCATTTCACGAATAGCAGCTTTGGTGCTGATATCCACGCAGCTTGCATAGTCAGGACGGCCGGTGCCTTCCATAATACCGGGAATCTCACGGAACTGACGGCGAACCTCGGCGATCATTTCGAACGCAGCTTTACCGACAGCTTCCATAGTGAAGGCACATACCAGGAAGGGCAGGGTCGCACCCAGGAATATACCGATGATTACAGCCGGCTCAGTCAAATTGATGACCAGATGGCCGTTGACCAGCAGACCGGAAAGTTTCGGGTTTTTGGCAATCTCTTCACCAAACGCGGTGAACAGAGCCAGAGCGGTTAACGCGGCCGAACCAATGGCAAACCCTTTGGCAATAGCGGCCGTGGTGTTACCAACGGCATCCAGTTTGTCAGTGGTTTTGCGGATTTCAGGGCCAAGCTCCGCCATTTCGGCGATACCGCCGGCATTGTCGGCCACAGGGCCAAAGGAGTCAACAGCAACAACCATACCTGCCGTACAGAGCATGCCCATTGCCGCCATGGCAATACCATAAATACCTGCCTGGCTATAAGCAACCCAGATAGCAACGGCAAATACCAGCATCGGCAGCCCGGTGCTTCTCAGGCCAAGGGCGATACCGGCGATCACGTTGGTAGCCGGACCGGTTTGCGAGGCATCGGCAATATGCTGGGTAGGCGGCTTGTTGTTAGCGGTATAGTATTCGGTAATCATACCAACAAGAACGTTAACAGCCAGACCGGAAATAACGGCAATGGTAATACCTACGGCTTTGCCTGGCAGCATCGCACTGGCAATCGCATAGGCAGCAATAGCAACAAGAATATTAGTTCCCCAGATGCCTCTATTTAGGGCAGCCAGAGGATCGCCGTCTTCACTGGTTCTAACCAGGAACGTGCTGACAATAGAGGCGAAGATACCGGCTGCGCCAATCACAAGCGGGAACAGTACGCCATTAATATTGCCCGGGAATACGGTTTGGCCAATAAGCATCGCCGCAATTGCGGTAGCGGCATAAGATTCAAACAGGTCGGCACCCATACCGGCGGTGTCACCAACGTTATCACCAACATTATCGGCAATAACGGCCGGGTTGCGGGGATCATCCTCTGGAATACCGGCCTCAACTTTACCGACAAGGTCGGCGCCTACGTCAGCAGCTTTGGTAAAAATACCGCCGCCAACGCGGGCAAAGAAAGCAATGGCGCTGGCGCCAAAGGCAAAGCTGTTAATAACAACCGGGTCGCCGAAGACTATGTACAGACCGGATACACCCAGCAGACCCAGGCCGGCAACCGACATACCCATAACCGCACCGGCCCGGAAAGAAACACCCAGGGCTTTGTTAAGGCTGGTTCTGGCAGCCTCGGTCGTGCGGGCATTGGATTTAGTCGTGGCCGTCATGCCAACATAACCGGCAATGGCTGAACAGATAGCCCCTACCAGGAAGGACACCGCCAATTTGTACCCATCAACGTAAAATAGTATAAAGAAAATGACGATAGTAAACGGGATGAGTGTTTTGTACTGACGATTGAGGAAGGCCATTGCCCCTTCAAAAATTGCCTGCGAAATATCTTGCATGCGGGCGTTACCCGGGTTTTCTTTCAAAACACTAGCCATCAAATAGCCGGCAAATGCCAGCGCCACAAGACCAGCAAATGGCGCAATATACAATAAATCCATGTTCTTACTTTCCCCCTTTGAGCTACACCTGAAAAATACCTCAATATGCCGGAGAGATCTCCAGCAATTGAGGTTAGTGACCCTACTGCATTACTTTGACCAAAGTCATTGTAACAATGCCAAACAATGCAGCAATAATAATTGTTGCTTTTGCCAGAATCTCATCAATGCCTTTGCGTTTGCCGCCAAAAATGGATTCGGCACCGCCGGCAATTGATCCTGATAAACCGGCACTTTTGCCTGACTGCAATACCACCGTTGCGATTAACGCAATCGACAGCACTGCTTCCAAAATCATCAGCCCTGTTATCACTTCCTAACCCCCTTCATGACTGAACCATTATCCCTTGCTACAATGTGCTTGCCAAGGCCTGACAATATTCTAACACACTTAATTGTGGCTTGACAATTATTTAGTAAATATTTTCACTATTTTTACATACATATTTTACCCTTTTTGTAAAAAATTAAACAGCCGGCACTAACCGGCTGTTTGGTAAATCTATTTGCGCGGGCGGGAGGCTGGCACCGGATGGGGATGATCAATACGGGATGCGGTGTTGGTGACATGAGTATTCAGGCGGCTGGTACAGCCAAACCGGCCCTCATCCTGTTGGATTACTTCCATGTCGGAACTGCCGCAATGATCACAGACTTTATGATTCAGGCATTCCATCAACTCTGTCTCACAC
>JAEWGR010000021.1 GCA_023388195.1 Bacillota bacterium
CTTAAGGTTGCCCTGCAAGGCTTCTGTAAACGCCGGCACGGCTTTGTCCATATTTTTTTTCACCCGCCAGCCGTCCAGGGGATCAGCGGCATTGGCAGCGGCAATTACCGGCTTACCCAGCATTAAGGCTTGCAATATCAGCGTAGATACCATCGTATCAGCGAAAGTCCGGGCCAGCTTAGCGGCGGTATTTTGGGTGAGGACAGGCACCAGTACAACATCGGCCGCCCGCAAAACATCCCCTGGATAAGCGGCCTGGGCTGTAATAACTTTGACATTGCTGCCCAGTTTTTCCTTGACCCAGTTGCTGCCGATGATTATTTCGGCCGCTGCCGAAAACACAATCGTAAGCTCTGTTTGTGCGGCCTGTAGTTTTCTCAGTTCGTCCAGACCCGGTTCGAGACCAATGGTGCCACCAGTGAAAATAACCAGTGCCTTATGCACAGGGCCGGCAAGCGGCCCAGGCATAAAATCCGTACTTTGTTTGAGCTGGCGCAAAACCTCGGCGGTCACTAACCTTACAAGCTTTTCACTATCCACATGTTCTCTCTCCTGTCATTACTAAAGTGACAGTATCGCCGTTTTTGAGTTCGGCCGCATTAGCCTCATCTGTGTCAATATGAAATTCGAGGCGGAAGTCCGGGTTTACCCGGACCAACACCTGTTCAAAAGTCCCGCCCCGCGGGCCGTTCACCTTAACAGTAACCCGGTCACCATCAGCAACATGCAGCCGCCGGGCGTCCTCTGCCTGCATGTGAATATGCCGTGCAGCGCAGATAACCCCTTCACGCAGCGTTACCGCGCCCTGGGGACCAACCACCACAATGCCGGGTGATCCCTGAATTTTACCCGAATCCCGAAGCGGGGGAATTACCCCCAGACTAAAGCCGTCGGTACGGGCAATTTCCAGCTGGGTAAATGCGCGGACCGGGCCTAAAACCCGCACACCGCGCATGATCCCCTTCGGTCCTACCAGGGTAACTGTTTCTTTGGCAGCAAATTCTCCTACTTGTTTCAGGTCTTTGTCCTTGGTAAGGGTATAACCGCTGCCAAACAAGGTTTCCATATGTTCAGCAGAGAGGTGGATGTGGCGATTGGATACACCTACCGGTATACCTTGTTCAGCCTGCTCAACCTGCTCCAACTCAGGCATTGCTGCCAATACCCGGCTTACAATCTGCTCAATTAATTTGTTCTCCATCATCTCACCCCGTTACTTGACGTTCTAATTCGGGTTATTCTACTTTGGGAAGAATCTTCTCAATATCTGTATGAGGACGGGGAATTACGTGTACAGACACTAATTCACCCACCCGCTGGGCAGCAGCGGCACCGCTGTCGGTAGCCGCTTTTACGGCGCCAACATCACCGCGCACCATCACCGTGACCAACCCTGAACCAATCTTTTCATAACCGACTAATACCACATTAGCTGCTTTTACCATGGCATCAGCAGCCTCAATAGCCCCCACCAAACCTTTGGTTTCCACCATTCCTAATGCCTCTCCGCGCATATTATTCATCCTCCTTGTTTTTATCGTAATGAATGCAAATTACCCTGGGATCACCTTTTTTACGAGAGCAGGCGGGGTCACCGCACAGATTGCAGCCCTCGGCCGGCTGGCTGGCAGCAACCGTGTCCACACTTTCCCCGGCTGCCACGGGGCCGCTGTCTGTACTTACTTCAGCCTCAGCCCTCGCGATTGCTTCGGCCAAAACCGGCATTACAGCCACCGGGGCCTGTTCAGCCGCCGGCGGTACGATTGCCGGTTTAGGTTCAGCCGGCTGCTGTCCAACCGTATCTTTAGTAAGGACAATACCGCCCAATTGCTGCTGAGGCCGTGGGATTACGTGGGTGGCACAGACCTTATTTACCCTGGCTGCCGCCGCTGCGGCCGCATCAACGGCCGCTTTAACCGCCCCCACATCGCCGCTCAGTTTGATTACAACCATACCGCCGCCTTTGGTCAGCTCATATCCAAGCAATTGTACATTGGCAGCCTTCATAGCGGCGTCAGCCGCTTCCAGTCCGGCTGCCAGCCCTACTACTTCAATTAAACCTAAGGCATTTTTGACCATGTATTCACCTCCCCATGGCCCTGAGCCAATTCCGGCAAGATTTTAAGAACCATTTCGCGAACCTGTGCATATAACCCGGTAATATCCAGGCCGGGCACGGTTTCAACCGTCTCCTGGCCTTTGAAGGGCAGACCCTTGACTAAACGGGCGGCATTATAACCAAACCGCCGCCATTCGCCTGCGGCCTGCGCACCTGTCAAAACGAAAAGGGGTTGATGCGCGGGCAATTTCTGATAATGGATACACAGCCCGTCAGGCCTGATGCCTACTCCAACCCCCAGTGCCGACATAAACGCGGCTTGATGAGCAAGAGTAACGGCATCCAGGTCTGCACCGGTTGTCAACGAACACGGCACACCTTCCTCTTCCATGCCGGCCTGGATCTCCCGCAGCTTTACGGCATCACCGGCATGGGGAAAAACAGCAATAACAATACTGGGTCTGTTTCGGGTTTGCTCTGGCTGCATATCGTTCACGCCCCGCCATCAAGATAGGACAACACCAGGCCTGTAGCTACGGCGTTGCGGGGTCCCTGGCTGCCCCGGATATTCCCCCGCCCGCAGACAATGCCGTATTCAGCCAGGGCATCTGTGACCATATCAGCTACCTCGAAATCCAGGGCTGAGCCGCCTACTAATACGACAAATTCAATATGCCTGATATTACCGGTCGGAGCAACCCGGGCCAGCGAGCGCAGGGCATTGGTCACAAATACCCGCTTTTTGGCTTCCCGCCGGACATGTCTGATCCGGTCCAGGGCATGGTCAAACGGGATCGGCACCATATCACCGTCTTTTAAAATAACCACCCGGGCAAAAACATGGGGCGGCAAATGGCTCTCATAAAATTTGACTGTGCCGTCCTCAAGGCGGATATGGTACAGGCTTTCCACCTTGGCCAGAGGGTATTTTTTTATATCCTCGGCCAGGTCAAAATCATGGAGTCCCAGTTCGGAGTTGATCAGCATTGTCACCATATCGCCGGCCCCGCCCAGATGAATGGCATGCACCTGCCCGTCTCTGGTAACAACAGCGGCATCGGTAGAACCGCCGCCCATATCCAGAATGGCTAAGGGTTTGTCAGTACCCGGGGTTGTTAAGGCGCCACGAATCGCCATATTCGCCTCAACCCCGGCAATCACAACCCGTACACTCAGTTCGTTAGTAAGCCTATCGGCAATTTGCTGCATCGGCAGCCGGCTGGTTTTAACCATCGCCGCCAAAGCGACCGCACTTTCCAGGGCAAACTCACCAGCCAGGCCGCCTTGTACTTTTTGCGGCACAAAGGTATCAACAGCCAGTACATCCTGAATCTTCATCTCACCAACTGCCTGGGTGGTAAGTTCAGCCATAACCTGGCGAACCCGTTCCAACATACCATTAACATTAGTGCCGGCTTCTCCCTGGACATCCAGCACCGGCTGGACCCGCTCCACTGCCTCCATAATCGCGGCTGCGCCTGCTTCTACATCGACATCGGCCCGGCCTTTCTGCCCGGCAACAGTAATAAAACCGGCCGGTATCGAACGGGCCTTGACATCACCCGCCGGGGTGCGGACAACAACCGCTGACCGGTTGCCAATTAAGGCCCTGGCAATCGGCACAACCATTTTTGTTTCTTCGGCCGTCAAGTTAAAGACCGTAGCCAGGCCATAGGGATTGGACAGGGTTTTAATGGTTTGACCGGCTTCCGCCACTTCAACCGCAGCCAGCATACCAACCGGAACTTTCTCCAGCAGCGTGACTTCGTCAACAACCGGTATTTTTGGGTTAAGTCTGTTGACAATCAGGACCGCGTCATCCTGCCGGGCTACCGCCCCCTGGATCAGAACGCCGCGGGCGGCAGCCGCGTTAATCGCCTGCGCCGCATCGGCAAAATCGATCCCCCCCGGAATCAGGCAGATAACTTTCTCGCCGGCGGCAAAGCCGCCAAGTTCGCTCAGCGTTACCGTCAGGCCGACGCCCAGGCCAAGGCCGCCCGGGGTGGAAGGATTATGGCCGATCATGGTTGACTCGGTAATAATGGTTTCCGTAATAGTTTCCATCGCCAAATCACCGATAACCGGAGTTGCTTCATTCAGCCGTATTTCATCCAGTTGGGTCAACGTTAACCCTGAGTCCTTCAAGGCCGCCTGCAAAGCGATTATAATACCGGGAATATTGGCGAGAGTACCTTTTATCCCTGTTGTCTTGATAATACTGCTTGCCAGGTATTCTTGTATTTGACCCTGTGCAAGACGGGCCAGACATACTTCTGTTGTGGAATTTCCTATATCCACACCCGCAATAATTGGCATGAGGCTCCCACCTTAGTCCGCCCGGAGACGGTTCCTGCGTTCGTAAACCTCTGCGGCCTCTCTCACGAAAGCGGCGTTAATTTTTGCATTGTATTTTACTTCCATCTCATCTGCAATTGCCAGCAATTCCTGCTTGCTGGAGCGATAAGGACGCATGGCGTTATAAATCTCCAATACACGGGCATCCGGGATAGCTACAATTTCAGCCGCGCGCCGCAGGTTGTTGGCAAATTGGTAGCGGCCGACACCATCGGCAATTTCGGCTTGCAGCCTGAGGGTCTGGGGTGTAATACGAACATCATCGGCACTGACTTCACCGTTCATGACCTTCTCCAGCGTAATTTCAGCCAGGGTTTTACCGGTGGGGGTCTTTAAGAGTTCCGGGCGTTTGCTGGCCAGTGGATAATCACGGTCCGGGCAAAGAGCGGCGGTTGGCAGCGGGGCACCCGTTTGCACTGCGGCCGGCTGGGTCGCACCAACCATTGATTTTAATACTTCACGCACAAGGTCTTCCAACATTTTATTCTCAGACATGTATTTTCACCTCCGCCTTTAAAACTGTACGTCCAGTTCAACCGGTTTGGCACCGGGAACGACGTGTTCGGTTTCTTTAATATGCAATACGGCTGCTTTGGCCTGATATTTAGGCCGGGCCATTTGATCGTTTTTGGTCGGCACCGGGGTTGGTGATTCGCCTTTGGCATATTTGGCCGCATTTTTGCCGATTTGCCGGTACGCCTCCAGGTCCAGCAGCGGCGCCTGAGAAAACAGTTCCAGATTGCTAAGCGGCGGCAGGTCCTTCTGATGGATGACAGTAGTACCCCGGGACTGAATGCCAACGGCAATGCCTGAGCCGCTGAGCTTGGTGCAGTCGTGGGCGGCGAAGGCTACATCGGAGGTCCGAAGCACCCTGACAACTCTTGCTTTTACGCCCTCTTCCTCAATACCGGCAATCATTTCCCGCAATACATCACTGTGAGGCACATTAACGATGGTTTTATTCTGAAATTTGCCGAAAGCCGGCGCCAGAGCAATAATGACTTCATCAGTTCTGCTGCCGGTGCGGGCCTCCCCCTTCTCCACCAGCGTCATGGAGCGGCCGGCGATTGTTTTCGGCGCTGCTGCCGGCTGGGCCATGCCGGCCAGAACCTGGCCGATAATCTCGCGAATCAATTGTTCATTAATTTGCATTTTACACTCACCTCTCCCTACAATCACACATCGAAATCAGACGCTTTGATCGCCTGGCGTATATCTTTAATCTCATCCCAGCGTTCTTTGCTGAGGCGATAACCGGTGCCAGGACCACGGTAGTCATTCTTGCAATTTACGGCGCTGATAACATTGAGTTGTTTGTCAAGGATAGCGGCAGTATGGAGATAATCACCGGAAATCCGCTGTTTAAGGGTACCCAGCACATTCTCGGCAACATCGACAAAACCGCTTTTCGCAAGGGCCTTAACGATATCCACACCAGTAATGCCGCGCTTCATCATCTCTTCAGCGCCCTTCAGATCTTCCACTACATTGCGTTTAATAATCTCTTTAGTGCCATGCGCATAGGTGGCAGCTTCCACTTCCTCATCGGTAATGGCCGGGAAACCAAACTCTTTGAACACCGCCTGGATGGCTTTGGCTGCTTTATTCCGGACTGCAATCACCGCTTCTTCTGTTACCGGTTTCAGGCCGCCGTCCACCATCAGATCCCGCTGAATAATATTCCAGTCATCATAATCGTCGACATCCCAGTTGGAACCGGCGAACATGTTATCATAATTCGGACTGGCGCTGTAGCCTGAGCAGATAAAGTCAGTGCCTGGCAGCATTTGCATCAGGGTCCGGGCCGTCCGGCGAATATCAGAATGGGTAAAAGTCTGGTCATTGCTGGAGGCTACCTCCAGGTCAAGCATGGCGGCCGTAAGGTTTTCACCCAAAATGGCGCGGATACCGGACGGAACGGCCGCAGGTACACCCACGCAGCTTACCGAGCCGTTCTGGAGGCCTTGCACACCGGCACCACGGGTCAGCATAATGCAGCGTACCTCCAGATACAACATGGATTTACCTTCGGCATAACCCATTTGCACTTCCGAACCGGTACCGGAGGTAAAACGCATCTTGAGGCCGCGGGAAGCGTAAGCCGAGGCCAGGAAGGCTTTAGACCAGGGGGTATCATCGCCATCAACAAACACATTCTCCGTACCATAGACCGAGATGGTTTCAGCATAAGCGGTAATGCCCCGCATCCCCAGCAGCAATTCGGTGGCTTCCTCCAGCGCGCACTGAATCAGAACACCGCCCCTTCCCACCTGGCCGCCGACCTGGAGGGCCAGGGCGTTAAAGGGTGCGTACCGGACAACCGCTACGGTTGTTTCCATTTCATCAAAACCACGCATTGCGGCTTCGGCCGCATCGGCGGCAATCAGTACCGGATTATCCTGGGGATTGGTCACATGGCACTGATTGGAGGGAACTTTCCGGGCCCGCATTTTTTGCATAGCCATCATCATTTCCACCACATTCATGGTGTTGAGTACGGCCACAATTTTAGCGGCTGTCAGGCCGCGGACAAGTTTAATCAACTCGTCCCGCGATACATTGATATCCACAAGCATTTTGGCTATCTCCGTATCGGCCATGGCCATAGCCTGTTCAGCAACCGAAATATCAATGGCATAGTCGGCAATAAACTGATCAATAAAATCAAATTGGGAACGGGGAATCCCATCCATCTCCACAATTTTACCGTTTTCAATCTTAATGCTGGGTTTAGGATCGTTGGGGCTGCCCATGGCCATGAGACCGACTTCCGGCCATTCCACTACGAAACCATCCTGATTCACAGGGCGGGCTTCCAACACTTCAAAACGTTTTGATCTCTTCATCTCAATTCCCCCCTGTTCTTAGATATATGGCGTGGTTACCGATGGTGCCGGACCAGCCATGGCTTCCAGCAATTTTTTACCCACTTCTTTAGCGGAAATGACCGATTGACGGACGGCCCCGGAATCACCGGTAACCATAAGAATGACTTCGTTGGAATAACTGGTGCCGCCGGCCGGACTGGCATAGCCAACAACCTCAACACTGGCCGTTTTTACAGCGGTATCAGCCATTAATACGCCAATGGCGGCGGGGGCACCCACGATTAGGCCGAAGGCTTTGCCGACAGGCGCGCCAAAGGCTTTATTGATCGCATAGCTGGCCCGGGCCGTGTATTGCAGCTCAAGATGTCCGGCATCATTGGCATATACATCGCCAAAGGTACGGTCAAGTTCTTTTAAAGCCACTTCAATGGCCCGACGGGCATCAGATACCTCTTCGGCGCCAAAAATAATCAGCGAACCGTGGCCGGCACCACCTTTTGTATCACGGGCCAGTTCAATGGCGACAATTTCAGTATTAGTGGCTTTAACAGCTTCGTCGGCAGCCATGATGTGAGGGCCGGCGCCGGTACGGGCACCCAGAATACCAATCGAGCGGTATTTGGGATCTATTTTCATTTTTTCGTGCAGGACCGGGTCAACATTGGCAATTACCAAACCAATGGTGTCACCGATAGCCGTTCCGACAAACTCGGTCAGTCCCGGATTAAGGGCTGTCTTGACCGCCTCACCGGCAGTTGCTGCTGCCGGCGCAGCGGTTTCCATGCGTTTCTTGATTTCATCCATTACTTTTTCAATCAATTGGTCTTGCATATACTACACCTCCAAAATTATGCCTACTTAACCTTAGGAAGAATTTTTTCAACATCCGTATGCGGACGGGGAATCACATGAATGGACACAACTTCACCAACATTTCTGGCTGCAGCGGCCCCCGCATCGGCAGCAGCCTTGACAGCACCAACATCACCACGCACCATAACGGTAACTAACCCCGAACCAATCTTTTCATACCCTACCAGCACAACATTAGCTGCCTTTACCATGGCATCGGCAGCCTCAATGGCCCCTACCAGACCTTTGGTTTCAATCAACCCTAACGCTTCACTCACTGTCTACACCTCCTTTCGCAGCAGATACTCTGTTAATTCGGTCAAACCGGCCCCGGTATAAGCAGATACACAGAAAAAAGGCTCTTGAATTCCCGCCTGAAAAAGACGGAGTTTAGCTTCTTCCCAATCAGCGCCGGGAGCATCTATTTTTGTGACCACTCCCACTACCGGCCGGGGAAACATGGCCGCAAAACCCGGCGGGAGGGTTATCCGCGAATCGGTGGCATCCTGCACCATCAGGACAACCGTGGCGGCGGTGGCGGTTACCGCCAGCGCCGAATAGAAGCGGGGCATTTGCGCATATTCGCCCGGTGTGTCAATTGCCCCGTCGCTAAAACAGATGGTCGATGTTTTTTCCGCCTGCCGGCAATTGTCGCCAAGCGCATTAATAAGCGAGGTTTTGCCGGCGCCCACAGGACCTACAAGCATAATCACGGCTGCATCACGACCTTGTCAGCCTGGCTGCGGAAAACCCCAGTCCGTCAGCCAGCAGATGAATAACCTGCCGCAACGCAGCCTCAACCGCAGAAACGTTGCCGGTAATGACGACCGAACCGGTAAACCGGTCCATAAAGCCAATCTGGACATCGGCTGTCTTGGTGGCAACGTCGGCAGCAATAATCGCCGCCTCGCACGGGGTAATGGTTAAGATGCCAATGGCGCCGCTGTCCACAATTCCCAGTTTCCCGCATAATTCTTTTTTGGGATTGGCAATAAGGTGAGCCAGCGTTACTTGCTTACCAGGCACATATTCCTGAACAACTCTCGGCTTTTCCTGATTCATACCATACCTCACAATCGTTGCGGCAGCATGTCACCCTAAAACAGCAGGGTAATGGTTGTCACGCTGCCAGATTGACTGAATAATCGCTTTCGCCATAATAATTTGCTTTCTTGGCCCGATTACCTTGAGATGAAGTCGCCTGATCACAGGACATATTTGCGCACTCCCGCCGGGCGCCAATCCGCCAAAGCCCCCCCTCAGAATCGGCATCAGGATATCTTGCGGCTGCATATTGTTATTTTGCGGGACAAAACAAAAAAAGACTGTATTCCACAGTCTCTTTACATAGTCAGACTAACCTGCAGTCCTATCACTACAGGTTAATTGTATTTTATTGTTCTGTTGCAGGAGTTTATTGCGGCCTGCCTTTGTACCCTCAAACCGGTTTATTGCTATTTCTGAATTTGGTCCGGTATTGGTTGGGGGTAGCACCAACTTCCTGCCGGAATACACGGCAAAAATAGCTGGCATCCTGATATCCGGTCTCGCCGGCGATCCGCACTACTGTCAGTTCCGGATCCTGCAATAATTTCTTGGCTTTGTCAATTCTTACTTTGGTCAGAAAGTCAACAAAATTGCAGCCCTGTTCGGCCTTAAAAATACGGCTGAAATAATAAGGACTCAAATGGACAGTCTGGGCAACCTCATCCAGGGATATGCTTTTATGGAAGTTTTCTGTTATGTAGGCGCAGGCTTTATTGATAAGCCGCGCGTTCATACTGGTACGGTGTTCCAGCATATTGTCCATAAACTGATCCAGCGCCTCCAGAATCCAGCGGCGTACCCCTTCCCGGTCGGAGCACCCTGTTAAATGGTTGATACAGTTAAAATTGAGTAAGGTCAGCTGTTCAAGATTGGCCCCGCCTTCCACAGCGGCTCTTGATAACACAATAAGCAGTTCCAGGACGCAGGCTTTAACGGTCTCAATGCTTGCCCTGGCGGTAAAAATTTCGTGCAGCAGATGACTTAATGCTTCCTTGGCCTGCTGCCGCTCACCGCAACGAACCTTGTCAAGCAGACTGCGTTCATAATTAAAAGGGTACCGGAACGGCACGGCACTGAGATGAGGCAGTTCATCAATATGGATAATCTGATTATCGCCCATATAAAATTTTTGCTGTTCGGCACTTACCGCCGCCAGATACGACTTCTGGATGTTGAGCGGATTGTCAAAATAGTGGCCGATGCCAATGGTGAGACTGATGCCAAGCGCGGTAATACTATCCCTGATGGTCAGCGCCGTCTCTCTCACCTGGCTTTCGACCAGTTCCCGGCCGGGATTGGCCCCATAGCCCATCAGGATAATGACTTCATCACCGCCAAAGGGAATTGCCACCGCCTCCGGTCCGGCCATTTTGCAAATCTGCTGATATACACGCTGTTTGACTACCTGCCTTTCCAGTTCGGAAGCACCGCTGGTAATCTGCCGGAAGTGGTCGATATTGGCGACAAGGATCACACCGGCTTCGGCCTTAATGCCCAGGAAGGCCGCCCGCTCCTGGAAATTGGCTAAATCGGTAATCTTTCCGGACACCAGATCATGAATGAACGAATTTTTTATAAAGGGCATGGCCTCAGCCAGATTTTTTCTGAGGTCGGCTTCTTCCTGCTCTTTGCGTCTTCTCTGGCCGATTTGTTCGGCAACCGAATGTAAGGTCTCCAATAAATCTTTGGGACGCAGGGGCTTTAGCAAATATTCAACAGCTCCGAGGGAAAGGGCTTCTTTTGCGTAGTTGAATTCGTCAAAAGCCGTCAGCATAACAATAGCGGTGTTGGGCAGCTCATTTCTAATGATCCGGGCCGCTTCCAGGCCATTTAACTCCGGCATGCGGATGTCCATCAACACGATATCCGGTTTTTGGGCAGCCGCCAGGGTTACCGCACTTTTGCCATCACCGGTCTCGGCGATGATGGCAATATCCGGGCAGTCTTTTTCAATAATAAACCGCAAGGCCTGCCGTTCCAGTTGCTCATCATCGGCAATCATAAGTGTATACATAAACTACTTCTCCTCTTATGTTATGCAGGTTACGAACAGGCCGGCAGGCGGATAACAATATCTGTACCCTCGCCAACCTTGCTGTCGATACTTAAACCAAATTGCTCCCCAAAATAATGCTGAATACGTTTATGCACATTGAGAACGCCCAACCCGGTGCTGTGGCTTTTGCGGTCCCGTTTTTCGCCGTTTAACAGGGTACTGACTCGCTCCGGCGGAATCCCCACCCCCGTGTCAGATACAACAATGGCAGCCCTGTCACTTTCAATATAACCGGTAATCCGGATGTACCCCCCCTCTTTTTTCGGCTCCAGGCCATGAATAATGGCATTCTCAACAAGGGGCTGTAAACTCAGGGCCGGAATCGTCATGCGCAGCAATGCCGGTTCAATCTCAATCCGGGCCTGAATCCGGTCGCCAAAACGGACACCCTGGATGATTAAATAATCATCAATTGATTTAATTTCTTCTTCAAGGGTGCGCAGCTCGGCAATGTCCCGCAGATTGGTCCGCAAGAGATCGGCTAAGGCGTGCACGACATCCTGTGTCTGCTGGGCTCCTTCCAACAAAGACAGCCGGGCGATGGTATTGAGCGTATTAAAAAGAAAGTGCGGATTAATCTGGGATTGCAGGGCTTTCATTTCCGCAGCCCGCAGCAGATTCTCCAGTTCAGCCTTCGCTTTCAGCTCGGCCAGCAGCCGGTTCTGGACAATATTGGCA
>JAEWGR010000036.1 GCA_023388195.1 Bacillota bacterium
ATATGGTGGATTGTCGTTTTAAACCGCAAATCATTAGTAACAAAATCCAGATAGGCCTTAAGGCGTTTAACAATTGTGCGAAAACGCCGGGGGGCAGCCTGTTGATCAAGAACCCAGCCACGAAATAACACATTATCGGCAATAACAACAGCTTCTGGCGAAAGTTTGTCGATAACCTTATATAAATAATCAAGATACTGCCCCTTGGCAGCATCAATAAATACCAGGTCAAATGTACCGGTAAGCCTGGGTATTATTTCACCGGCATCACCGGCAATTATGGTTACCGGTATTGTCATACCGGTGTCGGCCCAAAACTGCTGAGCCAGAGCAATCCTGTCTGCATCTTTTTCCAGTGTTATTATCCGTCCGCCCGGTGCCATATTAGCCGCCAAAAGCAAGGTGGAATAACCAATAGCCGTTCCAATCTCCAATATGGAGGCAGGTTTAGCGGCTGCGGTCACGGCTTGTAGCAGCCTACTGCCTTCCTGGCTGATAATCGGCACATGATTGATCGCGGCATAATCCTGCATTACCTGTAATACCTGCTTGGTGCTGCCCATTACATTTGCACCTGATCAATGGCTGCCAAATGTTCCTCATAGGTTTTACTAAAATGATGTTTCCCCTGTTTATCGGCAACAAAGTATAAATAATCGGTCTTGTCCGCAAACAGTACCGCCTTGATAGCAGCACTGCCGGGATTAGAAATCGGCCCAGGCGGCAACCCCATGATCTGATAGGTATTATATGGTGATATGATCTGGGTGTCCTGAATAGTAAGTTCAGGTTTCGGATAACCCAGGATGTATTGTATAGTGGCACAGGATTGCAGCGGCATCGCCAGTTTTATCCTGTTGGCAAATACCCCGGCAATCACAGGCCTGTCCTCACTTATTTGGGCTTCTTTTTCGACCAGTGAGGCTAGGATAACCACGTCCCGCAGGGAAAGTCCCAGTTCAGAAGCCCGCAGCCGCAGGTCCGGGGTCAATTTAGTGTCAAATTGTTTAACCATCATCATCAACAGTTCTTCTTCCGTTACCCCTTTAGCTACCCGGTAGGTGTCCGGAAATATAAAGCCTTCAACCCGGTACCGGCTGTCAGGATTGGCAGTCATGTAGGCAAAGGGGGCAAAGGTTTTAGCAATTATTTTAAATTTCTCCGGATCGGCTAATTTTTTTTCGGCTAAAAGCAGGGCAATTTGATCAACAGTATAGCCTTCCGGAATAGTAAATTGCTGATAGGCAGTCTGGCCCTGGGAAATGATAGCCAGCATTTGCCGGACCGGCATGTTGGCACTAATCGCATACTCACCGGCCTGCAGATTATTTTCCACGCCTTCAAGCCTGGCCGCGGCCCGGAAAACCAATGTATTTTTAATCAGCCCCTGGCTGGCTAATTCTTCAGCAATAACCTTAGTTGGTGTGCCTGGCTTAATTGTAATCAGATGCATTTCATCCGAGCTGCTGGCAGGCTGAGTCATTGTCCAGCCGATAGCAGTGCCAACCAAAACTAAGGCAGCGGCAACTACGCCGGTAATGGCCCTCTTTGTGATTGAATGATTGAGCATGATCATCCACTATCCCTCTTTCATCTTAACATAGCTATTATATTATAATATATAATCCTTATGCAGACAAATAGTGTTAATAAGAAAACCGCTGATGCAGTATTGCAGGCTGTGTGCATAGCAGTTACTCCTGAAATACAAGGGAACAGGTTTACTTTTGGATTGCCCCAAAAGCAACAAAAAGTCTAGGCCCGAAGCCTCCAAAAGCTGAAAAGACGGACAGTATTCCTAAAATCCGAAACTCGCTGCGCTCAAACAGACGGATTTTTTAACGGAATACCGCCCGGCTTTTCTCCTGCGGAACGCTTTTTCCGGCAATGGCCGCTGGGGTGCCGGGGTTGCCGGAGCTATGGGGTCACCTTCACGTTGCTCCTCGGGTGTTGGCTTCCACAGTTTAATATAAATTCCGGTAGTTAAAAAAGAAGCCTTACGGCTTCTTTTTATGTACTCAGACAGTATATCAGTTTCTGAGCTAAGTAAAAACGGCTTTGTTTTTTACTTTTCCTCGTCGTCTTCGTCTTCGTCTTCAAAGACCATTTCTTCATATGCCTTACGGACCTGTTCAAACTCTTCATCTGTCGGGTCCAGGTAAATTTCTTCACCATTTTCATCAACGTCAATGCGGGCAATAAATACATCAGTTTCATCGCCACAACCGCAGCCGCAGCTGTCATCACTGCATTCGCAGCCTTCTTCATCAACGTCGATCGGAACCAGTATAGCAAAGCGCTTATCACCGACAGGAACAATCATATCTTCGCGGTAATAATATTCGTTGCCTTCCTCATCAGTCATAACTACTACCGGCTCGTCAAACTCCATAATATCATCTTGTTCGTTATCTGCCATTTCGTTCACCTCTTTTTACTCATACGCAATATTATTCTATCCTAGAAAGGATATCCTGTCAAGAAACCACTGTCAGGGGTGGATTTGCTCAGGCTAAACTGTCAAGATAGCCCTGCAGGATGAAAACAGCCGCCATTTTGTCGATTACCTGCCGGCGCTTAGCGCGGCTTACATCGGCCGCAATCAGGGCTTTTTGCGCGGCTACGGTGGACAACCGCTCGTCCCAGAACGTAATCTCTACTTGGGGGGCGGCCTGTCCCAGTGCATGGGCAAACTCTTTTGTCAGCTCGCCCCGCGGTCCAATTGTGCCATTCATGTTTTTCGGTAACCCAACCACCACCAGCCCGACCTCATACTGAGTAATAAGCTCATTCAGCCGTGAAAAATCTCTGGCAGCAGATGTCCGTCTAATTACCTCAACGCCCTGCGCGGTTAGCCGTAATTCATCGCAGACTGCCACCCCAATGGTTTTATCCCCAACATCAAGTGCTAGTATGCGCATAAATCCCCCTGATTATTTACATATTTTACCCGTTAAATTATTTTTAAGCAGAATTCCGGGCAATAAGCGCCACAATAGCCGCACAATACACATTGCTCCTGCTCTACCCTTGCTTTTGCCTGGTCAATGGTTATGGCCTGCTGCGGACAGTGCAACGCGCATTGCCCGCAGCCAGTGCACCAGTCCTCAATCAGCAGCCGGCGAGGGGTTTTAGCCACGTTAGCCCACAATTGGCTGTCCGGGGTTTGACCTGAAAATACGGTGGCATTAAGAACTGCCTCATCCACTGTTTGCATGCCGACAGCAATGGACGTGATGCCAGACTGAGCCAGCACCCAGGCAAAGGCCTGGTCAGCCATATGGTTTAGATGACCGCCGCCTAACGCTTTCATCGCGTATATGCCTTTGCCGCAGTCGGCAGCAAAACGGATAGCCGCCAGCATTTCTTCTGTTGTGCCATCCGTAATGCCAATACCTTTGATATTAATAAGCGGGTGAATTACGTCAATGTCTTCAATCAGCGCCGCCGCCCGCACAACATCAATCGTGTGTGTTGATACCCCGGTTGCTCTTATCAGCCCCTGCCGTTTGGCATCACTTAAATAGGCCAGCGCCTCCGCATGTCCCTTTAAAGTCATACGCGAGGTTTGCTCATGGAGCATAAAGATGTCAATATAATCGCGGTTTATCTCACGGCAGGCAGTTTCGACACTGGCCCGCATGGCCTCATAGGTGTAAGCATAGGACTTGGAAGCAACAATTATGTCCTGCCCGGCACTGGTTAACGCTTCCCGTATGTACGGATATGTACCGTACAACTCGGCCGTATCAATAAAATTGACCCCTGCGTCAAATGCCGCCTGAATAACGGCAATTCCGTCGGCCAAGGGCCGGTTCGACTGCAAGGGGCCAATAGTAAGTCCGCCAAAACATAGTCTGGAAACACTAAGACCTGTCTGACCAAGTACACGATATTCCATTACTTATTTTTAAGGTAGGCCCGCACTAACTCTTCAATAATTTCATCTCTTTCCAGCTTCCGGATAAGACTGCGGGCATTATTATGGCTGGTTATATATGTCGGATCGCCGGATAAAAGGTACCCGACCAACTGATTAATGGGGTTATAGCCTTTTTCTCTTAAGGATTGATATACCGTCGTCAGTATTACTTCTGCGGCATTGGTATCGTCATTATTGACTTTAAACATCATTGTTTCCTGAGATATATTGGTCATGAAGCCCCCTCCTTCCTTATATTATCTACAAGGTATTACCATATATATTCTACCTGGACTTGCGTTTTCCTGTAGATCCGTTTATTTTTTTACAGGCAGGCATTATGCCTGCCTGTAAAAATAAACTTACTTGATCTGGGTGTTAATTATCTGTTCAGCCGCTTTTAAAGCCTCACCAATTTTCTCCGGCTGCTTACCGCCGGCTTGAGCCATATCCGGCCGGCCACCACCACCACCGCCGGCAACTTTGGCAGTTTCTTTGATAATCTGCCCGGCATGGGCCCCTTTAGCAACACAATCAGGTGTGGCCATTGCAATAAAATTAACCTTGTCGCCGTTAACCGCGCCCAGTACCACAACCCCGGATTGCAGGCGCTCGCGCACCATATCTCCGGTTGACCTCAGGTTTTCCATATCTGCAGCTGCCACCTGACCAACTACTACATTAATGCCATTAAGCACCTTGACTGCTGCTAAAAGCTCCTGTACTTCATTTTTAGCCAGTTTAGTGTTCAGTATCCCTAATTCTTTTTCCAGGTCGCGAACACGGGCATTGAGACCCTCAATCCGGGCGGTAATTTCTTCCGGCCGGGTTTTGAGCGCCAGGGCTGCTTCTTTAATAAGTTCTGACTGCACTTTTAAATAATCATGAGCCCCATGGCCTGTAACTGCCTCAATCCGGCGCAGCCCGGCCCCGATACCTGCCTCAGTGACAATCTTAAACAACCCTATCTCCGCAGTTGCGCCAACATGGGTGCCACCACACAGTTCTTTACTAAAATTATCTACGACAACAACCCGGACCTTGTCACCGTATTTTTCGCCAAAGAGTGCCATTGCTCCCATACCTCTGGCGATTTCCTGTGTTGTCTCAATAATGCCCACGCTGGTATTGTCCAGAATCACTTGATTAACAATATTTTCAACCTCAGCCAGCTCCTGCTCGGTAACAGGCGCAAAATGGGTAAAATCGAACCGCAGTCTGCTGCTGTCAACCGCCGAGCCGGCCTGATTGACATGTCCGCCTAAAACCTGCTTTAAGGCGGCATGCAGCAAATGCGTTGCCGTGTGATTCCGGGCAATATGACGGCGTCTCCCGTAGTCAACTATTAATTTTAACGCCTCACCGGTCTTTAACAGCCCCTCACTGATTTGACCAACATGATAGATCGTCCCGTCAGGGAGTTTGCGGGTTGTTGTGACTTCCATCCTGCCCAGGGGGCTGATAATTACACCCGTATCGCCGGCTTGTCCGCCGCCTTCGGCATAAAACGGGCTAACATCAAGAATAACAGCGACCTCATCCCCGTCAAAGGCTTCGTCCACAACAATGCCTGCTTTTAATAATAATACCAGTTTAGCCTGTTCAGCTTCCGGATTGTAACTGAGAGATTCTGTTACCAAACCCGATAAATCAGGAATAACAATTTTTTCACTGCTGTCCTGGCGGGCCGAGCGGGCCCGTTCGCGTTGCCCGGCCATAGCCTGATCAAAACTCTGTTTATCAAGCATCATATTATGTTCGCTTAGGATTTCTTCGGTAAGCTCCCAGGGGAACCCATATGTATCATAAAGTTTAAAAGCAGTTGCTCCGTCAAGCAGCGTCTCACCGGTCTGGGCCAGTTCCTGGATTTGTCTGTTCAAAAGCTCAATCCCCTGGGCCAGGGTATTGTGGAAACGCTCTTCTTCCAACTGGATAACTTTTTTAATATATTCTTTTTTATCATTAATATCAGGATAAGCCTGGGCAAAAAGTGTAGCAACAATATCAACAATATCAGTCAGGAACGGCTTCTCAATTCCCATAAGACGGCCATGGCGCACAGCCCGGCGTAAAATTCTCCGCAATACATAACCGCGCCCTTCATTCGAAGGTAAAACGCCGTCACCAATCATCACTGTCATACTGCGGCCATGATCGGCAATTACTTTTAGTGATACATCATTTTTGGCCGTCTGGCCATAGGTAACACCGGCAATTTCGGCAGCATATTCGATAATTGGATAAAGTAAATCGGTTTCAAAATTAGAACGTTTATTTTGTAAAACAGAGGCAATTCGCTCCAAACCGGCCCCGGTATCAATATTCTTTTTGGCCAGCGGTGTATAATTGCCGGCTTCATCCCGGTCAAACTGTGTGAATACCAGATTCCAGATCTCCAGATACCGGTCACAATTGCAACCCACGGCACAGTCCGGTTGACCACAACCGCGATCCTCGCCTAAATCAATGTGGATTTCTGAACAAGGCCCGCAAGGTCCGGGGCCAATCTCCCAGAAGTTCTCTTCCATTCTAATAATACGGTCGGCCGGTATTTTAATATCATTATGCCAGATGTCAAAAGCCTCATCATCACCGGTATGGATGGTAATCCAAAGTTTATCTTTGGGCATTTCCAGATACTCAGTCAGGAATTCCCAGGCCCAGGCAATCGCTTCTTTTTTAAAATAATCCCCAAAGGAAAAGTTGCCCAGCATTTCAAAAAAAGTATGATGCCGCGCAGTCCGGCCCACATTTTCGATATCGCCGGTCCGGACACATTTTTGACTTGTGGTAATCCGCGGATGGGGTGGTTTCATTTTGCCGGTAAAAAAGGGTTTAAAAGGAGCCATACCGGCACCAATTAAGAGCAGGGACGGATCATTTTCGGGAATGAGTGATGCGCTGGCTTGAACCAGGTGGTCTTTACCAGCAAAAAAATCCAGAAACAGTTTTCGCAATTCGTTTCCGGTTAATTGTTTCAACTTCAATCAGCTCCAATATGCTATATTTACTCCATTATTCTGGAATTATACTACAATTTAAGATTTAGTGTCAATATTTGGTGTGGTTTTAAACAAATGTCTAGACCATCATCCTGATGGCGTGTTTAATTAATACTTTGCCCACAGCCGCCACAGGTACGCCCAACAGCATGCCGATAATTCCAAATAACTCGCCGCCGGCAAAAAGAAAAAAAATGACCGTAATAGGATGTAACCCCACACTCTCACCCAGGATCTTAGGGCCGATGATACTGCCTTCCAATTGATGGATGATAAAAAATAGTAAGCCCACTTTTACTGCCAGCACCGGTGATTCCAGCAGTGCCAGCGTTATGGCCGGCGTCGCCCCGATAAATGCGCCGAAATAAGGGATTATATCCAGCAACCCGGCAGCAATACCAATCAATAAAGCAAAGGGAACTTTAAACAGATATAGCCCGGAGCTTACCAATATACCAACAATGACAGCCACCGTCAGTTGTCCCCTGATAACCCCGCTTAGTACTTTATCGACATCTTTTAAAGCTAACGTATATTCATGACGCCAGCGGCAGGGAATCAACAGCGTAAAACTTTCTTTAATCTGACGCCAGTCGTGTAAAAAATAAAAAGCTAAGATCGGGGTGATTGCCAGCCCGATAAAATGAGAAATCAAGCCCATGATGCTGTCTGTCAGATCACGGATAAACCCCTGACCGGTCTGCTGCATGGATAATACCGCATCATCAATGGCAATCCGCATGGAATACGGTAAAACCGAGTTGTGATAATGATTCTGTATAAGATAAAATAATTCTTCCACTTTATTTAATATCTGGGGCAGTTCTTTAGCGAAGCTTTCCAGGTCTCTGACAAAAACCGGGATAAGACGCGCACCGCCAAGTATCAGAATAGTAAATAAAACAACATATACCAGGGTAATGGCGAGTCCCCTTGACAGCCCTTTTTTCTCCAGGTAACAAACCGGCGGATTAAGCAGATACGCCAGTAGCAAAGCAATAATAAATGGATATAAGCCATTGCGGACAAGCCAAAAAAAATATACAATTGCCAGCGAAAATAAAATTAAAATTGCGAGCCGGACATTCTTTTTAGTAAAGTACATACCGTCCTCCCTGTTATGTCAGAAAAGACTTGGCCCATGCCAAGTCCCTCAGGACGCGCCCTTTAGGGTAGTCGCTCTTATGTCCACAGATTCTGGTAGACTAAAAAAAGGAGACCTTTTGGCCTCCCTATTACCGGATCTTAATCCAGTTTTTTCATCAACCGCTTACGGGCCCGGCGCGCACCCCGCATCAAATCGCGGGTAGTATCGGCAACCGTGTCAGTACCATAGTCAAACAGCGGTTTTTTCTGTGGTTTAGCCATGGGACCTATGATGGCGCCGAGTGCTGTTCCTACAAGTCCACCCCAAAGCAACCCTTGCCAAAACTTACTGCGCATCATATCACCCCTTTTGTACCTCTAAATTAACAGTACCCTGGAGTAAATCATCATATAGTGTCAACGTGCCGTCAGATTCGACATTAAAAATTTTAACATCCTGATTCCGCACCGTAAACTCTACACAACAATCCCAACAGTAGTACTGGTCGGCACCCACTTTACCGATTCCCCGCTGCCCGCACACAGGACAAGTTGTCATATACCCACACCTCACACCTCTTTAGATTCAGGTATAAGAAGATCGGTCATCGTGTCTGGAACGATTAATTTATCCTGACCAACAACTTGTGCTTGCGGCAACGGCATAATTCTGCGACCATAGAGCAAATCGGTGATAAGGCCGTCTGAAATCTCATAAGCCTTGATTTCACCGGTGGTACTGTCATAAAGAGCGTCAACCAGTATGCCTAAACTTAATCCGGCATCAGTATAAATTTGCTTGTCCAGCAAATCCCGTACATATTTTACAGTCCCCGGCATCATGGCCGGCGTAAGCTCCTGTACGGCATAATTGGCCCGAACCATAATAGCGCTTCTGCCTATGCTGAATAAATCCTCAAACACAATTCCGTAGTCGTTACTGAACCAATTGGCACCGGCCAGGACGATCCCCCGCACGGCAGCCTGTTCCAAGTCAATAATAACTTCTTGTACCTCGCCAATCTGTACACCAGTACCGGTAATCAGCACAGGCAGGCCAAATAATTCGCGTAATTTTTGCATATCGGCCTCCACAACAGATTGTAATATTAGTATAACCAGAAACGAGGTCTTTATATCATTGTCATGTTTGAGAAAAATTTATCCAGCAGATTACTTGATAATAATACCGCCGCCAATCACCACATCATCCTGATAAAAAACTACCGATTGGCCCGGAGTGATTGCCCGCTGGGGCACTGCAAACCGTACCTGGACCTGGCCGTTGCCGAGCGGGCTGACAGTTGCCGGTGCAGCCGGCGCGCTGTACCGTATTTTTGCCTCTACGGCAAGGGGCTCTTCCAGTTTATCTATAGTGATAAAATTAAGATCACCGGCAATAAGTTCTGACGAAAAAACATCCTCGTCAGAACCGACAACTACCTGGTTGCGTTCCGCGTCAAGAGCAATGACATATAACGGCTTGCCCACAGCCAAGCCCAGGCCTTTGCGCTGCCCAATGGTGTATAATTGCACCCCCTGATGTTTGCCCAGTATGTTGCCGGCTGTATCGACAATAAACCCCGGGGTCAAAGAAGCAGGAATTTTTTCTTTTAGATAAGCCTTATAATCATCATTAGGCACAAAACAGATCTCCTGGCTGTCAGGTTTATCGGCAACCGACAGTCCCAGCTCTTTTGCCATTCTCCGGGTTTCGGTTTTGGCGAAGCTCCCCAAAGGCATTAAGAAATGTTGCAGCGTCTGCTGGTTAAGGTGATATAACGCATAGGACTGATCCTTGGTCGGATCGATCCCTTTGCGGAGGATATAACGCTGGCGGCTGTCGTCATACATAATCTGGGCATAATGCCCTGTTGCCACATACTGCGCACCAAGTGCCAGCGCTTTAGTTAAAAAGCCTTCAAATTTCAGATAACGATTGCAGGCAATGCAGGGATTTGGGGTTCGGCCAGCCGTATATTCAGCCATAAAATAATCAATGACCGTTTCCTGGAACATATCCCGGAAATTAAGAACATAATAAGGAATGCCCAACTTATCAGCAACTCGCCGCGCATCATCAACCGCCGTTATGGAGCAGCAGCCTCTGCTGTCGGGATTATCATTCACCTGTTCCTTTTCCCATATTTGCATTGTTGCGCCTATTACATCATAGCCTTGATGAACAAGAAGGGCGGCAGTTAAAGAACTGTCCACCCCTCCACTCATGGCTACAACCACTCTGGGTTTGACCGCCATTAAATTATCACTTTCCTTTTTTAGCAATGTAATCTTTTATTGCTTCATGCAATGCGTCGGCTGCCAGGTTTGAACAGTGCATTTTGGCAGGGGGCAGTCCGCCCAGGGCTTCGGCAACTGCTTGATTGGAAATTTCCAGGGCTTCATCCAGGTTTTTCCCTTTTACCATCTCTGTCACCATGCTGCTGGTGGCAATAGCGGCACCACAGCCGAAGGTCTTGAATTTGACATCGGTAATGATATCATTTTCTACCTGTAAATAGATCCGCATGATATCACCGCATTTGGCATTGCCAACTTCCCCCACACCGGCGGCGTCTTTTATTTCACCTACATTACGGGGATTTGTAAAATGATCCATAACTTTTTCAGTATACATAGTATTCTCTCCTCTCGCTATTTAGTGATGATGGCAACTGGAGCAAGGATTAGATGGTTTAAAGTCAGCGGCACTGCCATACAGCGGAGACATGCTGCGAAGACGTTCAACAATTTCCGGCACAACCTCCAGGAAATAATTAACCTCTTCTTCGGTATTGCCCCGTCCCAGGGAAACACGCAATGAGCCATGGGCTACTTCATGCGTCAGTCCCATCGACAGCAGTACATGGGAAGGATCAAGTGAGCCGGAAGTACATGCTGAACCGCTGGAGGCAGCAATACCCTTTAAGTCTAAATTCAGCAGAAGAGATTCACCCTCTATATACAGAAAGCTAAAATTAACATTGCCTGGCATTCTTTGTTCCGGGTGACCATTTAGCCGGATATGGGGAATCTTTTCGGTGATACCGGCAATAATCTTATCACGCAGACCTTTAATATGCACTACTTTTTTGTCCATATCCCGCAACGCTATTTCCGCAGCCTTACCGAGACCTACAATTCCGGGTACATTCTCTGTGCCGGCCCGCAGGTTGCGCTCATGGCCGCCGCCATGCTGAATCTCCTCGAGTTTTACCCCGCGGCGGACATAAAGAGCTCCAACACCTTTGCTGGCATGGAATTTATGGCCGGACATAGTCAGCAGGTCGATGTTTAGTTCCTTAACATCGATAGGACAGTTGCCAACTGCCTGAACAGCATCTGTATGAAAATAAATCCCTTTTTCTTTGGCTAGCTGGCCAATTTCTTTTACAGGCTGAATAGTGCCTACTTCGTTATTGGCAAACATAATACTAATCAGAATTGTCTTATCGGTAATCGCATTCTTTAAGTCATCCAGACTAATCATGGCATGTTCATCAACAGGCAGATAAGTAACAGTAAATCCTTGTTTCTCAAGGTATTCGCAAGTATGTAGCACAGCATGATGTTCAATGGCGGTAGTAATTATATGATTGCCTTTTTTGCGGTTGCCATAAGCCACACCTTTAATTGCCAGATTGTCGCCTTCAGTGCCCCCGCTGGTAAAGATTATTTCATTAGGAGCGGCATTAATCAGGGCAGCTACCTTTTCCCGGGCTTCTTCGATTGCTTTCCTGGTCTCACGGCCAAAAGAATGGACGCTGGAAGGGTTGCCGTATTTCTCGGTCATATATTCCAGCATTGATTCGGCAACTTCCCGTTCAACCGGGGTAGTAGCCGAGTGATCAAAATAAATACGTTTCATACTACTCATCTCCTTGTCCCTTTTCTTCATTGCATAAATCAGCAAGAGTAATGGAATCCAGCACAGAAGTGATGCTGTCTCTTACCTTAGCCCAAACACCGCGGGTTACACATATATTAACCCGTGAACAGAAAGTGCTGCTGCCATCATCGGCTAGCAGACAATCAACCGGGGCAATCGGACCTTCCATAATCCGGATAATATCGCCGACAGATATTTGTGCCGGTTCTTTGGTTAACGAATAGCCGCCCTGGGCTCCCCGCACACTTTTTACAAATCCGGCCTTCCTTAATGTACCCATTAACTGTTCCAGATAGTGTTCTGATATTCCCTGGCGCTGAGCTACGCTTTTGAGGGAAATAGCACCTTGGCCATAATGCAAAGCCAAATCATACATGGCGGCAACACCATAGCGTCCTTTCGTCGACAGTTTCACTGCAACCTCTCCCACTCTGTCTTTTCCGAGTATTACGATAGGTTTTCTTTTTTTTAATATACCAAAATTATATCCAGTTGTCAAAGGTGATTTACTATTTATTATTTGCGGTTATAGCAGCCCTATTCTTCATTTAAACAGGAACATACTGTTTAAACTGAATACAAATTACGGTGAACAGTTGACACCCTGCGAACCGTGCCGCTTAGCTTATTCTGCGTTGTTATTTTTAGACTTTAGCTGTTCTAACCTTTCGGCAAAACCGGCTTCCTGGCCATTGCGGGTAGGTCGATAATATTGACGGTGTCTGAGCTTGGCAGGCATATAATCCTGCTGAACATAACCGTTTTCATAGTCATGCGGATAGCGGTAACCCTTGCCATTCCCGAAATTGCGCGCCCCCCGGTAGCTGGCATCACAAAGATGGGGCGGCACAGCGCCAACATCAAGCCGGCGCACATCTTCCAGTGCGGCATCAACTGCCTTGTAAGCGGCATTGCTCTTAGGCGCGCAGGCCAGATACACAACCGCCTGGGCCAGCGGAATCCGGCCTTCAGGCAGCCCAATAAACTGCACAGCCTGAGCGGCAGTCATGGCGACAACAAGCGCCTGCGGGTCGGCATTGCCGATATCTTCAGCAGCACAAATAACTATTCTTCTGGCAATAAATTTTACGTCCTCCCCGGCTTCCAGCATCCGGGCAAGATAGTGCAGGGCGGCATCCGGATCTGAACCCCGCATACTTTTAATAAACGCCGAAACAACATCATAGTGATTATCGCCTTTTTTATCATAGGCTTGCAGCTTCTCACCGGCCACGGCTTCGATAACCGCCGGGCTGAGTACACCAGGTTGCCCTGGATCCAGCATGGCAGCTGCCTGTTCGATAATATTGAGCGCGGTGCGGGCATCTCCGCCGGCTATGGCCGCAACCTTGAGCAAGGTATCTTCCGTATAAATCAGTTCCCTTTGGCCCAGTCCGCGGTCAGCATCTGTCAGCGCCTGTTTCAGAATCCGGGTAAGTCCCTGCTCATCAAGGCGTTTCAGACGAATTACGCGCATGCGCGACAGCAATGGCGAATTTACCTCAAAATAGGGATTCTCAGTTGTTGCTCCTATTAAGATAACAGTACCGTTTTCAACATAAGGCAGGAGTACATCCTGCTGCCCTTTATTGAATCTATGAATTTCATCGACAAATAGGATCGTTCGCCGTTGCTGGAGCCGCAGCCGTTCCTTGGCATTTTCCACCACTTTTCTGATGTCGGCGGTACCGGCGGCTACTGCATTTAAATTTTCAAAACAACTGCCGGTTGTTTGCGCAATAATATGAGCCAGTGTCGTTTTGCCTGTACCTGGCGGGCCATAGAGAATGACGGAAGGCATATTATCATTTTCAATCATACGCCGCAGGAATTTACCAGGACCAATAACCTCGTCCTGCCCAACATAGTCTGCCAGGGTTTGGGGCCGCATCCGTATTGCTAAAGGCCTGCTATCCGCTACAGGAGCTTCAAATAAATTTGAACTAAACAAATCCATAATTGTCGATCATCCTTTACCACTTTGCCAGTATATCAGAATTTTTACATTACTTATAGCCTTAATACCTGTAGATATTCTAAACAACCATGGAAAAATCCTGGTTGCGGATGCAGGATTAATTGAGAAAAAGTACAATTTCTTGTTACCAACAGGGCAAGTGGAGTTTCCTGCAACTGGGTAGAATAGCCAAAAAACACGACCATTGCACCCTAAACATGAGGATACAACAGTCGTGTTGCGTTCACTGATATAACTTACATTTAAATGAGGTTGTCTTAATTAACCCCGTCTTAGGATACCAAGCGGTTTGCCGATAGGAAGAACAACCCGGCCGGCAAACTTGTTAAGGAAAATAGCGCCACTTGCGTAAAAACCAAGGATGCTGATCCCCAGCTCAGACCAGGCCGCTATGGAGTGAGCCCAGTGCAAGCCCCAGGAATCAAGGGCAAGGCAAATCAACAGTACATCAATTAAAACCATAATCCCGATAAAAACCTTGTTCGTATCCAGGGATGCTACGGTTGCAAATACCGAAAAAATGAAGTAACCAAAAAATGCAAACCCCAGCTGGCTCACATCCGCCTGGGCAGCAAGAGCGGCTCCAAATACCCCGCCTTTAATCATCCAGGCCATTGCCACACTATACCAGAAAAGACCAAAAGCACCTAAAACAGTAGCACCAAAAAGATTATTGTGCTTAAAATCCCAGTATGAGGCAACAAATTGAGCAGTGGCTCCTAGGAAAAAAGCCCAAGGGATGAGGAATGCGGTACCTGACGTCCAGCCTAATTTTTGCGATGCGGCAACAAGTGTTACCATGGCCAGACCAAATACGCCTAACGGAGTTGGATCAGCGATAACTTCAGAAATTTTTTGTACTTCACCTGGTGTGTTGCTCATAATATCCCCCTATAAAAAATTTACTCAATAAAGATATCATAAATTTAAAAAAACGTCAATTATTGTCGAAGAAAGTTTGAAAATATTTTGTTATTGAGAAAAAATCATTTGACTGTTGATTTATGATACCTGGTAAAGGGCATAAGAAAAGACTTGGTTTGGGGCCAAGTCCACAGGACGCAGTCAGAGTCCACCTGTGCCTTTTAGGCTATAGGCATTTTTACTCATGAACCGAAACAGGTAGTTTTCTAATCATGTAAAAAACACGCTCACTCCCCATCATGCCGTACTGCCTCTGTTTTGAACCTGCCCTCGGCAGGTGGGTGCTCGCCTGATTACTTTGTGTGTCCCCTCAAAAGCAGGGCATACAGGCCATAATCAGAGACAGGCTCCCAAAGTGGATGTGTTGGCTCAAAACATAGACATTACACGCACACAACAGGGGATGAGCGCGATTTTTTTATTCGACTTAATATTATCAAATAAATCACGCAATTGCAAGAGTTTAGGGATCGGTATATTCTTCCAGCTATACGTATTATTTTTTTGCCGGAACCTCTGTTTTGATGAACAATTCCTTTAACTGCCGTGGATTTACCTCTGATGGCGACTGCATCATCAGTTCTGCTGCGCTTTGTGTTTTAGGGAAAGCAATGACATCACGGATAGAAGCCCTTTTCGCCATAAGCATAACCAAACGATCCAGACCAAAAGCAACACCACCATGAGGCGGAGTGCCATATTCAAAAGCCTCCAGCAAATAACCGAATTTTTCCACCGCCTCGGCCGGTGATAAACCGATTGCTGTAAACACTTTTTCCTGCAAGCTGCGATTATAGATCCTGATACTGCCTCCACCCAGTTCAATACCGTTAAGCACCATATCATAGGCTTTAGCCTTAATCCTGCCAGGTTCGCTCCCCAGATACTGAATATCTTCATCACAGGGTGATGTGAAGGGGTGATGCATTGCGACCCAGCGCTTATCTTCTTCGTTATATTCAAACATCGGGAAATCAATGACCCAGAGGAAGGACAGTTTGTCCGGATCAATTAAGTTAAGTCTGCGACCCATTTCCAGTCTGAGCTGGCCTAAGGCAGCCGCCACAACTTTAGGTTTATCGGCGACAAAAAGTAATAGGTCGCCGGTTTCAGCCTGAGCGGCAGCCGTCATTTTATTAATTGTATCTTCACTGAAAAATTTCGTAATTGGTGATTTGAGACCTTCTTCCGTATAGGCTATCCAGGCTAACCCCCTGGCCCCATAGGTGGCAACATAATCTACCAGACCATCAAGCTCACGGCGGGGAGCATTGGCGTAGCCCTTAACATTAATAACCTTAACCTGCCCGCCATTAGCCAGAACCGCATCAAATACTTTAAAACCCGAATCCTTAAAAATACCGGATAGGTCGATGAGTTCCATACCAAATCGGAGGTCAGGTTTATCTGAACCATAACGGGCCATTGCCTCTTCATAAGTCAACCGCACAAAAGGCGCACCGATCTCAGTACCAATTCCCTCTTTAAAGATATACGCAACCATCTGTTCCATTAGCGACATAATTTCTTCTCTGTCAATAAACGACATTTCAATATCCAGCTGGGTAAATTCCGGCTGACGGTCGGCTCTTAAGTCTTCATCCCGGAAGCAGCGGGCAATTTGAAAATATCTTTCCATGCCGGCCACCATTAATAATTGCTTATAAATTTGCGGTGATTGGGGCAAAGCATAAAACTTGCCCGGATTTACCCGGCTGGGCACTAAATAATCCCGGGCTCCCTCTGGCGAGCTTTTGGTAAGAATAGGAGTTTCTACCTCCAAAAACTGGTGTTTGTCCAAAAAGTCGCGCATAGACTTAGTAACCCGGTGCCTGAGCATCAGATCCTTTTGCATTTCGGGACGCCTTAAATCAAGATAACGATATTTTAAACGCAGGATTTCATCAACCTCAATACTATCCTGGATATAAAAAGGCGGTGTTTTAGCTGTATTTAAGACTCTCAGCTCATTGCCATATACTTCAATCGTGCCTGTAGCCATATTGAGGTTAACAGTGCCTTCAGAGCGGACTTTTACTACCCCGCGAACCGCCAGAACAAATTCGTTGCGGACCATTTCGGCCTTGGAAAATGCATCTTTATTAACGTCAGATGAAAATACCACCTGTACAATCCCTGACCGGTCCCGCAAGTCGATAAAGATAAGTCCGCCATGGTCACGGCGACGGGAAACCCAGCCGCACAACGTTACCTCCTGGTCGGTATGATCCTGGTTTAAATTATTGCATGCATGGGTTCTCTTTAATCCCTGCAAGGTATCAATTGTGTTCATTGTTTCGTAACTGGCTGTTTCTATTAGTGCCATTACTTCTCCATCCCCTTTGTTATCATCTGTATCAGATCAGCCCTGTCAATTAATTCCTGGCTACCTGTTTCCATATTTTTTAACATTACTTTATTCTGAGCCAGTTCATCCTGGCCAATGAGGGCGACAAATTTAGCCGGATATTTATTGGCATATTTCATCTGGGCTTTTAAACTGCGGTTATTATAATCCATATCAGCGGCAAGCTTGGCCTGGCGAACCTCAGTTAATATTTGAAATGCAACCGCCTGCGTCTCCGCTCCTAGCGGGGCAACGAAAACATCGATAGCCGTATTGGCCGCCGGCAAAAGCTGCTGTTTCTCCAAAGCCAGCAATACCCGCTCAATCCCAATGGCAAACCCGATCCCCGGCGTTGGCTGGCCACCGCACTCCGCAATCAGACCATCATAACGCCCCCCGCCGCATACGGCACTTTGGGCACCTAATGGAGCATACTGGATTTCAAAGGCAGTTTTGGTATAATAGTCCAGGCCCCGCACTAAACGGGGATTAATAACAAATTTGATGCCTGCCGCCGTCAGCAGTTCTTTTAAGCTGTTAAAGTGGCCGTTACATTCATCACACAAGCAGTCCACCATATGCGGGGCACCCTGCGCCAGGGTGGTACAGGTTTCATTTTTGCAGTCGAGAATGCGCATGGGATTACGCTCATACCGGGATTGACAATCCGAACATAACTGAGATAGTTTGTCCCGGAAGAAATCCTGCAGCTTAACCCGGTAAACAGGCCGGCACACCGGGCAGCCCACTGAATTGACGAGTAAATTCAAATCATTCAGGCCCAGCCGCTTAAGTAATTCCACTGCCAAACTGATAATCTCAGCATCGATAACCGGCCCCGGGGCGCCTATTGCTTCGACCCCAAACTGGTGAAACTGGCGGTAACGTCCGGCTTGAGGCCGGTCATACCTGAACATAGGTCCAATATAGAATAATTTCGCCGGCTGTGGTCCGGCGTACAATTTGTTTTCCAGGTAAGAACGCACCACGGCTGCGGTATTTTCAGGCCGCAGGGTAATACTGCGTTTGCCGCGGTCCATAAAGGTATACATCTCTTTTTCAACGATGTCTGTAGTTTCGCCGATACCTCTTAAAAAAAGTTCTGTGTGTTCAAAAATAGGGGTACGAATCTCGTGATAGGCAAAGTTTCCGCAAACTTCGCGAATTATGTTTTCTACATACTGCCAATAGCTGCTGCTGTCAGGCAATATATCTCTCGTTCCCCGGGGGCCGGTTGTCAACATGTACTACTCCTCCTTACTGTCACCATACAATCTTGCAAGCAAAGTATTTCTTGTATCTAAATAGATAGCCAGATTCTTTATATAGGCCAGGACATCTTTGGCATTATAAGAGCTCTGCAACCGCCAGGGGTCAGGGCTCACAACCTTGGTACCGGCGGCAGGTCCAATGCCAATAATTGTTTGCCGTTCCTCCATAATCTGAATGTTATACAGGCAATCTGCGTCTGGTTTGGCATAGCCAACATTTTCAAAATTACCTGTCATATATTTCTGCCTGTATAGATAATAGGGATGCATGCCAAGCCGGGCAATAGAATCGGCGGCAACAGCAAGCATCGCCTGCGTCGTTTTCTCATTAGGCAAATTATGATGGGCAAGCACGCCTGCTTGCGCTGAATCCATTAATTGCGAGCCTCGTTTTAAGGCCAAAGTATGTAAGGTAATATTTTCGGGATTGAGCCGGGCGATTTGTTGCATCGTATCGGCCAGATCAGACTCCGACTCCCCCGGCAAACCGGCAATTACATCCATATTGATTAACGGTATCCCTGCCTGCCGGATTTTAGCGAATATGTCTATTATATCCCGAACCGTATGCTGCCGTCCAATCTGTTTTAAGGTTTTATCCTGCATTGTTTGCGGATTAATACTAACCCTGTTGACACCATAGTGCCGCAAAACATCAATTTTCTCATCATTAAGGCTGTCTGGCCGGCCGGCCTCAACAATAAACTCACTGGTATCAGGCCCTTGAAAGCCATGTTTAATCAACGCCAGCAGGCCGGCTAGATCATCTGCCGCCAAACTTGTGGGCGTGCCGCCGCCGATATAAATACTCTCGACCGACAGCTCGAATTTTTGCACCATGTCAATTGTGCTTTTAATATCCCGGGTTATGGCCTGTAAGAATATCTCAAGCTGCTCTCTGTGTCCGGGCAGCACAAAAGCCGGAAATGAGCAATACAGGCACCGGGAGGGACAATAGGGTATGCCTACATATATACTGACCTTTTTCAGCCGCAGCCGGCTGGCAGGTGTATTGATAACCGGGCGCTGATGAACAGCAATACCGGTTATCAGTTCCGCTTTGGCCGGCTGTACTGCATAATCCTGTACAAGCTTGTCTGTAACCTGATGATAAGTGAGACCCTGATCCAGATAACGGTGAACAAGCTTTGTCGGGCGTACACCCCGTAGGATTCCCCAGGGAAGACGGTCAACCCCTGTTAATCGCCGCATCAGCTCAACCACAGCAAGCCGGACCAGTCGTTTGACAAGTCCGGTTGCATCTTCATTGTCTGTACTCTTGGCAGGCTCCGGCAGTAAAGGGCAACTTCTGGACCAGGTCAAAGCTTCCGGTTCAGCTTCCGGCTTACGGAAGCTGAACGTAATAGTAACATGTACAAGTCTCTCCTCATAACTGACCAGGCTGGCGATTAACACACTGCCTGCTGTAAGTTCAGTTAAAGGAGTTGGTGCCGGCCACACCCCGGCTCCGCCAACACCAAACAACTGCATTGTGTCACGAACAGCGGTTGCAACCTCAGCAGCGGGGCCGGGGGCAGTAAAGAAAAACTCCTCAATCTTCACTTTTCTCGCGGCACTCCTGACAATATCCATAAAACTTAACTTGATGATCAACGATAGTAAAATTGCTTTTCTTGGAGATTACCGTCTCCAGGTCTTCCAGCAGATCGCCTTCAAACTCGATTACCTGTCCGCAGGCCAGGCAGATAAGATGATGGTGGTGATGGGCCGTGCTTGATTCATTAATCTCATACCGGCTGCGTCCGTCGCCAAAATCCATCTTTTGCAGGATATCAAGATCACTTAGTAATTCGAGTGTGCGGTACACGGTTGCCAGACCAATGTCGTTCGACTGTTGACGCACAATATTATGAACATCTTCAGCACTTAAGTGTTTATCGCGATTATCCACAAAAACTTGTAAAATAATCTGGCGCTGCGGTGTCAGTTTGTACTCCCGCTCCCTAAATTTCTGACGCAAATTTGACAAATCAATACTCATATAATTCACCTGTCTTTATTTAATTCGTCGATATACCAGAGGTGTCTAAGGATTACTTTGAGCAGCGCAGCAACAGGAACAGCCAGAATCATCCCGGCAATTCCATACAGTTGACCGCCAATCAACAAGCTGATAATGACCATTATGGGGTGCAGATCGATGGTATGACCCATAATATTAGGAACTATGATATGATTCTCAACCTGATGCAGGATGATATAAAAAGCAGCCACTTTAACCGCCAGCAACGGTGATGCCAGAAAGGCGAGCAATATGGCAGGAATAGCGCCTATTATCGGGCCGATAATAGGAATTGTCTCCGTCAGGGCTGCCAGGAGGCCTAATACAATTGGATAATCGACCTGTAAAAAGTACATGCCGGCAAAGACCAGAAAACCCATTAAGCAACTGATCAGAATCTGCCCCCGGATATAATTGCTTACAACCGCAGCCAGTTCGTCAATGATACCGGCAAGCCGGACCCGGGCAGACCGGGAAAAAAGGTTGATAACCGCCGATTTCAGGGTTCGCCAGTCTTTCAAAAAATAGTAAGCCAATACGGGCACAACCACAAGCTCAACAACCTGGGTCGCGAAAATAAATATCGCATTAATGCCGTTGCGTACTAAACTAATGCCGTAAGCAGCCGTTCCACTCATGCCGTCTTCGATGACCTGGCGGATATTAGCAGGTACCTGCACCGTTTTTGCCTGTTCTGCCAGCAGCACTGTCAGAGTTTTAATCTTATTCGCCAGCTTAGGCAAGTCGATTACAAAATTATTAAACTCACTGACAATGGGCAGCAAAACAGAGGTGGCCAGAATCATGAGCAGCAGTGCTGTCAGTGTAAAGACCAGCAATATAGCGAGCCCGCGGGGTAGATGGTATTGCTGTTTGCCAATGGCAATTGAGGCCAGGGTATCAACAAACGGGTTAAGGACAAAGGCCGCAATAACGGCAACAATGAGCGGCAGGTAAATGACGGTTACCTGGCTGAGCATATACAAGCCGGCGATAAGAATAACTATTTTTATCCAAACAGCAGGTGATTTCATCATTTTGGCCGGTTACTGAATAAAAGCATTATGGCTGCGTTCCCAGCCAATGCTGGTTCTGGGACCATGCCCGGGCAGGACCTCAACATCATCGGCCAGACCCAGCAGGTTCTCTTTAATACTGTTAATTAATTGGCTATAGGAACCGCCGGGAAAATCAGTGCGACCAATTGATTCGGCAAACAGCGTGTCGCCGGCAATTAATACCTTATCTGCCAGGAGGCAGATACCGCCGGGCGTATGCCCGGGCGTGTGCAGTACCGTCAATTCAATGTTGCCGATATTAACCATGTCATTGTGTTGGAGCAGCCGGTCTGCGGGCTGACAAACAATACCGGCACCAATAAAAGTCGACAGATTACGCTGCGCATCAGTCAACATGCCTGCATCGTCCTGATGGATAAGGATCTTTGCGCCGGTAGCCTGTTGCACCGCGTTGTTAGCGGCAATATGATCAGCATGACCATGGGTATTAATGATATAGTCAACAGTAAGGCCGGCCTTATTTATCTCGGCGATAATCGTTTCCGCATTGCCGCCGGGGTCAACTACCCCGGCCTTCAAAGTTTGTTCGCAATAGACAATATAGCAATTAGTACCAAGATGACCTACTTGCAGTTCAATAATCTTCAATATGAATCCACTCCCCTGTCAAAACAGACGTTTACTATCCAGTAACATGGTTACCGGGCCATGGTTGGTCAGGCGCACTATCATTTCGGCCTGAAACTGACCGCAGGCTACCACTATCCCGCGTTCACGGCACAATTCCATAAAAAATTCGTATAGCCTGGCTGCCGCCGCTGGTGAAGCCGCCGTATCGAAACTTGGCCGGCGGCCTTTACGGCAATCACCATACAGGGTAAACTGAGAAACTACCAGTAACTGCCCGCCGATATCTTTAAGTGATAAATTCATTTTTCCCACATCATCGGGAAAAATGCGCAGATTTACAATTTTTTCCGCCAGATAAAGGGCATCTTGTTCGGTATCATCGTGGGTGATACCGAGAAAGACTGTCAGACCGGTCTCAATAACTGAAATTTCCTGACCAGACACCGTTACACTCGCCTTGTCGGTAAGTTGGACAACAGCCCGCATTAAACTCCTCCCCCTAAAGGCTGGGTCTGGGTCATGCGGTATACGCTGAATACATCCTGAACCCGGCGTATTTTATTCATAATGTGCTCCAGCTGACTTAGATTGCCGATATCAATGTCCATGTTGATGACAGCTGTTTTATTCTTATGGACTTTGGCATTCAGCGAGCTCACCGTTATCTTAGCATCGGCTGCCACCATCATGATATCTGACAGCAGGTTTGGCCGGTCCGAACCTGAGATTTCAATAGATACTTTATAAAGAGTATCACCGGGAATATCCCAATTAACTTCAATCATACGCTCGTACTCCTCGGGATTATTCAGAATATTAGGGCAGTCGTCGCGGTGGACAGACACACCCCGCCCCCTTGTAATATAGCCTACGATAACGTCGCCGGGTAGCGGATTACAGCATCGCGCCAGCCTGACCATAAGCCCCGATTCGCCCTTAACTAATATGCCATGGCTGGCTTTACTTTTAGGCCGTTTCGGTTTCAGCTCCGCCAGCATCGCCGACACGTCGGGCGGTGTAGTACTTTTTAATTCTTTTTTATGAGCCTCAATTAGCTTGGACATAACGCCATGGAGGGTTACCCCACCATATCCCAGGCCTTCAAACAGGTCATCCTCACTGGTAATGTTTAATTTCTTCGCAACTTCACTAAGGCGGTCACCTTTTACCAAATCGCGCCAGTCATAGCCAAGCTTCTTACTCTCACGCTCAATCATTTCCCGGCCTTTGGCAACGTTTTCTTCCCGCTTTTCTTTTTTAAACCATTGTCTGATCTTGTTCCGCGTTTCCGATGACCCAATTACATTCAGCCAATCCCGGCTTGGTCCGTTATTATGTTTGGAGGTAATAATTTCAACAATATCGCCGTTATTCAGCTTATATTCAAGCGGTACTATTTTGCCGTTGACCTTGGCACCAACACAACGGTGACCAACATCGGTATGAATCCGGTAGCCAAAATCAATGGGAACCGAACCGGCAGGCAAATCAATGACATCGCCCCGGGGGGTGAACACAAACACCTCATCGGCAAAAACATCCATTTTTACCGATTCAATAAATTCGCGGGGATCCCTTAGATCCCGGTGCCATTCTAAAAGCTGCCTGAGCCAGGATAATTTCTGATCCGTATCTTTGTGGGCACCTTTGCCGCCTTCTTTATACCGCCAATGCGCGGCAATCCCGTACTCGGAGATGCGATGCATCTCTAATGTTCGGATCTGAATCTCCAGTGGCTGGCCTGACTGGCCAATAACGGTTGTATGCAGGGACTGGTAACCATTTGATTTCGGCATGGCTATATAATCTTTAAACCTGCCTGGCAATGGTTTCCACAGAGTATGAACAACGCCTAAAGCGCCATAGCAGTCTTTTACAGAATCAACTACAATACGGATGGCGGATAGATCATATATCTCACTGACATCCTGCTTGTGACTTTTCTTCATTTTTTTATATATACTATAAAAATGTTTGGGCCGGCCCTCAATTTCCGCCGTAATCCCAACCGCATCCAGCCGCTCCACCATTAATGCAATGGCTTCTGTAACAATCCGTTCCCGTTCCTTACGCTTTTGCTTAACCTGTTCAACAAGCCGGTAATACTTGTCAGGTTCTAAAAACCGGAACGATAAATCCTCTAACTCCCACTTAATGTTAGACATCCCCAGGCGATGGGCCAGGGGCCCGAAAATTTCGAGTGTTTCCCGGGATATTTCCTGCTGCTTGTGAGGTGCCATATATTTAAGCGTTCTCATATTATGTAATCTGTCTGCCAGTTTTATCAAAACTACCCGGATATCTTTGGCCATGGCTAAAAACATCTTCCGGTAGTTTTCCAACTGTTGTTCCTCTTTGGACTTATACTCAATCCGGCTCAGTTTGGTAACGCCATCGACAAGCATGGCAACCTCTTTGCCAAATTCTTTTTCCAGCTTTTCCAAAGTAACATCAGTATCTTCCACCACATCGTGCAGCAGACTGGCACTAATCGTAACCGCATCAATCTGTAGATCGGCCAGGATATTGGCAACCCCTAACGGATGACAGATATAGTCTTCTCCGGAAACCCTAAGTTGACCCGCATGGGAATTGTACGCCAACTGGTAGGCTTTCTCAACCATCTGTAATGGTGCATCAGGATGATTGGCTTTAATTTTGGCGATTATATCTTCAATATTTGGCTTTTTTTTATCCTGCACATCGCTGCCCATGCCTCACCTCATACCCTGTTGCTGCCATATATATCATATTCTATGGTTAACTAACTAATATTGAACCAGCGAATTAATAACATAACTATCCAGGTTTTTACGTCCGTTTAAAAATGATAATTCAATCAAAAATGCCAGGCCGATAACTTTGCCGCCTAATGTTTCAATCATCTTGACCGTTGCCAGGGTAGTTCCGCCGGTTGCCAGCAGATCATCGGCGATTAAAACCCGGCTGTTCGGTTCAATCGCGTCTTTGTGAATTTCGAGAGCATCCTTGCCATATTCCAGGGAATAGGTCTGACTGATTATTTCTCCCGGCAGTTTTCCCGGCTTGCGGATAGGTACAAAGCCTGCTCCCAATACATAGGCTAACGGCGCCCCGATGGCAAAACCTCGTGCCTCCGGCCCCACCACCACATCAATCTGTTGATCCCGGTAGTGTTCTGCCAAGCGGTCAATGGCAATCCGAAACGCTTTTCCATCCTTAAGCAAAGTAGTAATATCTTTAAATTGAACTCCTTGTTGCGGGAAATCAGGTATATTTCTAATTTTATCCCGTAGATCCATCGCTGAACCTCCTCAAATCTAAATATGCTGAGCCATATATTCCTGGCGTATTTTTTGACTTTCACGAAAAGCAGCCGAGTCTGTCAATGCCAGTTTTTTTTCTGGCGACGGCTCGATAATCAATTCAGGTGCGCTGCCGTTTTGTATGTTACGGGAAAGCAGGCCTAGTTCTGACAGTACAGTTATTGCCATATCAATAACGTGTTCCGGCAGCATACAATTATAGTTTTTAAAAACAGCCTCGCCTATATCAGCGGCGGCTAAGCGGGAGTGACCCAGTCTATTACACTCTTTAACAGTTAAATACACATACTTAATACAGTCCCGGTCAGGTGCCAGCTTATCGAGCATTTCCTTGGCAGTCCCGGCAGTTGATGACCGCACATCATGCGCAGTAAGTTGCAATTTTTTTTGCCCCTGCCATTCATTATATTTCGGCACAAATACTAAGTCTATTTCTTGGTTGCAGGCCAGGCTGTCGGCTAGTTCACCCATGTTCCAGGCAATAACATCATTGACAGCGGCATGATTCAGCTTAAGCTTCAAGTGGCGCCCCTGCTGACCAACAAGCTTTTTTTCACCTAATTGAATATTCCGGCAGGCAAACACCGGACTGGGATTGCCGAAGCCATAAGGTTCCAGGCAGGTCAATTGCTCAATAAATGCTCCGGTTATTTCTTTAAGCGGCACACAGGAGTCGATTTTCAGAACAGGAATATAATCGGCTGCCGATAAACTAGCTGCCGCGATAGCATTTAACCGTTCGCGCAACCGCGTAATATGTTCAACTGGAATCGTCAGCCCTGCTGCCTGACGGTGCCCGCCAAACTGAGTTAACAAATCAGAACATTGGTTTAACGCTGCATACATATCGAATGGCGGTATGCTGCGGCAAGAGCCTTTGCCATAACCCTCACGGATGCTGATCATAACCACCGGTTTATAATATCTTTCTACTAACCGTGAGGCCACAATGCCGATAACACCGGAATGCCATTCTTCGCCGGCCAGTACCAGCACATTTGCCTGGGCTATATCCATTGTGGCCAATTGTTCTTCCGCCTTGCCCAAAATGATTTTTTCTATCGCCTGGCGGGCAGAATTTTCCTCATCTAAGAGGCTGGCCAACCTAAAAGCATTGTCCGCATCATTTGTAGTCAAAAGTTCCACACCGGCTGCCGCCTGGCTGACACGGCCTACGGCATTGAGCCGTGGAGCAATAACAAAACCTACGCTCCCACTGTCAACAGGCTTGCCTGCTAAGCCGCAAACGGCGAGCAAAGCCGTAATACCGGTATTTTCTGTAGTCGCCAGCTGAGTTAACCCCATTTTTACCAAAACCCGGTTTTCACCAGTCAGGGGCACAATATCGGCAATTGTACCAATTGCCACAATATCAAGGTAATCATGGAACTGACTGGCTGGACCGTGACAATGTTGCCATAATGCCTGACATAGCTTAAAAGCAACGCCGACACCGGCTAAATTTTTTTCCGGATAACTGCAATCTATCTGTTTGGGATTAATAATGGCCACCGCTGCCGGCAGTTCGGCCGGCGGCTGGTGATGATCGGTTATTACTATATCAAGTTTACCCGCTACAGAAGCTACCTCTTTGACGGCACTAACCCCGCAGTCAACTGTAATAACAAGCCGTGTGCCTGTTGCTATGAGGTGCGCTAAAGCGGCATCATTAAGCCCATACCCTTCGCTTTGCCGGTCCGGAATATAATATTCAACATCTGCACCAAGGCGGATTAATGTTTTATATATGATCGCACAGGCTGTAATGCCATCGACATCATAATCCCCATATACAGTAATTTTTTCCTGCTGCTCGACGGCATGAATAATTCGTGTGACCCCGGTTTGCATACCCTTTAACAGATAGGGATCGGTGATACACTCGGCCCCGGCATGTAAAAATTCCGTTGCGGCAGTTTCATTGGCAACCCCGCGGTTAATTAATGCTTGGGCAATAAACTCGGATATATTCAGCTTCCGGCTGAGCTCACTTGCAAGTTCAGGTTTTACCGGAAGCAGCTTCCATGCTTTTCTAAGCCTAGCCATAAGATACGCAAAGCCCTCCGTAATCGTATACTAGATAATTGTAGTATACCATGCAATATTTTGCAACTTTACTGGTAAAATCACTCACTGTCTGCCTGAACCGGTGTCTGTGTTGTGGTCCCCTGGCCGGCCCGTAGTTCACGATTTTCAGCTTCCGTTACTTGCTGAGCCTGCAGGGTTTTACGCAAAGTACGTTTGAGCCTGAACTGGACAAGCATCGACAAGGACAAAATTGTCATTGCCCCAAAAGTAGCTGAACCCAAAATAATAATAACCAATGAGGTTTGAAAACTCCAAATCAAAAAACTTACCGTAACCGGCAATGAATTTTGTACGGCAAACACGGCGACAAGTAAGGCAAAAACAAAGGCAAATAGCAAATTCCACATGTTTCATCACACCCACACATTGTTTATATGGATAATATTCTCGGAAAATGTGCAATAATCCTCTACATTCGATGGTAACAGTCAAATAAAAGTAAAAACAGGCGAATGCCTGTTAATTTCACTGGAAATCACATATAAATATATAAATTAACGAGAACAATCATAACAACCCCGCAGACAAATCTAAGCATGGCTACGCCGGCCAGCCGGAAGATCACCCGTAAGACATGATCACTGCGGGGAATAAGCGTTTTGCCGGCGATGATCTCCCATACCGTCAGTCCCAGTACCGGGCCGAGTAAAGCATCGCTTGCCAGCATGCCGGCAATATGCGTAACTGTGCTGTTAACACTAAATACCCGTGAAACCGGAATATCCCGCGTTAAATAGATACGCAGGACTCTCCCGCCTACCTCTGCTGCTACTGTCAAAACCAGCAAAAAACCAGTAATCTGCAGCGTGAATGTCAAAAATCCGGTAGCTGCACCATATAAAATTGCACCCAGCAGGATAATCACTGTACCGGGCAAACGAACTGAAACCGTACTAATAAGGCCTGCCAGCATAATAAAGGTTACGATAAACTTAAGCGCCAACAATGAGGTACCCCGTTTCACAAAATAATACGTCTACCTTATTGTGACTTGTTGCCTTCCTGTTTATGTAAAATATATGCAATAAAACAAATAAAAGCAATTGTAACCAGACCGGTACCGCTCATAAACCGGAGCATCAAATCGAGTCTGACAAAGCTACCGCCCCAGATCAGCAGCCCGGCTGCTGCCAATGCCGGCCACAGCTTTAGTTTGGTCAAAATACTGATCTGTTTGGCATTGACAAGCATGGCCGGTACCATGGTATTTATGAAGATACACAGCAACACACTGTTAAAACCAATGGCCAGCCAGGGGGCAAAGATTTGACCGGCAACTGCCGGCAGCGGCATAAGCGCACCGGTACCTCCGACCAAAGCCAAATGTGCCAGCAGCAGTGTAAAAAGACCTTCAAAAAACTTAGCCAGGACGGCAAGATATACGCCGGTATAGTCATGAGGCGCAAAATAAGTTCCGGTTTCAACTACCAGTGCCGAGCGCATACCGCAGGCATTATAACCGATAAGCGCCAATACCAGCGTCCAGCTGATAGGCTCTGTTGACATTATGTGTTCAAAGGCGATTGGCTGAATACTGTCTAATACCATAACCAGCATCACACCTGTGGCCGGAATAAACAGGAGTGCTAAATAATTAGAAAGCCGCAGTACCTCCCGGCCATAGCCGACTGCCAGCAGGGAGCAGCCGGCTATACACAGGGGAACAGCCGCCAGGTAGGGCAGCCCGGTCAAACTTTCCAGTAAATGGCCGGCAAAGTACCCGCCTGTTAAAGCGCTGGCAGGCAGTGACACGGCTAATACAACCAGTGCCAATACCCGTTTGCCCCGTATACCCAGTAAGCGTTTTACAACTGCCGTCAATTCCCGGCCGCTCTTTACCCCGATCCAGGCCGATACGCCTGCCACCACTGAGCCAAATATCATATACGACAAAAATACCGTGCCATATATCCCATTACCCAGTAACGCGGCCATCGCCGGCACAACAGCTATATTATCACCGGCTATATGTACGATTGCCAGCGACAAAGCCGGTAGAATTACCCCCATATAATCGCCCCCTGCCTTGCTT
>JAEWGR010000106.1 GCA_023388195.1 Bacillota bacterium
TGTTATTATGCCCAGACCGGTCTTCCAGGCGGACAGATGCAAAGGCTGCGAGCTGTGCCGCGACGCGTGTCCCCAACAATTAATCGTTATGGCTGACACCTTTAACAGTAAGGGCTACCACCCGGCAGCCTGCCGGGATGAGGAGCAGTGCAGCGGCTGCGCGTTGTGTGCCAGAACCTGCCCTGACGTGGTCATTGCTATTTATAAATAGATTGGGAGTGAAGAAGTGTCAGAAACTCTATTGATGAAAGGCAACGAGGCCCTTGGCGAAGCTGCCGTCGTTGCCGGCTGCCGGTATTATTTCGGTTATCCAATCACACCGCAGTCGGAGCTGATTGAATACATGGCCAAGCGGCTGCCTCAGCTCGACGGAACATTTTTACAGGCCGAAAGCGAAGTGGCAGCTATCAACATGACGTATGGCGCGGCTAGTGCCGGGGCCCGGGTCATGACTTCATCGTCAAGCCCCGGCATCAGTTTAAAACAGGAAGGCATCTCCTATATCGCTGCCGCCCAGCTGCCTTGTGTAATTGTGAATGTGATGCGGGGCGGGCCCGGCCTTGGCGGCATCCAGCCGGGCCAGGCCGATTACTTCCAGGCAACGAAAGGCGGCGGCCATGGTGATTACCATACCCTGGTGCTGGCCCCCAACAGCGTGCAGGAGATGGCCGATCTTACCATTAGGGCCTTTAATCTTGCCGATCAATACCGGAATCCGGTGATGATTCTGGTCGACGGTGCCCTGGGGCAAATGATGGAGCCTGTCAGCTTTCAGGAATGCCCGGTTATTGCAGTAGAGAAACCCTGGGCTATTACCGGCAGGGGCGAGAGGGCAGCACCGAATAGAATTAATACCGTTGTCCTCAACCCGGAAGGGCTGGAACAGGTAAACATCAGATTGCAGGAAAAGTATGCCCGGCTGCAAGAGCGGGAAACCTGCTGGGAGCAGGCTGGAACCGAGGACGCCGAGCTGATTCTGGTTGCCTATGGCATAACTGCCCGCATTGCCTATTCGGCGATGGAAATGGCGCGAGCGGCCGGATTAAAGGTCGGGTTGTTCCGCCCGGTTACCCTTTGGCCGTTTCCCAAGGCGGCCCTGGCGAAGGCGGTCGCCAACGCCGCCGCTGTTTTAACACTGGAACTTAGCGCCGGCCAGATGGTGGAAGATGTGAATCTGGCTATCAAATGCTCTAAACCAGTATACTTCTATGGCCGGACCGGGGGCATGCTGCCAAAGCCCGGGGATATTTACGGGCAAATTATGACGATACTGGCAGCCAAAGGGGGTAACTGACATGGAAGCAATGGTGTTTAGCCGGCCCCAGGCCCTGACTGATAGGGAAACCCATTATTGTCCGGGCTGCCAGCATGGCATTATTCACCGTCTGGTGGCTGAGGTCATTGATGACCTGGGCATCATAAAAAAAACAATTGGGGTCGTGCCTGTGGGCTGTTCTGTTTTGGCAGACCAGTATTTTAACCTTGACGCTATTAACGCGGCCCATGGCCGGGCGCCGGCTGTGGCGACCGGGCTGAAACGGGTGCAGCCGGATAAAGTTGTGTTCACCTATCAGGGCGACGGCGATATTGCGGCCATCGGCATGGCGGAAACAGTGCATGCTGCCGCCCGGGGCGAAAATATTACCATTATTTTTGTCAATAACGCTATTTATGGCATGACCGGCGGACAAATGGCGCCGACAACCCTGGTTGGCCAGGTGACGGCAACGTCCCCGGCCGGGCGCAGGCAGGAATTGGCCGGAGCCCCCATACGCCTGTCCGAGATGCTGGCTACCCTGGATGGGGCCAGGTATATTGCCCGCGTGTCGGTGAATAGTCCTGGTAATATCAGTAAAGCGAAAGCCGCTATTAAGGCCGCGTTTGAAGTCCAGCTCCGGGGGGAAGGGTTTGCTATGGTTGAAGTATTGTCCACCTGCCCGACCAACTGGGGCAAATCGCCGCTGGAGGCTAAAAAATGGCTGAATGAGAATATGCTGCCCCAGTTTCCTCTTGGCGTCTACAAAGATACGACAGGAGGCGTCCTGAAATGAGACATGAAATTATAATGTCCGGTTTTGGCGGGCAGGGGGTTATGGTGATGGGGCAGCTCCTGGCCTATGCCGGCATGCTGGAGCAGAAAAAAGTCACCTGGATGCCGTCCTATGGTCCGGAAATGCGGGGCGGAACCGCCAACTGTTCCGTAATAATCGCTGATGAGCCGATTGGTTCGCCGGTTATCAGTGAGCCCACAGCTGCAGTGATCATGAATCTGCCGTCTTTAGACAGGTTTGAAGGGGCTGTAAGAGCCGGCGGGGTGCTGATTGTTAACTGCTCCCTGATTGATAAAGCCGTGACCCGTAAAGATATTAAGGTCTGCCGTGTACCTATCAATGATATTGCCAGTGAACTGGGCAGTGTGAAAATGATTAACATGGTGGCGCTGGGAGCTTTGCTGGCTGCAACCGGTGTGGCAGCAGAAGAATCGGTCATTGCCGCCTTTGCGAAAAAATTTGCTGCCAAGCCGCAACTGGTAGAGATTAATCAAACGGCTCTACGGCAAGGTTGGCTTTTCAGCCGGGATCTTGAGCCGCACATACAGCCAACAGGCTGAAGCCAAATGTAAAAGAAGCCAGGCATAGTCCTGGCTTTTTATCTATCTGCAGCAGCTGACGCCTCCGCCGGCTGCGTAAGCCTGTGTAATTGAAGGGCAGTCGCCAATGTCATCCGGGTTTCATGGGAGTCAAGCGAGAGTTTCAGAATTTGTTCAATCCGCTGCTTACGCAACTGGATGGTCTTATGATGCAAATACAGCTGTTCGCCAATTTCTTTAAAACTTAACCCGGCAAGCAGTTTTTCCAGGGTTTCGAGAAGATTGGTACCTTCGGCGTTATCGTGCGCAATAAGCGGGCCGAGCAATCTTGTTATATAGTTATTGGCATCATCTGTCCTGGCAAACGGGGCCAGTACCTGGTAAATGCCGCAGTCATCATAATGATAAATCTGTTGGCCGGGCCAGATACGGGTGCCAATCGTTACCGCCGTCTCCGCATTATGCAGGCGGTTGGCAAACTGGCTTAAGCCGGCAGCATAGTTAGCAAGCCCAAAGACAATCTGCAGGTCGGGGAAATACAACGGTATTTCCCGGCTATATTCGCTGGCTGTCGCCAATTCAGCTGCTTTCCGGTCAGTTGTTTTCGGAACCGGAAAAATAACAGCAATGCCGCTGGCTGTTTCCCAGGCAATGGTGTTTTCCTTCCGGCTGAGAAAATCAACAAGTGCATCATTAATCTGTTGTTTGCGGTGCAAATTATGTTCATCAGCCACCAGGGTTTCCAGGCTGGTTATTATCAATAGCAAGAAAGAGAAGTTGGGGGGAATAAAGAATTTATTTTGTCTGGCTAACTGCAGCAGCTCGGCTTCATTGGCGTTTGGGACAAGCGTAAGGTGATTAAAAAAATCGGATTTTTTTCTTCGTTCGTAAGCCTGGTGTACAAGGCTTTCATTTTTTTTGCGTTCGCTAATATCCCTGGTAATTCCCAGCAAACCAACAAAGTCACCTTCATTGTTGCAGGCAATACTCACCAGAGATTCTGTCCAAATGATCTTCTTATTTTGCCGGACCTGTTCACTTTCGATAATCAGTGGTTTTGGGTCGGCCACTGTAGTGGCAAAGGCAGCAGTGGCTTCGTGGAAAATGGCCTGTAAGCAGGGCATGGGGGTTTCAACGGCTGTTTTGCCAGTAAACTCTTCCGGTGGATAGCCTGTCAATTTGATTATGGAAGGGCTGATATAGCAAACCTTCATCGACTTGTCGAGCAGCCAGATTACATCACCGGTGTTTTCAGCAATCAGTCTGTATTTTCTTTCGCTTTCAGCAATTACGGCCTGGCTTTTTTCCAGCTCGGCAATATAACGCTGCTCATTTTCTGTTGCCTGCTGCAGCCGGATCGTCATCGTATTGAAAGACGAAGAAAAATCACCCATGAAATCAACCCGTTGACTGTAGTCGCCGGCAGCTACCATACTGGTTTGCCAGGTCAAGTGCCTGAGGTTGGCCTGCAAAGCCTTAAGCG
>JAEWGR010000174.1 GCA_023388195.1 Bacillota bacterium
GGTTATGTATATCTCTTGAAGGGGAATAACGTCATCGTCAGGAGTGTTAATGTCGTTTAAAATAGGGGCAAATAGTTTTTTGATATCGCTGATGGAAAGGATACTTTTTAATTGGGAAATTAATATCAGGAGCATACTATGCTGTCTTCCATATTTTCGATTTTGCGGCGGTATCAATAGCTGATCTTTGGTATAATTGTTGATCATGGTTTTTGTTAAACCCTTGTCAAACGGCTCTCTTTTTAACCAACAAAGCCTATTGTTAAGAAACTCTAATAGCTGGTCCATATAAAGATTAATATCAGGGATATCATCCACCTGAATTTCTTCGGTCAAGCCAAGACTCTCGATGATTGTCTGTATGATTGCCTTGTTATATACCATGACTCTATCCATTCCTTTCGCTCCGGCCCAAGCGGTTAAAATCCTTCGCCTGGAGCACACAGTCCCGGCTCACACTGTACAGTGTGAACACCATTGGGAACTAGCCTGCAGTCAGCAAGGACAGTTTACATGCCGGGGTTAGACGCTCCTGATTAAAAATATATTGCTATATTATCTTCTCTATGACACGAATCATTTAGAGTGACTACCTGCTATTAAACAAAAAGATATGCAGTAGTTTCTGAAACAAGAAACTACTGCATATCTTTTTGTTTACTAAGTTATTCTGCTTGGCGCATCTTGAGTTTGAATATATAAGGCTCCGTGTTTGATTAATCATTATTCATACACTCATTAAATGAAGAGAAAAGAAGAAATAGAAAGTATTTTAGAGATAATGTATGTTTTTTGTCAAAATCAAATCACTTTGGTTAGCTGCCACGAATACTATATATTACGACAGGACGAATTATCAATCCAGAGCAAAAGCCGGCAGAGATTTAATGAAAAAGGGAGAGATAATCTTGGTTAAAGTGGGATTTATCGCTTGTCCGCAATGCGGCGACATGACTTGGGAAACAAAGGACTTTGCAGCAGCGAAAAAAGGAGCGGGGGTATTCCGGGATTTAGGCCCGGCTGCAGTAGTTGGATACATTGCCTGTGCTGGCTGTCCAGGCAAGCGAGTAGTGGATAGCGCTAAATTATTGATTAAATGTGGCGCCGATATCATTGCGATGTCCTCTTGCATGAACAGTACAGACGCTGGGGGAAATGCCTGTCCTTATTATGAGCGTATCCGGCAGGAACTGTCTAAACAGTTACGATCGACAATTGTGATTGACTGCCGTGATGGCGTCGGCTCTTAGCCTGCCGGCACACACGGAATTTATAGATGGAGGTATCAGCATGAGCATAGAGGAAATGGGCTTATTAATCGCGGTGACTGTCGGTTGGATAATTGTAACGATTTATCGCAGTAACAAAATGCTTGCTAAGTTAGGAATCACAAATACGGATAGCAAGAAGGATTCTGGCCGAGGAAGAGAATAATTTATATCCCGCAGGGGTATATGCAAAGGCAAATTACCGGTTATAACCAAAGCGGGTGCCTGCCAAGGAGCGCCATACGTCGTCACAGGCTGCCAGCACGTCTGCATGAAGTGCGTCGCCTGCCAGCGAGGCAATATTCTGTTCAATCTGGGAAAATTTGCTTACACCGCTAATGGTACTGATGACTCCCGGCCGTGAAGCGCACCACTTCATAGCAAGCTGTACAATGCTCATACCATATTCTTTCGCAATTGCCATAAGTTTTTCCACAGCAACGAAATTTTCATCCGACCAATACCGATCATAATACATTTGATTATTGGCAAAACGGGTGTCTTCGGCAGGTTTACCAGGCTTGTGTTTGCCGGCGAGCAAGCCGCCTGCTATAGGATTGTAGACAGCCATGCCTAATTTGTGCTTGACCATAAACGGAACAAGTTCAGTTTCAACCCCGCGGGTAATGGCATTATAGACATTCTGGGTTATGACGGGCGCGACATAGCCGCGTTTGTCGCAGACGGCAAGCATATCCGCAATTTGCCAGGCGGCAAAGTTACTCACCCCAACATAACGGATTTTGCCCTGCTGTACGAGAGTTGTCATTGTCGCAAGTGATTCCTCAATTTCAGTTTCATAATCGGGGGCATGCATATAATACAGATCGATATAATCGGTATCGAGCCGTTTTAAACTCGCCTCAACAGCGGCTACGATATTACGGCGGCTAAGGCCTTTGTCAAAGAGGTTATTTCCCATCTGACCGTTGACCTTTGTGGCAAGAAAGATTTCATTGCGTCTGCCTTTCACCCCTCTGCCGACGATGCGTTCACTCTCCCCCTGATTGTATACATTGGCGGTGTCAAAAAAATTGACCCCTTGCTCAAAAGCATAATCCATAATGGCAAGGCTGTCAGCTTCATTGGTCTGCCCGCCGAACATCATGGTTCCCAGGCTGAGAGCGGATACCTTCAGGCTGGTTCCAGGCAAATTATTATATTGCATATCGGACCTCCTTCATTTCGTCATACCCAACGCAGGTTGCTTTTTTTCCTTAAAAGCACCTTGGCGGCAACTCTTCCGTGCGCCTATGATATGATTATAAAACGTAATGCTAACCCTGAGTCAATAGATAATTAAGAAAGAACTTTCTTTTAGGCGCCTTTTTTATTTTTTTATAATTTACATGAACTTTTTGCATTTTAAGCCGTCTCTTATTATTAGGTTGAGCCATTATAATTGCATATAGCAGATAGGTGCCCGCAAGGGCCTAACAGAAAAACCGGTCTAAAGCCGGCGCGGTCCCGCCACTGTAGTGGGGAGCGAAGTCATATGATACCACTGGGCTGCAAAGCCTGGGAAGGTTTGACTAAGCAATGATCCAAAGCCAGAAGAACTGCCTATCTTTAATCACCGTTTTAACCCCACGAGCGATGGGAAGGGATTATTGGAGAATCCAAACCTTTCCGGCTATTTTGGCCGGAATTTGTTTTGCGTCGGCCTCTCCTGCAATAGTAGTCCTCCTTGCCAAGAGCAGGGAGGACTTTATATTTTCCGGCTCTATCCTGCTTCTGTCGCTTGGGAGAGTCAGAACTTTCCGGATGGACAGGCCATTTTGAGAACCTTTGCGAAAAGCCCTCAATGCTTAATTACTTGTTAGGAGGTGATATACACCGATAAACTGGTTCCATTTAAATATGAGGAGGAAAATAAGTATAATGAAAAAAAGCATTTGGTTACTAATGACTACATTTTTATTCGCAATCTGTTTTGGTATGTTGTCCTACGAATCAAAAACTTACGCAGCCGCAGCTGCAACAGGGAAAAAAGCCATTCTTGTAGTCAGCTTCGGCACTACGTTTCAGGATACCCGTAAACTGAATATTGAAAGCGTGGAGAACAAAATCAAGGCTGCCTTTCCGGACTATGAAGTCCGTCGTGCCTTTACTTCCCGCATCATTCTCAAACGTATCGCTGACAACGAAGGATTAAAAATTGATACGGAGAAACAGGCTTTGGATAAACTGAAGGCTGAAGGTTATAGCGAAGTTATCGTCCAGCCTCTGCATATGGTAGCTGGTGACGAATATGATAAAGTGCGCCGGGCCGTTGATGTCTATGCGCAAAACAAATCTTTTGACAGAATCTCGTTGGGACGGCCACTGATCTATTTTGCCGGTCAGGAAGAACGTCCGGATGATTATGTAACCGCTATTAAAGCCCTGCAAAACCAATTCCCTAAACTCGGCCGTAATGAGGCCGTTGTTCTTATCGGGCACGGCGGCGTCCACCCCGCTAATGCCGCTTATGCTGCCCTGCAAGCGAGATTCATAGATGCGGGCTATAAAAATGTCTTCATAAACACTGTGGATGGAGAGGGTTACCCCTCCCTGGAATCTGTTATTGCAAAACTAAAAGAACGAAAAATTAAAAAGGTTGTCTTAATGCCGCTGATGCTGGTCGCTGGCGATCACGCCAACAATGATATCGGTGGTGATGAAGAAGATTCAGCAAAAACCAAACTCACGGAAGAAGGGTTTAAGGTAGAGGCTTATATCCAAGGATTAGGCGAAAACACAATGATCCAGGATATTTTCGTCCAGCATGTGCAAGATACTATTGCAAACAGCTATACCGAACGCGGCAAAGAACGCCCGCCTATTCCAGTAATTGATTAACAGCTTATAGTTCATAAACAGACCCCGCTGCCAGTTGAAGCGGGGTCTGTTTAAGTATATACTATGGAAGAGACTGGCATGTCCGTTCTTGCAGAATTGCCGCTTCTTCCGGTTAACTAATTTTTAGAAAACATAAGCAGGTACTTTAATTTTCGCGTGTTACGCCTGAGGTGGTGATACCCGCTTTGACGGAAGAATTATCGCAAGTAATTGAGCAAGCCATGACCGGGGATAAGGCCGCCTTCGGCAAGCTGGTCTGGCGGTACAAGGACCACATAGTAAACATTGCCTTCGGTATTGTGGGCAATGCTCAAGATGCGGAGGATATTGCGCAAGAAGCTTTTCTCAAGGCCTTTCTGTCCATCAAACGCTTATCCAGTGCGAAAGCCTTTTATCGATGGCTGGTCAGAATTACGGTCAATTTAAGTATTGACAGGAAAACAGCGAATTCCTCGCGCTGGGTCAAGCCGTTGGAATCGGCTCTCCCCCTTGCCAGTTCCACTCAATCGCCGGAAAAAATAGCAGAACAACGGGAACAGCAACAACTGGTGATTGCGGCTTTGGACCGGCTTACGCTAGACCAGAGAACGGTATTGGTATTACGGGAATTTCAAGATTTATCCTACGAAGAAATTGCCGAAATCCTTAGTATCCCGCTGGGAACAGTCAAATCCCGCATTAACGCTGCCAGATCGCGCCTGCACGCTATTCTGGCACCAGAAAGGTTGTGACAAACATGGATTGCAAAACATGCAAGGATTTGCTGTGGGCGTATTGTGTAGACGATTTAGGCAGCGACCGCATGCGGCAAGTAGATGAACATACAGCAAATTGCCCGTCCTGCCGGCAAGAGCTAACCGCCACCGTCACCACCACCCGCTTTCTCCATGCACATATGCCGGTGCTTCAGCCGGCTAACACCTTTGTCCAGGCGACACTGGATAAAATCACGCTGACCGAACCGGCCGCCTTTCTCAAGCTGATGGCCGGTATTATGCTGGTGCTGACTTTCATTCTGCTCACCGGCTTACTAATCATCAACCCACTCCTGGTCAGCCTGCTTTGGGTCGCCGGCAGTATTTTTTTTACGCTTGTCCAGCAAGGAGCATTCGTACTAAAAACCGCGCCCCTGCTGCAAATCATTAGCGGTACTATACTAACTGCACTCTTAATTATTGTACTGGCCTCCATACGCCACCTGGCTATGCGCCGTATTGCCTGACCATGGGGAGGTTGTCCTTATGAAAAAAGTTGTTCTGGTTGTTCTCATTCTGTCGCTGGTTCTATTCACAGGTATTTCCCTGGCTCTGCACTCCGCCACTGTCGCCAGTCATGCGTCACCATCTCCCGATGTTATTGATTTTAAAAATGTATTTATCCCGCAAGCTACGGCCGTCGACCATGTGGTGGTCATCGGTGGCGATGTAACCATTGGCGGCGAAGTAACCGATGAAGTCGTCGTGATTAACGGCAATCTGACCTTGCTGTCCACGGCTCAACTCGATAAACACGTCTTTATTCTGGGCGGGCATTTAACCAAAGAAGCCGGAGCTGTCATAAAAGAAGGGGTTGTAAATCTTGAAGCAACCTCCAGCAATATAGCCAGTATTTTGCTGGCTGTACTATTGCTATTGCTTTTTGGATTTATGCAGTTGGTGGTAACGTTGGCTTTACTCCTCATCCTTCCGGCTTTAGCCTGGGGCTTTCGTTCCCGTTGCCGGCAGCTTGCGGGAATATGCCAATCTGCCTGCGGCAAGGCAGCCGTTTTAGGCATGCTTTCCAGCCTGGCCTTTGTGCTGTTGGCAACTTTACTGATTATCAGTGTCATAGGAATGCCTTTGGCGTTCTTGGTCGGACTCTGTTTTCTTGTCATTGCTATTTTCGGTGCCAGTGGCGTATGCCTGGCCATCGGCGAATGGTTGGCAGACAAGACCGGTGAGTTCGATCAGCCTGCTTGGCTGCAGACCCTCTACGGCGCCACGGTCGTTGCGTTGACAGTCAATATTCCCTTCCTCGGACCACTGTTTTTAGGGTTTATTTTGTTGCTCGGCGTGGGCGTAGTCAGTTTATCCATTCTAAAAGATCCTAATAGTTTCTTATGATTATATTAATTATTTATAGATTCTGAAGATGGACCAAAGTAGTCCGCCCTCCTTAAGGCCGCAAGTATGTTAACATTATACTATTATTTTCTGTAAAGGCATCCGCAGGCTCACCGGCCGGGGATAATGGCTAATATACCCTACCCGCAACAACAATTGTGGGTTGCCGGTAATCCCTAATACTGACGGAAGCTCTTTAGCGGTCGCTTCTTCTTCTATCGTCTGTGTCATCGGGTGAAATGCAATGTTTCGCGCCCTCAGCCTAAGCCAGATTCGCTGCAAGTTTCGCCCGGTCCGGATCAGTTCGGCTACAGTCGCATTTTTACTGGTAAGCACCAGCCAGCCACTGCCGGCCACAGCTTGCTCCTTTACCTTCTGAATAGTTGCTTCCCTGAATTCTTGCTTCAGCACAGATTCATAGGTATAAAAATTTTTCACATACCAGCGTGATACCCCTTCGATTTCCATTGTCTCCGGGGTTAACCCATTTCTATACCGCCGGCTTTCCTGATTTGACCAACGAATCCATCCCGCCAGTTCCTGCTGAGCCGGGTTGCTACAGGCCTGGATTTCATTTGCCAGGATAGTGCTTTCCACTAAAGACTTACCTTCCTGTGAGCTTCTTGGATAATAAAAAGCATTCTCCGGGTACCCCTGCGTAAGCAATTGAATATCCGCACTTGATAGTTCATTCGTCAGCAGATTACTTCGCAACGTCCGTCGTAATGCAATCTGCTGGATGACGGTATGATTAGAATAACTTGTTCGATACAATTTTACAGCGGCAATCTCTTCATCTTTTGTGCTTTGCGCAAGGATTTCGATTTCTGCTTCATACCCTTTGCTATTTGCCGCAGTTGTCAGATTCTCTAAAAAAGCACCTAGAGAAATCATCATTTCCCGGTTCTCCGGATCAACTGCAGGCAGCCACCGGCTGCTGTCTGTGCCAACGATCCAATGGCGGCTGGTAATGATCTTTACTGTCCATGGCTGCGCATTATGTCCGCTGGGGGCTAAAGCAGCATAATATAAGATATCGGCCAGCTCCGGTTCCAATCCCAGTGTAAAAGCAGAAGCGTCCTCCCGCTCGACGGTCTGCAGCTGATCCAGTGACTGAAACAGCGAAACTCCACCTGCCATGATAAGAGCACCGCTACTGTAGGTAATAAATTGCCGCCTATTCATCAGTCTGCCTCCTAAGACAGAAATGTAATTGCTTAGCGCCTCTCAGCCTCGCTCTGATTGATTTTTTCTGCTGCCGCCCTGGTCGCTTTACCTACAGCTTCCAGTACGGACTGTTTTTTCCCAACCGAAGTATACGGTATATACGTTTTGTTGATTCCTTCTCCAATTACCTCATCACTCAATATGTACTGTTTTTTGACTGCATCATACAATCGAATTCTAAGCGTGACTTCCGACTTGATCGCCTTATAAAATAAGATATCACTAAAGTTTGATTTAATCGGTAATATTTCCACCACTATTATCTGATTGGAACCGGACCGACCAGCCAGCTCTGACAACTCATCGCTTTCAGCCCACTTGATTTTATTAGTTCCGTTGTTTGGATCTTGATTTTCAGCTTCACTTTCCTGGTTCACCGAACCATTTAACCGATCTCGCAATTGTGAAAATATTTTATTCTTAAGCTGAGTACCGTAAGCTTCACGGGAACTATCTGTAACAATCAGCAATATCTCCGGCCTTTGACTGCCGTTATACTCTGCGGCATAACAATTAACCGTTACTCCAACACTAATCATGACCACAACCACAACCACAACTACAACATATAAAAGACACTTTACTATTTTCATATGTTCCTCCTTAAAATTTCTCCCATATAGTTAGTTTTATTAAACTAATTATATGGTTATATAAACCCGCTTACTTGCGGGTAATATTATCTGTCACTTTATTTAAAAGCAAAGTAAACATCTTCTGTTCTTCTTCGCTCAGTTTTGCCAGCAGTTCAACCGCAAACTGCCGATAGCCCCGGTCTTCCATTTCAATAATCTCCGTGCCTTTTTCTTTCAGACTCACATACACTACCCTTAAATCATCTTTTGGCGTAAATTTTTCGATAAATCCACATTGTAAAAGCTTATTAACCGTCACGGTAACTGTGGATTTTTGTACACCAAATATTTCGGCAAGCTCCGTAATTGTAACAGCCCTTCGTTCCTTTATTACATGCAAATAATGTAATTGCGTTATGGATAAACTGAACATCTCTTTCGAATTCTGTGTATCTTCTTTATACCGCCGCATGCTTTCACGCATGGATTCTGATATGATATTAATTGCTTTAACAATGACTTCTTCCTGCTGCATTCTGCTGTACTCCTATAATTAGTTAGTTATATAAAACTAATATAAAAGGTATCACTATGTATTGTCAAGTTAATTTTTAAAAATACTTTTATCGATAAAGAAAGGGCTTCATTACAGTCGCTGATTGCGGACAGCCGTACTCTCCAAAAAACCTTGCCCAGGTACAAGTTTTTCATCATTTATTTTCATCATTTCCCATTACCGGCTTTAATTCTCTTATGAATAAGCAAGGCTCTGTCAAATACAATTGCATAATTGGCGGAGCCTTGCTTGATTTTTAGCTAACGTTGTACATCATTCACTCTTCCCTTTGTGTCCACCTACATAATGCGCCCGTTCCAGGAAGGTTCCCCCGGCCATCGACCCGGCATAAAAGATCGTTTTTTTGCCAAATCGCTGCCGCAGATCATCTACTACTTTATCTATGGCATGATTCTTTTCTTCGCCTGCAAAAAATAGTTCCAACTGCTCAAGTCCTTCTGACACGATTTTCCCAGCAGCAATATTTACCGATCGTACCGGTTCACCCTGCCACCGCTTAATAAACTCCTGGCGTGCCGCTTCACTAATAACATCTGTTGCGTGTTCCGGGCGAATCAGCTTAATTCGTGCCGTAAAACCCAACTTGCAATTCCGGTCCGAGTACCCTATCCCCAAATATACCTCCTGGCATTTTTCCTGGTGTTTGCGCAGCCTAGTGCATACATCTCCCACCATTTCCTTGATGACCATTAGAATTTCTGCTTTTACGTAATAATCCCGCATTAATATCTGGTTTTTACTATAGGATTTACTCTTGGGCTGTGATTTCTGGCTAATGATGCTGGCATCCAAACCCCATGCATGGTAATATAACTGCAACCCCATTACGCCCAAAGTTTTCTGCAACCGCACCGGATTAGCGTGAGCCAGCCCCTCAATCGTATAAATACCCATTTGCTTGAGTTTCTTATCATATCCTCTGGATATGCCCCAAAATGCAGTCAGCGGCTGTATCTTCCATACCGTTTCCGGCACCATCTCATACGTCCATTTTGCAATCCACGGCGGACGCTTTTTAGCTTCATTATCCAGTGCCAGTTTTGCCAAAAGCGGATTATCGCCGATGCCTATAGTCACAATAAGCCCCAACTCATCCTTCACCATATTTAAGATAGCTTCCGCAATCATTTCTGCCGGCCCAAACAAAGGTAGCGATGCGGTAACATCCAATATGGACTCATCAATGCTATAAACATGTAGATCTTCATCGCTTACAAAGCGGCGGAATATATTTTGTATTGCCTGGTTCACCTGGATATATAACGCCATATTTGGTTCTACTACCATAATCGGGGAACGCTTGGGAATTTCAAAGAGTCGATTTCCGGTTTTGATATTATAGTCCAATTTAACTCTCGGGCTGCTGGCCAGTACGATCGCACCGGTTCTCCGTAAGTCCGATACTACCGCAATATAGGCTTCCAGCGGGTCAAGCCCCCGCCGCACCGCCTCTACAGACGCAAAGAATGATTTTGCATCAATACACAATATGCTCCGACGGGGAAAACAGGAAAAATCAACGAGCCCCATCGCTTTTGCCTTCTTTCTCTTTCATCTGCTCGTTGTGCTCAGACAAAAGCATTCCCGCCCACTTTACCATACACCGGTCGACGTAAACTATCCGAGTCATCTGCTGGTAAATAGGGATACTTAGTAAATCTATAGTCTGTTCGCTCATCACTATCCACCTCCCTATACATAATACCAGAACATACGTTCTATGTAAATGAAAGTGGACTTGTTAATTATTGCCAACGAGAATAAAGCCGGCTAAGATGGTCATCAGAATCACCTTAGCCGGCTTTTTCGTTCACACTCAATTTCCATCTATTCCGGACATTTATGGTACATATCTGGGGATGGACTTGTTTGGTATACCAATTGAACTACGCCCGAGCTGTATCTTCGCACATCTGTAAGCACAAGGCTGAGTCTCTCATGCAAACTCTCGAATAATGGTTTGCCGGCTCCAAGCACAACAGGGTGAATCGATAGTCGATACTCATCCACCAACCCATTCCCCACAGCCCAGGGGCAACCTGGGCTCATGGGCTGTGTTGCTACGAGTACCTCTTAATATATAGAAAAAATTAATATAACTTACAAAACATTTGAGTTTTACAATAATATTCTTTATGTTTAAACTTATCATTAATAGAGACGGTGGTCAAAGGTTCTTCACCAGAAGGAGCATATGACAGGATTGGCTTTTATCTCGTCTGATTACTGCTGTTCGCCATGCTGCTTGTATTTTGTTTTTGCTGGATAAAGGCTGTCAGATTGCCTGAACAAAATCCCAATAAGATAAAAAATGGAGGTGCATACCATGTTTGCAAGTATGATTGAAAAATTAAAAATCAAACAGCAAAAGCTAGTATTTACGGAAGGTTCCGATCCAAGAATTCTTGAGGCTGCAAGCCGTTTAAAAAAAGAGAAAATCCTTGAACCGATACTGTTAGGTGATCCGGAAGAGATACATATTGTATCGCAAAAGCATGGTTTTCTTATAAATGAAATTGAAATCATAGATCCTAAATCATATCCGGCTATAGAATCCATGGTTACGATGATGGTTGAACTTAGAAAAGGAAAAATGGATGAGGCTGCCTGCCGGGAATCTTTGATGAAAACTAATTATTTCGGTACGATGCTTGTAAAAACAGGGTATGCTGACGGCCTTTTAGGTGGTGCAACCTATTCTACTGCCGACACCGTTCGCCCGGCACTCCAAATTATTAAGACATCACCCGGAAATAGAATTGTCTCAAGCTGCTTTATTCTATATCGCAAAATAGACAATGTTGAGGAAAAGTACGCTATGGCCGATTGTGCTATCAATTTGAATCCAAGTGAGGATGAACTTGTCGAGATTGCTGTTGAAACGGCAAGAACAGCAAAAGTTTTTTCCATTGATCCCAAAGTTGCTTTATTATCTTATAGTACGTTAGGTTCAGGCACAGGAGAATCAGTTGATAAAATGCGAAATACAACCACAAAATTAAAGAGTATGCATCTTGATTTTCCAATTGACGGTGAGCTGCAGTTTGATGCTGCGTTTTCCAAAGATGTTGCAAAAATAAAAGCGTCCCACTCGCCTGTCGCCGGCGAAGCGAACACTTTCCTATTCCCGGATATTAATGCCGGTAATATTGGCTATAAAATAGCTCAGCGTCTTGGAAACTTTGAGGCCTATGGTCCGATTCTCCAGGGGCTGAATGCACCGATAAATGACCTTTCAAGAGGTTGTAATGCAGATGAAGTTTATCATATGGCAATTATTACTGCTTCTTTAAAAAGATAAAATTGCAAAATAAAACAGATCTTCGAAGCATGGTATAGAGCAAGAAAGAAGGTTGACAATGAAGATTCTCCTGGTCGGCTATTTTACCGGTACCGCAAAATCAAATGTTGCAAGGTGTTTTCCGGAAAACTGGGACATTGTAATTGTCCCGCCCGGAAAAGAAATGCTGCATCATATTGAAGATTGCCAGATAATCATACCTGAACATATAAAAGTGGACCGCAGCCTGCTTGCTATAGCAAAAAAACTAAAACTGGTGCAGACCGGTGCCGGCTTTGATAATGTAGATATCGCTGCCTGTACGCAGCGCGGCATTTGGGTGGCCAATGCTGCAGGCGTAAATGCCAGGGCAGTGGCCGAGCATGTAATGGCACTGCTATTATCTTATTATAAAAACATACCATTTCTTGATTCTTTCATGAAGAACAGGCTGGCTGAGAGTCAATTGGACTATACAGGGAGTGAATTACAGGGCAAAACGATTGGAATTATCGGCTTGGGTGCCATCGGTAAAAAAGTAGCTGAGTTTTGCAGGTTTTTTGATATGAATGTACTGGCTTATGCTAGAAACGCCGCTCAACAGTCTGACGGTTTGGTGAAAATGGCGGATTTCGATACTCTTGTAAGCGCATCAGACATAATAAGTGTACATCTGTCCCTGAATCAGCAAACCAAACAGCTGATCGACAAAGCAGTATTCCAGAAAATGAAAAATACCGCACTTTTTATCAATACCGCCCGCGGCGGGATTGTCAATGAAAGAGACTTGATAGATGCATTAAAAAACAGGGACATTGCAGGCGCATGCCTGGATGTGTTTGAAGCTGAGCCGCTCCCCACTGACAGTGAGCTCCGGAATCTGGGTAATGTGATACTTACGCCCCATACGGCAGGCATGCCTGACGGTCGCAAGTTCCATAAAAAAAGATATGATTTCTTTGTGAATAATATAAAACGTGTAGAGAATGGCGAAGAGCCTGAAAGCAAGCTCAATCAGTTATTATAGTTTTGTATAACAAAAATAAAAGCCCCTGGTTGTCCCCTAGCCGGCATGTTATCGCCATTAAACTACGCCGGCAGAAGCCGCCTGTGCCCTTTAGGGTATGGGCGTTTTATATATAAAAAACAATGGGAGTATTCGAGCCTCAATCGGCTTCGCCTATCCCATTGTTTCACAATCAACTGCTTACTAAACTTGCTCTATACCAAACCTTGCGCTTTCATTGCTTCAGCGACTTTAATAAAGCCGGCGATGTTGGCGCCAACAACCAGGTTATCCTTATAGCCATAATCTTCAGCCGCCTTGCTGGCGTTATTATAGATATTAAGCATAATCGTCTTGAGTTTAGCATCAACTTCTTCAAAAGACCAGGCTATACGCATGCTGTTTTGAGACATTTCAAGACCCGAAACAGCTACGCCGCCGGCATTGGCGGCTTTTGAAGGCCCAAGATACACGCCGTTTTCCAGGAAGTATTCAATTGCGTCGTTCGTGCAGGGCATATTTGCACCTTCGCAAACAAAGCGGACCCCGTTCGCAACAATCTTTTGGGCATCTTCAAGCAGGATCTCGTTTTGAGTTGCACAGGGGATAATAACATCAACTTTAACACCCCAAGGTTTTTCACCCGGATAGAATGTAACGCCATATTTCTCGGCGTAATCTTGAACCTGGTCGCGGCAAGATGCTCGCATTTCAAGCAGATATTCAATTTTCTCGCCACTGACGCCGTCAGGATCGTATATATATCCGTCAGGACCTGAAAGGGTAACAACCTTGCCCCCCAACTCAGTAACCTTTTTTACAGTTCCCCAGGTAACATTGCCGAAGCCGGACACAGCAACCGCTTTACCCGCAAAGGATGTGCCTTTGGATTTCAACATTTCCTGGCAGAAATAGGTGATTCCAAAGCCAGTGGCTTCCGGACGAGCTAAGCTACCGCCATAAGCAAGACCTTTTCCGGTTAGAACCCCATTTTCATAACTGCCCAATATTCTCTTATATTGTCCAAAAAGGTAGCCAATCTCCCGGCCGCCGACCCCAAGATCACCTGCCGGCACATCCGTATTGGGACCGATATAGCGATACAGTTCTGTCATGAAACTCTGACAGAATCGCATTACCTCTGCATCTGATTTGCCTTTTGGATCGAAATCAGAGCCGCCTTTGCCGCCTCCCATCGGCAAACTAGTCAGGGAGTTTTTAAAGGTCTGTTCAAATCCGAGAAACTTGATGATGCCGAGGTTGACAGACGGGTGGAAGCGCAGGCCGCCTTTGTAAGGCCCAATTGCACTGTTGAATTGAACCCGGAAGCCGCGGTTTACTCTTACCCGGCCAAGGTCATCCATCCACGGTACACGGAATATAAATTGTCGTTCTGGCTCCACAATCCGCTCAGCAATTCCAAGCTCAATATATTCAGGGTTTTTCTCAAGAACAGGCACCAAAGACCCAATTACTTCCTGGACTGTTTGGTGAAATTCCGGTTCGTTCGCATTGCGTTCGACAACTCTACGATAGAGTTCGGCACAGTACTTTTGAGCATTTGTAGTCATGATACAATCCCCCCGGTTTTTTTCGTAAACAATATTACCCAATCCACTTTACTTACATTATACAGCCTGTTTTGTATTTTGTATACTTACACGCCAACCTATTAATCCACTCCACAAGGACTAATATTTGATTTCACAGTACGCAATCATTTAAATAAAAAATCACCTACATGTTTTCTGGCAATTTAATACAAAATCAATTTTTCGCTCTGTCTAAAAAGATCAATGTCCTTTTATAAAAAACTATCTAAATTTTTTAATTTTTTTCAAAACTATTTGACTTCGCATTTTTACACAACTTTATGGTTTTAAGAACTATTTATTAGTTAATTTTATTTTCACAGGAGAATCAAAAGTCTCATTTGTAGATAATACCTTTGAAATTTCTCCCGTCAATTTTAGCCTTGAATGGCTCCTGCCTTCTGACCAGCTTGACATATTTTGTTTGCTCCAGGACCGGTTGGTGTAATAGCCATTCCCAATCAAGCATTCCCGCAGCCTCATTATCATATTGAATATGGAAATATCCCATATTGGTGGCTGTTAAATTATGAAAGAAATGACTGCCGAGCGAAGGTTCCGGATGAAGATTCTTAAGATCGACTTCCACGATGATCATAGCCTGAGACATTTGCTCCCATGTCAATGGAATCCCTAACCATCTATCCGCTGTTCCCATCCGTCCGAAGCCAACGAGAATGCACCGGCGTCCTTCCCTGACCAGTATCTTGTTTAGCTCACCAATCTCATTAGCAATTTGAACACTGTCCTGTAAATTAAACGTCTCAGGATCAACAAAAATAATATCGTGAATACTTTGGTAAACTCCGTTGCCAATGGTGCGCTTACTGGAACACCAGGAGTCCATCGGCTCATCCAGATTAACCTGAAAAGCTTCTCTTCCGACCACCATCGGCCTTATCTGCAAGAAATTGAACTCCTTAGGTTTGCTTTTATCCTTAGGGATATTGACAGCAAATTCAATTTCAACATCTGTGCCAAATGATTGTTTCCCGAGCCTTAGCAAGTCTTTAATAATTTGGATCAGTGGCAGCCGATTATACTTGAGAATTGGTGCAAACGTCACCAGCTTGGGCCCTGAATGACTTAAGTTGTCATAAATGCAGTCGTCTTCCATAGAATAGGTGCTGCCAATATACTCCAGCGACTGGTCTTTACTCGCCTGCGAAATGAGCAGTTTCTTATACACATAGTTTTCGTCGGCCCGCAGCGTAATGCCGGCAGACTCTTTGAAATTTATAGCATAAAATGCATTTTGCGATTTTTTCATATACTCATCCGGGCTTGAAACAAGAGGGTTCAGTTTGGGATAAGCCGGTGAAAAACGATATACCCGCTCACCGTCAACAATAGCTTTCCCTAATCCCAGAGCTAAACTCACGGTTCCGTCTTCCGGCTCCAAGGGATAATAAGGATAAAAATTATAGGATTGGGCCACACCGGACATGGCCGGATAATAGAGATCGCCATAGCATTCCCCAACCAGTTCCTGGATTAGGATCGCCATTTTCTCTTCTTCAATCCGGATATCTGCATTCTTGGCGTATTGCACAGGCGCTGAATAAAACACCGAAGCATACACCAGCTTAACGGCATCCTCAAGCTGTTTAAGCCGGACTTCAGCATCTTCGTGACTGTTTGGAACTACATATGTATTATAAATACCGGCAAAAGGCAATATTCTCGAATCCTCCAGAATGCTTGACGAGCGAACTGCGAGCGGGCATTTTATATGTTGGGTCAAGACACGCAGATTTGCTTGAATGGCGGCCGGCAAAAAGCTTTCCGTAAACTTTTGCGCAATCGCATCCTCCTTCGGGTTAGCGGTAAGAAAGGAATACAGATTATTCTCTTCAATAAATTTTTCAAAAACATCACTGCCAATAACAAAGGAGCGAGGCACCTTGACTTTCATATCTTCGTATTTATCCGCAAGATAGGCTTTTGCAATCATAACATTCATGAAGGCAACCCCTCTGGCCTTCCCCCCCAAAGAACCCGTCCCCAGTTTAATAAACGCATTCTCCATATCTTTTTTGGAAAGGCCTTCAAAATCAAGCACCAACCCGGATTGATATTTTCGGAAATAATCATTCAACACTTGCAAGATATAGGCCCGAATTTCAGAAGCACTGCCGATCTGACTGGTGTCCACAAATCTCAGTTTATCCGCTACTTCCACTTCGGCGCGAGCGCGGAACCAACGTGAAAAATGATTTTTAGTCGCATGATAATACAAACTCTCATCTGGCAGGTTATGGAGTATTCTTTCCAGGCTTGTGACATCAGTTGCTTCATCAATGACTACACCATCAGGATATTTAAACACAAAAGAGCCAAAACCATAATTTTCCAAAATATAGGTGCGCAAATTATGCAGTAGACTGGAAGAGTTTTTATTCAGAAAATCCAAATGTAATGCTTCAGAGTCTTCGGCATTTGCCAGTTCCTCGGACTGTAATAAAAACGGCAGGTCGGGAATAATCTCTTTAACTCTTTGGGCCAGTTCAAAACCAGCTTTAGCGTTTAGTGCTCCATCCTTGGGAAAACTCACATCAGAGATTACCCCCAGCAAATTGTAGCGATACGTTCCAATAATCTCCATTGCTTCTTCATAGGTTTCCGCGAGAAGAATCTTCGGCCTGAGGCGTACTCTCAGCAGACCATGCCTGATATTCATAGCATGCAACACCAGATACCGGGTCTGTGTCAAAATTTCTGTATAGATGATAGGTAAAAGCTGCGAGTAATACGCCGGGGAATCATCCACCAAAAGGATAGCCTGAACTCCCAGCTTGCTGTCCGCATTCACGTTTTGCTGGTCTTCAATGTATTTAATGATAGCCAACAACACCTTATTGTCTCCCGACCAGTGAAACACCCTGTTAATACAAGAAAATTCCCGGACCTTTTTAATCATTTCCGGAGTCAGCCGGTCATAGGAAAGCATAACAATCGGAATGTTGGGATAGGCTTTATGGATTTTTGTTTCAATTTCTAATGAGCTCAAGTCGCTTATGCGTGACATGGTAATGATCAGGTGGATTGTTCTCGATTTCAATTCCTCTAAAGCATCTTCGCCGTTGGCTACCCAATGAATTCGGGGTATAAAAGGAATGCTCAAGTCGTTGAACTGCTGGTAAATCTGCTCCTCTAACCGTCCATCTTCTTCAAGGACATACGCATCGTACTCTGTAGATATTAACAGTATTTCTGTAACCCTGAATTTCATCAGATCATGAATACCTAAAAAACGGGACTTCATATCACCGAATTTCTTCATAGCACTTCTCCTATTCCTTGGAATATGCTCTGCAAAGTAGTTACTATCAGTATATACTAAATTTGATTAATAATCGTTAAAAATCCCTCAATGCCAAATTGAGTAGACCGCTCCTGCAGTATTTCCGCTAACGAGATTGCGCAAGTAATGCGTCACATCGTTTCTGAAGAACGGGATGTCGCTACAACCTGAGCATTTCCTAACAGAGCTCCGTTTATGACATCTATCTCCAGACGTCATGTATATCCATTCTATTAAATTATTATATAATCCTACTGCGGCATCTGATTTTACTGCATATCCAGCAAATAAACGCAGATAATCTAAATTAACCAACATTCGATTGCTGGAGCAAAAAAATTCAGGCAAACACGACATACAGTTGTCATATTTGCCCTGATATAATTAAGTTGTTGAGGGACAATAATACTACTCAATGATGTAGGAAAAACCTCTAGATATTTCTCAGCCAAACAACAACTAAAGGGATTTTGCTCTAAGAAAGGAGAAAGACATGGAAACGAAACTTACAGGCCCCATCTCGATTTACCTGGATTCAATCAATGCCAATGACAGCAGTGTTTTGGAAAAGTGTATTGCAAAAGATGCACATATCCACGATGTAGGAGAAAATAAACATATCAATGGACTTGAAGCCATAAAGAAATGGCGAGGTGGAAGCAACGATGAATTTAAGCTAAAATCTGAAGTCATAACAGTGGAAGAGAAATATGGTATAACCATTGCAACTTCTGTAGCCAGTGGTAATTTCCCAAGCAGTCCGCATATTTTCTATTACTTCTTCACTGTTGCAGATAACTTGATTACAAATATCGAAATCATCCCCGGTGAAGAAAACGTCAAAGTTTAGCATGGCACTCTATGGTACGTAATGAAATCTGGAGCCCATTCCTTTGATGTTTTCTAATCCTGTCTACAAACATATAGCACAGCCCTTGAACCAGTCTACGACTAGCTTCAAGGGCTGTGTTCTCTTTTCAACGGCCCTGCATTTCGCTTGATAGGAAAAATAAAAGACATTAGGAGGTCTTAGCCCGTTGAGCAGCAATGCTGATGATATGGCCACTCAAAAACAGAATACCTGCCGCCGCGGCGAGTACCGCCAGAAAAGCCTGGTTAAATGCCGCCTGCGCCGTCGTCGCCAGGGATGTTGCGGCAGCAGCCGGCAAGCCTTCGGCAACCGCCACCCACAAGGGTTGCTGATTGCCTCGTTTTTATCATTTACCAAATAAAAGATTGCATCGGACGTTCTCTTACTCTCATAGATATGATTGTGTGAAATTCAATAAACTGAGGAGGATTGGGTCAATGGAAATAGGCTATGCTGCGCTTTTGACCGCCTTCACTGCTGGTTTTTTTTCCTTTCTGTCGCCCTGTGTATTAGCTGTTTTGCCGACCTGTACCGCATTCCTAGGCAGCGCAGGCAGAACCGTCCGATTTCCCCACAGGTGGCAATTGTGTATCAATATTGGCATCTTCTTAAGTGGATTTATCGCAGTCTTTCTTGTTATAGGTATCGGCGCAGCCTACCTTGGTCAAGCCCTGCATAGTTATCAACACATCATTAGTAAAATAGGGGCAGCATTCATGTTTATAATGGGCTTACAGCTTAGCGGGCTCCTTTCTTTCTCTTTGATCAGCCGTAAGTACCATTTGCGCTTTCCGGTAAATGCTGACCCATGCGGCATTTTTCTTCTGGGTATGGCCTCCACTGCCGCCTGGACCCCCTGCAACGGCCCGCTGCTTGCACCAGTATTAGTGTACGCAAGCGCTTCACCCTCCTTATTAAAAGGAGTCGCTCTCTTCTTCGTGTATGGCTTAGGGTTTTGCCTGCCCTTTGCATTGCTGGCGGTTACATTAGAGCAATATTTGGGTAGGATACGCCTCTTTTCGAGCCGATTGAATATGGTACAGCGCATAGCAGGTATACTGCTGGCAATCAGCGGGTTTTTAATCTTTCTCGACTTAGTAAGTTAACGACTTGCAGACTAATAGCACACTAGAAAGTGTGCTTGTTTTAAGAAACATTCTTCCTTAACCCTTACCTGGCTTAAGCTGCCCATAACGCACTGGAATCCCCACTTCAAACTGGACGTCAGCCGTACGAGGGAGATTTACCCCATTTAAGGCAAATACATATTGTGTAAATCCCGAGCAGTCTACTATTCCTTGTCCACAGCAGCCAAGTGTTCTTCATACGTTTTATTAAAACGGTGAGAGCCAGCTTTGGCCGCCACAAAGTAGAAATAAGGTGTGTCCGCCGGATACAGTACCGCTTGAATAGCAGCCATACCGGGACTGGCAATCGGGCCTGGCGGCAATCCAAGATTCTGGTAGGTGTTATACGGTGACATAATTTGGGTATCTGCGATAGTAAGTTCGGCTTTAGGATAGCCTAGAATATATTGTACAGTCGGACAAGACTGGAGCGGCATGTTCTGTATCTAGCTTAGCTTCTTTTTCCACCAGTGAGGCCAATGTCACTGCTTGAGGAAGAGATAGCCCCAGCGCTCTTGCCCATTCCCGCATATCGGTTGTTAGCTTTTTATCAAAATTAGCAACCAGCATCTTTAAGATACCTTCTTCCGTCATGCCTGGGCTGTATACCAGCTTCATTCCCTCTCACCCATTAGGCTGCTCATTAAAAATTACCAACAAAGTATTAATTCCATTTCTACTACCATGGCAGCACAGTCAAACATACTTTGAAAATTATCTAGAATAATCTGCCCATCTCATCGGGAATAGTTAATATATCAATTTTTATCACAATAAAGGAATCGAGGTGATGGAGTATTCGCAGCACTAACCACCCCTACCGCACCACCATGGGAGTAGCAATTGCCATACTTCTTATTGCATTTTGCTTCACTTCTCCATTTCGTCAAGCGTATTCTCTTCCAGCCCATACCTTACTATTTGCTGATGAGTCACAAATTTCCGTTGCCACTATCCCTTACCTCATTACTGCCAACGTTACTTCCCTCGGACAAGCCCCGGCAGAACTCGCCTCTACTGTCCCAGTTTTCTCCCCGCAGCAAGTTAACGGCCATGGTTCCATCGACTTTAAACTCTTTGGAATTGTACCCTTACGTACAGTTCAATTTGATATCCTACCACCGGTAAAGGTCATTCCCGGCGGCCAGTCCATCGGCACGTCACTCCACGCGCGAGGTGTCATAGTTATAGGTTTCTCTCCTATATCAGCGACATCTCGTTCATCTGTCAATCCTGCCAAAGATGCCGGAATCCAGACTGGTGACGTCATTCTTAGTGTGAATAATACCTATATGTGTACGGAAAATCAGCTAGCAGAAACTATTGACATAGCAGGAAAAAAAGGGCAGCCTCTGAATGTTTCGTTACAGCGCGGCACTCAAATTCTCTCTGTTTCGCTCTCACCGCTCCTCTGCCCGGAAACCGGTCGTTATCGAATTGGCCTATTTGTGCGGGACAGCGCCTCAGGAATCGGCACTCTAAGCTTCTATGATCCTACTTCCCGCGTCTATGGCGCTCTCGGCCATCGCATTACTGACAGCGATACCCTACAGCCGATTGATTCAGAAGAAGGTAATGTTGTTCTTGCTTCTATTCAGGCTATTCAACCAGGAAAACTTGGGCAACCTGGAGAAAAGATTGGTATATTTGCCAATGGTGACACTATCTTAGGTGATGTTCAGAAAAATACTCAATTCGGCATTTATGGACAGCTGAGTTTTTTACCTCAAAACGATTTATATACAAAAGCCATCCCCGTGGCTTCCCGAATGCAAATTCAACTAGGCCCGGCAGAAATCTTAACAGTAATTGAAGGAACTACTGTAGAACGTTTTACTATTGAAATTGAAAAAATCAATTCCCAAGATTATCCTGCCAGTAAAGGCCTTGTGATCAAAGTCACCGATCCCCGACTACTTGCTAAAACAGGTGGCATCGTCCAAGGTATGAGCGGCAGCCCTATTATTCAAAATGATAGATTGATCGGTGCCGTCACCCACGTCTTCATCAGCGACCCTAACAGAGGCTACGGTTGTTTCGCCGACTGGATGCTCATGGAGAGTGGTTTAATTCCCAAAACAGAAAAACCGGTTTCTTCACTTCCTTTCTTTTGGCCTTTACCCCAAAATGAAAAATAGACTATTGTTAGTTCGTACCTTCGCTTTACCTGTTAACGAAAAATCCGCCCTATAGGGCGGACTCATTGTCAGTTTTTTTTATTTATGGTAAATCTACTCGTTTCTGGGTGGCCATGAGTCGGTTACTTCATCTTTTCCCACCAATGATCAAAGTGCTGTCCGTTAGTGCCGATATATGCGAGTTCACCAATTTGTGGTGTGATAACTTCGTAGCTTCTCCCCCGACTCTCCTCAATCAGAGCACGATATGATGCATTCCAAGCATGCCGTGCCAAGGCAAATTTTCCACTGTGAGAGGAAATGACAGTCTTGGCACCAATATCTTCCGCAGCCTGTACGGTTTCCTTCGGCATCAGATGAATACGATGCCAACGCTCGTTGTATTGCCCATTTTCCATAATAGCAAGGTCAAATTTACCAAGCCTGCGGCCAATCTCCTTAAAATGGTTACCATAACCGCCATCACCGCTGAAAAAAACGCGATGCTTGCGTGTCACAAACGCAAAGCTGGCCCACTCCGTTGCATTCCGCTGCAAAAAACGTCCGGAAAAATGCTGGGACGGCAAAACATGGACACTGAAGTCATCCGCCAGTTTAACCTCACTAAACCAATCCTCCTCATGGAGCTGCTTTAGCGGAAAACCCCATTGCTCGAAATACTCGCCCACTCCTAGCGGGCACACAATTTCTCGGATTTTTGGCTTTAATGACATGATCGTCGGATAATCAAGATGGTCCCAATGATCATGTGACAGAACAAGTACATCAATATCCGGCAGATCAGCCGCTGTATACACATTACTGCCTGGAAATGCCTTGTTGATGAAAAAGAGCGGCGAAGCATAATCGCTAAATACTGGATCAGTTAGGATACGCCGCCCGCCTAGTTGCAAATAAAACGTCGAATGACCCATCCAAACGATAATGTTCTCGTTCACATCCAATGCCTTCAAATCTGTTTTTCGTGAAAGCATCGTTTGCTGCGGCGATAATTCCGATTTATCACCAAATAAAAATTTATACATGGCTACAAACCGATTTTCATCGCCCTCCATAATATTTTCCACCGGCTCCAAGCACTGGAATTGGCCGTTTTTGTAATGCGGCGACGCTTGTATACGCGCCAATCTCTCCCCAGTCGGTGCACGTCCAAATTCTGGCCGATACATGAACAATCCCCCGCTTCCAGCAGCCAATCCCAGTACCCCAAGACTTCCCCATATAAAATCTCGCCTTTTTATAGTTTCTCACCACTTTTTCTATTCAAATCTTCACTGACAGTTTACCATACTTTCATGCCTAGTTTAAGATATAATCTCTTATCGGGTCAGCAGCTTATAAACACGTTATTTCTTGTCAGCAATTCAACTAATTCTAATACATATATTATTTTACACTTTGGACTTAACTCAAAGTCAATACTCTCATCGGAAAACAATAGAAATTGGTTTCTGTTACATCATTCACTTTTTCCTTTATGTCCACCCACATAATCCACCCCGTTCAAAATAGGTCCCACCAGCCATCGACCCAGCATAAAAGATCGTTTTTTTGCCAAATCGCTTTCGAAGATCATCTACTACTCTATCCATAGCATGCTTCTTGTCTTCTCCTGCAAAAAACAGTTCCAACTGCTCAAGTCCCTGTGACACAATTTTCCCAGCAGTAATATTTACTGATCGTACCGGTTCACCTTTCCACCGCTTACTAAACTCCTGGCGTGCCGCTTCACTAATGATATCTGTTGAGTTCTCCGGGCGAACCAGCTTAATTCGGGCAGTAAAACCCAACTGTAATTCTCTATCCGAGTATCCTATTCCCAGATGTACCTCTTGGCATTTTTCCTGGTGCTTACGCAGCCTGGCGCATACTTCTCCCACCATCTCCTTAATGATCATGAGAATTTCCGCTTTTACATCGTAATCTCGCATTAATATCTGGTTTTTACTATAAGACTTACTTTTCGCCGGCTGCCGTTCCTTAATGATGCTGGCGTCCAAGCCCCACGCGTGGTAATATAACTGCAATCCCATTACGCCTAACGATTTCTGTAACCTTACTGGATTCGCGTGAGCCAACACCTCAATCGTATAAATACCCATTTGCTTGAGTTTCTTATCATATCCTCTGGATATGCCCCAAAACGCAGTCAGCGGCTGTATTTTCCCTACCGTTTCCGGCACCGTCTCATACGTCCATTTTGCAATCCATGGCGGACGCTTTTTAGCTTCATTATCCAGTGCCAGTTTTGCCAACAGCGGATTATCGCCAATACCTATAGTCACAATAAGACCCAACTCATCCTTTACCATCTTTAAGATGGACTCCGCATCGTTTCTGCGGGTCCGAACAAATTTAGCGATGCGGTAACATCCAATATAGACTCATCAATGCTATAGACGTGTAGATCTTCATCCGGTACAAACCGACGGAATATGTTCTGTATTGCCTGGTTCACATTGATATACAGAGCCATATTTGGCTCTACCACCATAATCGGTGAACGCTTGAGAATTTCAAAAAGGCGATTTCCGGTCTTGATATTATATTCCGATTTAACCCTCGGGCTGCTGGCCAGTACAATCGCACCGCTTCTTCTTATATCCGATACTACAGCAATATATCCTTCTAGCGGGTCAATCCCCCGTCGAACCGCCTCAACGGATGCAAAGAATGACTTTGCGTCAATGCACAATATGCTCCTGCGGGAAAAACGGGAAAAATCAACGAGCCCCATCGCTTTTGCCTTCTTGCTCTTTCATCCGCTCGCTATGCTCAGACAGAAGCATTCCCGCCCACTTGATCATACATCGGTCGACGTAAAATATCCGAGCCATCTGCTGGTAAATAGGGATACTCAGTAAATCTATCGTATGTTCGCTCATTTACTATCCACCTCCATATATACATAATACCAGAACATATGTTCTGCGTAAATCTCAATGGACGTGGTAATTTATACCAACGTAAAAACGCCGACTAAGATGGTCATCAAAACCACCCTAGCCGGCTTTTCCTTTCACACTCAATCTCCATACGCAAATAACAATCACTTGCCCTCTGCCAACTACTATTGTTTTCTCTACCAAGGGCAAAGAAAAACGAGGACAGGGGTAAATTTTTTTTGTCAAAATAGCAAAAAGCCGGACTACTGTCCCCGGCTTTAATGCCACCTTTTCGTCATAACTATAGTTGAAATGCATCAGGAAAGCCGACACTGCAAGCCCTAATAATGCAAAAATGAGTCATATAATAGAATTATATAAAGAGATACTCCTGTTATCGCTGAAGAGAAACGCGAAGGCGACGTGCCCGTTGCAGGAAGGCATCTTCGCCACCATCGAGAATATCGCAGACCACCTTCCTGATCATTGCATTGTCTAGTCCGCCTCCGGTGTAGCTGATTGGCGGAAGTGCACCACCAGGATTTGGGCCAGCCTCCGCAATAATGATCTGGTCAGCGTTCGTATTTACGACCAAGTTGGCGTTATGAGTTACCATAATAACTTGGCGCTTTGATTTTGCCTTAAGAAACAAAGGTACAAGTTCATCGTATACAGATTTAGGGTCGAGATTTTCTTCTGGTTGGTCAATTATTAGGGGACGATCATCTGCATCATCGAGTGCCAAATATAAAAGTAACAATACGATTCCTCTGGTGCCGGGGGACAGCTTACGGAGGTCCACACCATCGTACTCAATACCGTACTTGATCTGGATATGGTCAGTACTGAAAAGCCAATGTGCAAAGCGCTTCAACCACACTCGAAATTCGGCTTGTTCCGTACGAGCCACTGGCGCTTGACTGAGAAGATCCTCCTGATAAAGATTACGAAATTCAGTCATAGCCGCACTTACATTGGCGGCAGATCCGCTTTCCCATGCGGTTTTCAGAACCTTTTTGGCACAGTCTGCAAGTGTCCCAGCACCACGGAAGGGACCTTGGCGGCGTAAATCAAGCAAGTTTTCCTCAGCTTCAGCTGCCCATTTTTCCACATTGACCACCCGGGTAACCGAAAAGGAGAGTTTTTTCAATGTACCTGGTGTAGTGGCAAGCCTCTCCATAAGTGGCTTATAAAGCTCTTGAAGAACATTTTGTTCGGCTACAATCGCGTCAAACACTCGCAGATAAGCCGCTTCACGATCATCTTGAAGCTGTCTGGCCCTTTCCTTCGCTCCCTGAGCGTCTGCTAATTTCTCCTTCAACGTTTCGAGCGCTGCACTTTCCTTGGCAATTCTTGATGTTATTGCTGTATATTGTCTACTGATTTCTTGGTCAGTGCTAATTAGCTTTTCAAGTCTTTGCATCTCCGCTTCAAGGGTCGCAAGAGGTATCACGGACAGGTCAGCGTCATCTGGGAAGTATGGATTGTCTTGTGACGGCGGCGCGATACCTTTTAGCTCAGCTATCTTTGTGTCAGCCCATTGGACATAGCTTATGAGAGCACTATCCACATCTCCTTTATAATCGAGAAGAAAATTTCCCCACTGTTTCTGATTCATGCCGGTTTTGGGATACCGAGCCTGCGTTTGGCGTAGCATCTCTGGCGCTCTGTTGCGGCGGAGATCCTGCACATCTTCCTGCAATGCGACAAAAAAAGACCTCTGGTTTGTATAAGCCCGCACCTGGAGACGCAACTTTTCAACTGCTTCCGTAACTTGAATATGACGAGCTACACGTGCTTCGCTTCCAGAAGGGAGTAACTTTAAACGATCTTTAGTATAAGTGGCAACAAGCTGAGTCTTCTGTTTAACTTGTACATCGTAAGAAGGCGTTAGCCGGTCTTTCTCAAGTTCAGTTCCTATGCGCTCCGAAAGTTGTGCTACGGCCTCGTCTTCTCGGGCTCGTGCGAGACGGTGAAGCGATGCGCGGCTATCCAACAGTTCGTCGAAATTGACAGCTCCGTCCCGGTCGACCAAGGAATGTGCCTCAAAGATAACACGCTCAATTTCCCTCATTAGGCCGTCGGACGGACCACTGGAAGAACATAGATCTTCGACAAACTGTTGGGAGAGATATCGTGCTCGGGGATAACTCAAAGAATCATTCGCGTCTCGGCCATCCATGTAACGAATGCAATCCTCACCAGCAAGCCAATCAAGTTTCACCCTGGCATCGCCGATTAGGTTCTTAGCCCTAGCCAAGAACGATGGACTTTTGTTGGACTGTTCTTGCCAATCGTCTTCAGGGATAGCGTCACATCCGGCAGCAATGACATCTGCAAGCGCAGTTTTTCCCGAGCCTCGTGCACCGATGATAGCTACTAAGCCAGGATTAAGTGGAATAATGGGTGTTTGTACCCATGGCGCTTTATCGATTTGAATCTGAGTGATGATTTGAGATGGCATCGCACACTTTGGCGCTTCAGGGCCAACATAGGCACGCTCGGAGGGATCAATGCACGCTTGGCGCAGTGAATCGAATTCAAGGCCACCCTTTATCCATGTGAACCTATCGCCAAATGGGAGCGCAACATCTGCGAGCTTATGAGCGTCGCAACCATGCAAACATGGCTTTAAACCATTATACCGTTCATTTATCTGTGCTACACTCAATGCTTTCTGGCCCAGCCAGAATTCTCGTTGAGCTGCATTGCTAGCGAAAATTATGTGTGCGAATTTCTCGATTTCCGCTCGGAGCGTTTGGTCTGCCGCCTCACGAACACCAGACGTGCCATCCGTTGAGCCGCCAGCTACAGCGATCAAAATGTTTTTCATTGCCCAATCGTTTTGACTATAAACGTCACGTAGATCATTGAAGTTAACTTTGAACTGAGTAGCGCCGTGACTGAGCGCAGCATGATCATCTGATATTGTATGATCAGCTTTTCGTCCAAGACGAATGAGCTCAGAGCGAGAACAATCGAAGCAGTCACCGAATGCCCGGAATTGCAAGCGCGATATAAAGCGTTGTAGCTGAGCAATATGGTCAAAATCCTCTGGGCTTACAAACAAATGCATATTAACAAAGCCACCCCTGGAAGTGGCGACATCAAGCCGTAGTTCTATGTTCGGGAAAATCAACTCGACCGTTGGAAGTCTCCCGGCAGCTTTCTCACGAAGAAGGTGCTCGTACGTATCAGTGACGTAATAATCGGTAACGGCTATAGCCTCGATTCTCGGCTTAGCGGCTTCGAGTGCCGATAGATAGTCCTCCCACTTGTTTGGCCCCCCGTACTGGTTGTTCAAAATTGTAATGGGCCCGTGAATGTGCGGCTCCCATCTTCGCCATTCAGAACCTCGATTGATCATGTTTCCACCCCATATTCGTTTTGTAAGGTCATTCTAACACTGCCGCAGGCACAAGCCCTAAAATAAAGGCACGTACTGACTCACTTTCATAGAACTTTTTTCACACATAAAGAAACCTATTGGAAAAAAATCATTCCATTTTAAGATTCTTTTGGCAAAATAAAAACTCCTGCGAATAAACTAAAAATTCAACAAAATTCTCCAATCTTTGGGTATATATGAAATAACCTATTCTCCAACTCGCCCAGAAGAGCCTGATAAAATCGACTTATGGGAAATGCCATGTTGCCGATCAGACAACATGGCATTTCCCATATACTTTGTACCTTCCGGTATGAATTGGCGACGCTTAGAGGCGGGTTTACATGATTAATCAAAATCATCAACGTGAAGAATATAGCACTCAAAACATGCTGATGTTTTCTTCCTTTGTGCGAGAACATATTCCACAATTTCCCACAACCCTTGAACCCAGGCCCCGCCTGGACTCAGAGGCTGTGTTTTCTTTTCAGCCAAACGCAACACTCCACGTGTGTTTTGATAGAAAGACGATACTAATACACGAAATAAGCGTTTCGTGTATTAGTGCGAACCCCCTTAGAAACAAGGGGGGCGCACTATAATTATACGGCAACCAATGTAGGGACTATTTTACGCTTACTTTGCTACGGAACTTGGTCCGAGTATCGCCCCATTGCCAGGATCACCCAAATCCGGAAGAGCCTTTAGCGCTAATTTGCACCTGTACCGTTCGCTGCTGGCCGGATGATTGGGGTTCTTCCTCACGCTTCTGCAACCGCGCAAAAGGGCGTACCATTTACATCGATTGATTCTTTTTGATAGTCTTTAAAGGTTGCACCTATTGCTTTTGCCTCCTTTTTTTGAGTCCCATTGACAGGACAATCGTTTGTCTAGTGAAATTTTTCGGAATCCGTTGCAGCGTTCGGCTTGATCTTAAACCAGATGGCGTACATCGCAGGCAGGAAGATCAACGTCAGCACCGTGCCGGCGAAGGTTCCACCAATCAGCGTGTAGGCCAGCGTCCCCCAGAATATCGAATGAGTGAGCGGAATAAAGGCCAGAATCGCGGCTAGGGCAGTCAGGATTACCGGACGGGAACGCTGCACCGTCGCCTCGACCACGGCCTCGAAAGGCTCCAGTCCCTCCTTTTTGTTCGTGTGGATCTGTCCTATCAGGATCAGCGTGTTGCGCATCAGGATTCCCGACAACGCAATCAGTCCCACTAGTGCATTGATGCCAAACGGCTGCTGAAACAGCAGCAGGGTCGGCACCACGCCGATCAGTCCCAGCGGACTAGTCGCAAATACCATGATCATGGCCGATATTGAGCGCACCTGCAGGATAATAGTCAGCAGCGTCAACATCATCATAATCGGGAACAGCGGGAACATCGCCTTGGTGGCTTTTCCCGACTCTTCGATGGAGCCCGCCTGCTCAATTCGGTAGCCGGGCGTCAGATTCTCGATGATCGGTTGCAAATCCTTCATTACGGCGGTAGATACATCCGGTGGCTGCAGCCCCTCGGCAACATCACAGTTCACGGTAATCGTCGGTGTGCGGTCACGCCGGCGTAGGATCGGATCTTCCATACGCACGTCGCTGCGCCCTACCTGCTGCAGCGAAATGCGCTGCCCGGCGGCCCCGGCCAGCGTAAAGCCAGCGATTTTTTCCGGATCAAGCCGTATATCGCCCGCCGCGCGGGCAACGACCTGCACCGTGCGAATGTCCTCACGCACTGAAGTAACCTGTACGCCGCTGATTAGGAACTGGAGCTGCTGGGCAACCCCGCTCGATGTCAGGCCGACACCCTGCAGCCTGTCCTGCTGAAGCGTAAAGTGCAGGACAGGCGTGCGCGATCCCCAGTCGGTGTTGACTGTACGCACCAGGGGGCTGGCATCCATCACCTGCCGCACCTCGGCCGCAATGGCGCGCAGCGTATCCGCGTCCGGCCCCATAACGCGAAAGGCTACCGGGAAGGGCGAGGGCGGGCCAAAAACGAGTTGGGTAACGCGGACGCGCGCCTCCGGTGCCAACCCATCAGCAACGGCCTGGCGCAGCCTGAATTTCAGCGACTCGCGCTCATCCTGGTTATCCGTACGCACCACGATTTTGGCAAAGGAGGGGTCGGGCATCTCGGGCGCCATGGCCAGGTAGAAGCGCGGCGCTCCCTGACCCACGTAAGCAGTCACGATCTTCGCCTCAGCCTGCTGGGCCAGCCAGGCTTCAATTTTGGCCGTAGCGTTGCTGGTCCGTTCAATGGAACTGCCATAGGGCATCTGCACCTCAACCAGAACCTCGGGACGGTCGGAGATCGGGAAGAATTGCTTCTTCACTACACCCATGCCAAGCATAGCGAACACAAATGCAACAACTACGGCCCCGGCAACAAGCCACTTGCGCCGGATGACACTCCCCAGCAGGCGGCGGAAGCGGTTGTATTTCGGAGTGTCGTAGATGGCGGCATGGCCGCCTTCAACCTTCTTAATCTCCGGTAGCAGCTTGACGCCCAGGTAAGGGGTGAACGCGACGGCAACAACCCAGGACGCGATCAGCGCAGTGCCCACAATCCAAAACATGTTGCTAGTGTATTCACCGGCTGTAGACCGGGCAAAACCATTCGGCATGAAACCGATTGCGGTCACCAGGGTACCGGACAGCATGGGGGCAGCGGTATGGCTCCATGCATAGGCAGATGCGGTGATGCGGTCATAGCCTTGCTCCATCTTCACCACCATCATCTCAATGGCAATGATGGCATCATCCACCAAAAGACCCAGCGCCAAAACTAGCGATCCGAGCGTGATGCGGTCGAAATTTTTGCCGGTGGCAGCCATGACAATGAATACGATGGCCAGCGTCAGCGGCACTGCCGCTGCGACCACAATGCCCACACGCCAGCCCATGCTCAAAAAACTCACCAGCATCACAACACCGAGAGCGACAAAGAACTTGATCATGAATTCGTCGACTGCCGAACGAATGTTGACGGCCTGATCCGTCACCTTAGTCAGGCTCATCCCCAGCGGCAGTCCGGTATTGATCGATGCAACCTCCTCATCCAGTGCCTTGCCCAGGTCAAGACCGTTCCAGCCCTCGCGTATCACGATCCCCAGCAATAGTGCCGGCTCGCCGTTGCTGCGGATAAGGAAGGTCGCCGGGTCCTCGTAGCCGCGTTCGACCGAGGCGATATCTGACAGCTTTATAGTCCGGCCCTGAGCCACCACCGGCGTGTCGCGGATCTTCTGCAATTCGTCGAAGGCCCCGTCGAGGCGGATAAAAACCTGCGACCCGGCCGTCTCAATGGAGCCGGCGGGCGTGATGGCGTTCTGATTGTTGAGGGCGGTAAAAATATCTTGCGGAGAAATCCCCAGCGTCGCCAGCCGCTCATGGGAAAATGACACAAAGATGCGTTCATTCTGCTCGCCAACAATATTCACTTTCTTTACTCCCGCTACGTGCAGCAGACGTTGACGCAACGTTTCGGCTTCCCGCACGAGCAGACGCTGGGGTTCCCCTTTAGCCTTCAGGGCGAACAGCGCGAAGGTAACGTCCGCGTACTCGTCATTCACCAAGGGACCGATGATGCCGGCAGGAAGATTGCTTACCTCATCGCTTATCTTCTTGCGCGCCTGGTAAAACTCTTCCTGCACCTCGGAAGGCGGCGTGCTGTCAAGCAGGTGCACTGTAGTGAACGCCAGTCCGGGCCGGGTATAGGTCTCGGTCCGATTGTACCAGCGCAGTTCTTGCATCCGTTTTTCCAGTTTTTCCGCCACCTGATCCTGCATTTCCTGGGCGGTGGCTCCCGGCCAAGCTGTGATAACAGTCATCGACTTGATCGTAAAGGCAGGATCTTCAGCACGCCCCAGCTCGAAAAAAGCAATAATGCCGGCCAGGGAAATGAGGATGATCAGGAACAGCGTCACAGAGCGTTCACGGACGGCAAGGGCTGACAAATTCAAGTCGCTCATAGCTGCCCCCCACTGCGGGGTGGCGGATTAGTCTCCGCCACCCGCACCAAGGCGCCTTCGCGCAGAAGATGAGCACCGAGTGCGACAACGCGGTCACCAGCTTTGAGATCACCCGTAACACGCACGGCCTCATTATCCAGACTCCGGATCTTCACCGGGCGCCAGTTGACGTGGGCAGGATCGCCGTCAAGCACCCAGACACCCGGGCCTTCGCCCGGATCAAACAGCGCGCCCGCTGGCACCTGCAGGTCGATTTGTGGCAAAGTATGATCTTGAGCAAGTTGAATGGTAACAGTCGCGCCAAGTGGAGCATCAGCCAGCGCGTCTTCCAGAACGTACCGCGCCTCAAACGTACGGGTCAGTTGATCCGCCGCGTTCGAAAGCTGCCTGAGTCTTACCGGGACGATCAGTTCTTCCTTACCGTAGAGCATTGCGCGGCCTACGGAGCCCACTGCGGGACGCAGTGTTTCCGGCAGCCGAATGACGGCTTCCCTTTGTCCAGCATGCGCCACGCGCACCACCACCTGGCCGGCACTCACCACTTGACCGGGCTCGGCCAGTGTTTCTACCACGACGCCATCAGCATCGGCGGATAATATAGCATAATCGGATGCGTTTCTTGCTAACTCGGCCTGCGCCGTGGCAGCACTGAGCTGCGCCTTAGCCTCATCCGCCGCTGCTTTCATCTGATCGTAGGTCGAGGCCGGCACCGCTCCGGTCGCCAGTAAAGCGCGATACCGGGCTTCATCTTGTGCCGTCTGCCGCGCCCGCGCCCGTATAGCCGCGACCCCCTCTTCCTGCGCCTGCACCGCCAGCCCCAGATCAGTCGGATCGATTCGCATAAGTGGTTGTCCGCGCCTCACCGTCTGGCCCATATCAACAAGACGTTCCAACACCTTGCCCGAGACGCGAAAGCCCAAGTCGCTTTGCACCCGCGCAGCTACGATTCCTGTAAAAGACCGGGGCGCCGATACGGCGTTTTGAACAGTTGCGACCCTGACCAACGGTGCCTGTGTACGCGGATCAGTCTGTACCTTCCCGCTGCATGCAGTCAAGACAAGCGATAACAGACCAATAAAGGCAAACATAGCAAAGCGACGGCCGGTTTCATTTGGGCAGCGGCTCGGACGTACTGAACTAAATCGCTTCCATTGTCTAAAACCTACACTAGAATCACTACTCATTCCTTATCCTCTCCCGATTCAGAATTCTATATAAATGCGCAATTAAATTGAGTAAATCACATCATCAACTGGATATTGGTAATTTGGCTGCAATCACTTGTGCCAGCTCACGGATATTCTCATTTTCGCTCTCACAAGCCGCCAAAATATAAGGCTTATACTTCTCCTGATAGTAATGCGCATAAGATTCAATGCATTAACTTTCCATTTCATAAGCGCATTTTTGAGAACGTCCATTCTAATTTGAATAAAAAAACTTCATTTGTTCAATATTGCTAAGGAAAAACCTGCTATACGACGTAACTCTTCTTTACTATATGAATCTCTACTTCACGGTCGCCATCCCGAACTACGGTAACAATGGTCTGACCGGCACTTCCACTTGACCGGCTTCGGCCTCATTGCCGGCAACTACTCCCGGCTTATCGGCCTGCTGGCTGCTGTAGCCCAGTGTATTGTTCCAATAAAACTTAGTTTTACGTGTTTTCAGCGATGGCATCCTCCTTTCATAAAGTAATAATTTAGGGAGCTGTTTCTTCACTGATTTTGGATAAGCATGGTACAATTAATATATACGTATATAATATAATAGCAATCTTTACACTGTCAAGATTGCTATGGAAATAGTGAAAGGGGAAACAATGAATAATGATTATTCCCGTATAGAGGTAACGTCAAAGCCTCAGTCCCATTACCATCATGGCAATTTGCGGGTGGTGCTGATCCAAAATGCTCTGCAAATTCTTACTGTTGACGGAGTTGCCGGTCTGACACTCAGAAAAGTAGCCAAGACCGCCGGTGTATCCCACGCTGCACCTGCCCATCATTTTAAAGATAAGACCGGTCTCATTGCTGCAGTGGCGGCTGAAGGTTTCCGCATTTTGTCTGCTGAACTGCTTGCCGTAGCTGATAGACACGAACATTCTAAAGACAGATTGATCCATTGTGTGAGGACTTATGTGGATTTTGCCCAAAGAGAAGTTGAGCTTTTTCGATTAATTTTTGGGCCGACGGCTCCCAATTATATGGAGTATCCCGAACTATACGAGTCCGGCATTCAGTGTTGGAATATATGTGTTCAAATTACTGATGCTGTTATGAAAGACCATGGGATAAATAATTGCAACCCGGAATTACTGGCGTTTAGTATTTGGGCTCACGCCCAGGGGATTTCCAGTTTAATTGTGAATCAAGTGGTTATTCCGCCGCATATCATACCTTTAAAAGGCGCAATGTTGGATAAATCAATCGAGTTGTTGATTAACGGTCTCTTATCAGGCAACAAAGCAATATAGAGTATAGCTAATGAAGCTCCACCACACCCTCATTTCATAACCGCTTCGTTACGAAATCGATTTTGGTGCAAAAAAATAAAGCCGTACTCAAAAAGAATGTCACAGCAATTGTTTAAATGGAAACACTTTCGAGTCTGAATTTATAATGGTGTGCGTTCGCTGGTACCTTAAGTATCCCCTTAGTTATAGAATGCTTGTCGAGATGATGCAGAGAGAGGATTGAAGCTAAACCACACACTAGGAAATACCTATGCTTAGATTTAGCAGCTTTTGGACTGCTGAGAGAACAATTTGTGAAATTGAAATTATGCATCGGTATGGCGGGCGGAGCATTATTAGGCTGGATCAAACAGACTATTATCATCGCCCGAAACAATTGACAATACAATATTTTTTCACTCCTGTCGCACGCTAAAAGGTCTCCTTAGAAATAATGGCCGGGTGGCTGTTCTCAAAAAAGAACTGCAGCACCTGGCCTTCATTTTTTACCCGCTTATGATTGTATTTATAACTGTTTTCTAACTATGTCCCGGGAAACATAAACCATTATTTCCCACAGCCCTTAAATCCAGGCCCCGCCTGGCTTCAAGGGCTGTGTTTTCTTTTCAGCCAAACGCAGCACTCCACGTGAAACGTATGGGGGAACATATCCACAGGCTGAATCTCCCTGGTCTCATACCCCAATCCATCCAGTATTGCCAGGTCGCGGGCCAGTGAGGCCGGGTTGCAGGATACGTAGACAATACGGTTAGGTTCCATCCGCACAAACGTCTCCAGTACTTGCTGCTCACAGCCGGCGCGGGGCGGATCGACAACGATGACATCAGGCCGCAGGCCCTCTTTAAACAGGCGTGGCATAACGTCGACAGCATCGCCTACAATAAACTCTACATTATTCACATGATTATTCACGGCATTCTTGCGGGCATCAATAATAGCCGGTTCTACGATTTCAATCCCATATACCTTAGCGGCCTGGCGGGCAAGGAACAGGGTAATGGTGCCTGTGCCGCAGTAGGCGTCAATCACAGTTTCCGTTCCGGTCAAACCGGCGTATTTGACAGCTTGCTCATACAGCACCCCGGCCTGGGCGGTATTGACCTGAAAAAACGACCTGGCTGAGATTGCGAAGCTGAATTCTCCGAGCTTATCGGTAATCGTATCCTTGCCCCACAGGGTAACTGTTTTCCGGCCTAAAATAATATTAGTGCGCTGGGAATTAACATTCTGAACAATACTGACAAGGCCTGGCAGCCTGCTGCGCAGCCGTTCCACAATCTCTTTTCCCTGCGGCAGGCGGTCTGTTGCCGTTACCAGTACAACCATGACCTCGCCGGTAGCCGTGCCGACCCGCCCCAGTACATGGCGGATAACGCCCCGGCCAGTATGCTCATCATAGGGTTCAAGGCCAAGTTCGCCAACAATGTCCCGGACGACCCCGGCAATATCGTTATTGGCCTGATGCTGGATCAGGCAATTATCGGTATCAATAATAGTATGGCTGCCCTGGGCGTAACAGCCGACCACCGTCTTTCCCTGCTGCTGCCCCACAGGGAACTGCATCTTGTTGCGATAATACCAGGGGTCAGTGGCCCCCAGAGTAGGATGAACAACCACCCCGGTCAGTTTGCCAATGCGGGTAATGGCATCTACCACCTGCTGCCGTTTGCCCTGTAATTGTTCTTCATAGCTAACATGCTGCAGTTGACAGCCGCCGCATTGGTTGTAGATGGTACAGGCAGGCAGAACCCGGTGCGGTGACGGGGTATGAACCGTTACCAGCCGGCCGGCGGCATAGGTTTTTTTGACAGTCGTAATGACCGCTGTGACCGTTTCCCCCGGCAAGGCATGGGGTACAAAAACAGTGAAGCCCTGGTAGCGCCCTACCCCCTCCCCGCTATGGCCAAGCCCGGTAATTTCAATTTTATAACTTTGTCCTTTTGCCAAAGGAATTGCTGCATCTTTATTTGCCACAAACTGTCACCTTTTCTTCACTATTTAAAGAGAGGGCGGATTTCCGCCCTCTCTCCTTACCGTTTTCGCTTTCACTACCGTTCGGCAGAAGCCGTGTTTTCTTTACCCTCTGATGCTTTGCCCAGCTTAATCAGGGTTTCGGTATATTCTTTAAGCTTCCGGTTGACCCGGGCGTTGATTGTATCGGCAGGATAGGTTCCGTCCGGACCGGCTTCACCGGCGGGTATTCCAGTCAGGATCTCAATACCCTGATCAATCGTGGCCACCGGATAGATATGGAACCGGCCCTGCCGTACAGCCTCGACAACCTCGTCATTTAAGGCCAGGTTGCTGACATTCTGATGGGGAATCATCACGCCTTGCTGGCCTGTCAGGCCCTTGAGCTTGCAGACTGCAAAGAAGCCTTCAATCTTTTCCGTCGCGCCGCCGATGGGCTGAATCTCGCCTTTCTGGTTGACGGAACCGGTTACGGCGATATACTGCTTAATCGGCGCATCAGCCACACTGGACAGGATGGCATACAGTTCGGTGCTTGAGGCACTGTCACCGTCGACACCGTCATACAATTGTTCAAAGGTCAGGCTGGCCGTCAGGGTCAGGGGATATTGCTGGGCGTATTTCTGGCCAAGATAGCCACTGAGGATCAGCACGCCTTTCGTATGGCTTGTACCGCTGGTTTTGGTTTCCCGTTCAATATTGATGATCCCGCTTTTTCCCAGATAGGTGTTGGCGGTTATGCGGGACGGTTTGCCAAACATGTACTCACCAACCGACAAAACGGCTAGTCCATTGACCTGACCTGTTTTTTCGCCTTCGGTGTCAATCAGCAGCTGCCCTTCGGCAAACATCTCCTGCAGGCGCTCTTCATATTTATTAGCCCGGTAGCGTTTCTCTTCAATCGCTTTTTTAATATGGCCGGCTGTGACAAGCTCACTGTTGTCCATTGTGGCCCAGACATCGGCTTCACAGAGAATCTCTACAATATCATTAAATCTGGTTGTCAGCTTATTTTGCGAGCCGGTCAGGCGCGAACTGTATTCAACAATCCGGGCAACGGCGGCGCGATCGAAATGCTTGAGTTTCTCCCGGCCGACAGTGGAGCTGATAAAACCGGCCAGTTTCTGAATATTGACAGGATTATTCTCCATAATCACGTCAAAATCGGCATGGGCCTTGAACAGCTTGCGGAAGTCCTCATCGTAATTATATAGCAGTTGATAAATATAGGGGTTGCCAATCAATACGACCTTGACGTTAATCGGAATGGGTTCCGGTTTCAGCGAGGCCATGGCCAGCACGCCATATTGCTCGCCCAGGTTCTCAATTTGCAGTTTCTTGGTCTTAAGCACCCGTTTTAAGGCATCCCAGGCACCAACATTTGTCAATACGTCCCGGGCATTCAGGATTAAGTAACCGCCATTGGCTTTATGCAAAGCCCCAGGCTTAATCATGGTATAGTCGGTGCTCACAACCCCCATCCGGGTTTCATATTCCGCCCGGCCCACCAGGTTATAGTAGGTGGGGTTGATCTCAACGACAACCGGCGCCCCCTGCGGCTCCCGGTGTTCTACCAGGAGATTGACATTGTATTTATCCTTCGCATCCTGAGCCGGCCGCTTAAAAATTGCCAGCGGGTTGTTATCCTCTTCCGGCTGAGGTTTAAATTCATTGATGTTTTTCGATACATCCTGTCTGATAGCTTCCAGATAATCGACAACGGTTTTATGACCGTCATACTTTTCCTTGAGTTCATCAATCAGATGGCCGGCAACAAATAAGCCGACTTTGCTGTCAAGCTGTTTCAGTTCCTCCCTGGTTCCCCGTTCCAGCAGCTGAATCTTGCGCACGACCTCCATACCTTTTTCATGGACGGCAAACAGGTTTTTTTCAATGGCTTCCCGCTGTTCTTTCTCCAGTTTCTGAAAATCCTCCGGTGCCAGCGCCTTGCCATCCACCATCGGTAAGCCAACAAAACCGGTTGAACTCCATTGCGGGGAAATGCCTTGCGATTCGGCATACGCTGTAAACTCTTCCACCATCACCGAGCGCTGTTCCTGATACTGCTTTAGCAGGCCGGCTTTCGCCTGCTCATAGTCTTCGCTGCTGAATACCTTGGGAATACCGGTTTTCAGGTTTTCAATGAGTTCCTGCATGTCCTGCTTGAAAACCTGACCGACGCCGGCCGGCAGAGCCAGGGCAATCGGCTGACCGGGGGTTTCCAGATTATTGACATAACACCAGTCGTAAGGAAGCTCCTGCCGGCTGGCCGCTTTTTTTACGGCCGACTCGGCATACGTAATCTTACCGGTGCCGACTAACCCGGAGATAAAAATATTATAGCCGGGGTTTTTCGTAAACAAACCAAACTCAACGGCTTTTACCGCCCGTTCCTGTCCAATCATGACCTCAAGTGGCGATACTGTCTCTGTTGTAGTAAAGTTAAACACGCTGTCATCACAGTTAAAGCGGAGTTTTTCGACCGGCAATTCCTGACTTATGGTCATGAAAATAAGTCCTCCCTTTGTTTTCATTTACCCCAAGCATGTGCACCGCAGACCCGCTGTAGTAATTACTTACTGCTAAGCGCGGCCTACAGGCTGTTGGACTTTCATTGGCAATGAATTGACACCATTTGCAGCACTGTGAAAAGTTATTCTATGCAAAAATTACCACATAGAATGTTTCTACCGGCTGCCGCCAAAATCCTGCTACAGGAACGACACACCCATATACATCATGACAATTTTAGTGGTATTAATGAAAGAATGGGCCGTAATGGAAGTCAGCAGCGACCCTGTCCAAAAATACAGCAGGGCAAATCCAATACCAACGATGATCATTTCCACAAGCCAATACGCATTAAAATGAAACAGGGCAAAAATTGCGGCACTGAGCAGGGCCCCGCCCCACAGGCCCCATTTATCTTTCAGTGGCAGAAAGGTAAACAGGCGATAAAGCACCTCTTCCGTAATGGGGGCGGCAACACCGGCCAGAAACAGGGGCATAAGCAGCTGCTGCCAGGACATGGCGGTCTGCACTTCGGCCACAATCGGATGCTGGGCCGGTGCAACCAGCAGCATGGTGGTATACACACGCTCACTGTAGAGGCTGATCAATAACAAAACCAGTCCGCCAGCCAGACCTTTCCCCACATTACGCCCCCAGTTCACAAGCGAAAGCCCCAGCTCAGCCAGATCGCCCCTGGTATCGCGAACTTTCCATACTACTAAAGTCAAAACAATCAGGCGGTCGGTCAGTTCAATAATCCAGGGACTTGCCGTAAAAAAAAGCGGATATACCAGCCGCACAACAAGTATGCCGGTTGCCAGACGCAGGATGTGAACAGCTAATACAGCCCGTAAATCCCAGGTAGCTTTCAGCATGATAATGACCTCATTTTTTTCGGCGTTATCAATACTACCATTATGCGCGGTCAGATAGGCTTTCATGCAAAAAACAGGACGCGGAAAACCGCGTCCTGTTTGGCAATTTATGCTTGCATTATAATAAAGCCAGCCGGTCTTTTAACAGTTTGTTGACAAGTTCAGGATTGGCGCGGCCTTTACTTTGTTTCATAACCTGACCCACCAAGAAGCCAATCGCTTTTTCTTTACCGGCTTTAAAATCAGTTACCGACTGAGGATTGGCGGCAATAACACCATCGACGATAGCAACAATAGCGCCTTCGTCACTGATCTGCACAAGCCCCTGCTCTTTGACAATGACCTCGGCGTCCTTGCCGCTGTCCCACATGCCTTCAAACACGGTTTTGGCAATCTTGCCGGAGATAGTGCCTTTGCTGATCAGGGCGATTAGAGCGGCTAACTGGGAAGGGGCAACCGGGCATTCGGCAGCGGTCTTGCCAGCGGCATTAAGGTGTTTGGAAACATCCCCCATCAGCCAGTTGGCAGCAGCCTTGGCATCGGCCCCGGCCTTGACGGTGGCATCATAATAATCAGCCATGAACCGGCTGGCAGTGATGGTCTCGGCATCATAGGCCGAGAGGCCATATTCGCTCATCAGCCGGGCTTTACGGGCATCAGGCAGTTCAGGCAGGCTGGTCCGGATATCCTCAACCCAGGCCGGATCGACGACGATGGGGACAAGCTCCGGTTCCGGGAAATAGCGGTAATCATGGGCTTGTTCCTTACTGCGCATCGACAGGGTTATGCCTTTATTTTCATCCCAGGAACGGGTTTCCTGGATCACACGGCCTCCTTCTGTCAATAGCTCGGTCTGCCGTTCCACCTCATATTCGAGGCCCCGCTGCACTGACCGGAACGAATTAAGGTTCTTGAGCTCGGCTTTGGTGCCAAAAGGCTCGGTACCGGCCGGCCGCAGCGAGATGTTGGCATCGCAACGCAGGCTGCCTTCCTCCATCTTGCAGTCCGAAACATCAATATATTGCAGGATGGCCTTCATTTTTTCCAGATACGCCTTAGCTTCCTCAGGAGAGCGCAGGTCCGGCTCGGAGACAATCTCAATCAGCGGCACGCCGGTGCGGTTATAGTCAACCAGGGCATATTCGCTGTTGCTGATTGTGCCGGAGTGGACCAGCTTGCCGGCATCTTCCTCCATATGGACCCGGGTAATGCCGATGCGTTTGGTCTCACCATTGACCTCGATGTCCAGATAGCCGTTGACGGCAATCGGCAGGTCATACTGTGAGGTCTGATAATTCTTGGGCAGATCCGGGTAATAGTAGTTCTTGCGGTCAAATTTACTGAACGGCAAAATCTGGCAGTTAAGCGCCAAACCGGCCCGGACAGCAAACTCCACCACCTTTTCGTTAATAACCGGCAGTACACCCGGCAGCCCCAGGCATACAGGGCACACATTGGTATTCTGGTCAGCACCGAACCGGGTGCTGCAGCCGCAGAATATTTTCGATTGGGTTTTTAACTCGGAATGGACTTCCAGTCCAATGACTGTTTCATATTTCATGGCGTTAAACCTCCCCTAGCGGCGCAAAACGCGTATGGTAATCATTAGCCTGTTCAAAGGTGTAAGCCGCCTGGATAATGGTGGCCTCAGCCAGCGGCTTGCCGATAATCTGCATGCCCACAGGCAGGCCTTCAACAAAACCGCACGGGATAGATATCCCTGGCAGGCCGGCCAGGTTGACCGGGATGGTGAAGATATCCTGCAGGTACATCGCCAGCGGGTCACTGAGTTCGCCGATTTTAAAGGCCGTAGTCGGTGCGGTTGGCGTAACCAGCACATCGACTTCCGCAAAGGCCCGGTCGAAGTCCTGTTTAACCAGGGTCCGGACCTGAAGGGCCTTCAGATAGTAGGCATCATAATAACCGGAGCTGAGGGCATAGGTACCCAGCATAATGCGGCGCTTGACCTCAGGTCCGAAGCCTTCACTGCGGGTTTTTTTATACATGTCGATAATATCAGTGCCTGTTGCCCGGTGGCCAAAGCCCACACCGTCATACCGGGCCAGATTGGAGCTGGCCTCGGCCGGAGCCAGCAGGTAATAGGCCGGCAGGGCATACTCGGTATGAGGCAGGGATACTTCTTTAACCTCTGCGCCCATGGCGATCAACTGATCAATCGCCTTTCGAATAGTAGCCGCAACCGCCGGCTGAATACCGGCGCCGAAGTACTCTTTGGGCAGACCGATCCGGAGGCCTTTAACACTATTCACAAGCGCCCCGGTATAATCGGGGGCGTCGATATGAATGGAAGTCGAGTCCTTGGCATCATGACCGGCGATAGCATTAAGCACCAGGGCGCAGTCGGTAACATCCCGGGTAATCGGGCCGATTTGATCCAGTGACGAGGCATAGGCTACCAGACCGTAGCGGGAAACCCGGCCATAGGTTGGCTTCAGGCCAACATTGCCGCAGTAGGCGGCAGGTTGGCGAATGGAGCCGCCCGTATCGGAGCCCAGCGCCCACACGGCTTCACCGGCGGCCACGGCCGAAGCCGAACCGCCGCTGGAACCACCGGGAACCCGGTCTGTATCCCAGGGGTTGCGGGATACGAAAAAGCCCGAGTTTTCAGTGGAACCACCCATGGCAAACTCATCGCAGTTGGCCTTGCCGGTGACAACAGCCCCCTGGGCGGCCAGCTTGTCTACTACGGTAGCATTATAAGGCGGAACGAAATTGGCCAGAATTTTGGAGGCACAGGTCGTTTTAGTGCCGCGGGTGCAGATATTATCTTTCAGCGCACCGGGAATGCCGGCCAGCGGCGCGATCGCCTCGCCCCGCCCGATTCGGGCATCGATGTCGGCTGCCTGAGCCAGCGCCTGGTCTCTGGTTTCCGTTATGTAAGAACGTACGTTAGGCTCAACCGCATCGGTTCTGGCAAAGATGTCCCGGGCCAGTTCAACGGCTGATATTTCTTTTTTCATCAGCATAGCATGCAGCACATGTGCTGTTTGTTTAAACAATTTCACGGTTTTGACCTCCAATCCTTACCCTTCCATGATTTTGGGCACCTTAAAATAGCCGTCCTCGGCCTCCGGTGCATTGGCCAAGGCCTGTTCCTGCGGCAGTGAAGGCTTGACCACATCGGGACGCATGACATTTTTCAAGGGCAGCACATGGGCGGTCGGTTCCACGCCCTGGGTATCAAGCTTATTTAAAATATCTGCATATTCTAAGATAGCGTTAAGCTGTACAGCATAGGCGTCCAATTCCTCAGTTGCCATCTCCAGCCGGGATAAGAGGGCTACATTTTCAACAGCTTGGCGGTCAATTTTCATAAAATCCCCTTCCTCAAGGCAAAACGTGCCAATATTTTCAATAACAGATATTATATCATGCCTGCGGCTTTTGCACCAGCATCCGGAACTGTTCTTCGTCCAGCACCGTGATTCCCAGCGCCTGCGCTTTCTCAAGCTTGCTGCCGGCCTCAGCACCGGCTACAACATAACTGGTCTTTTTGCTGACAGCAGACGCTACCTTACCGCCACAGGCGGTAATGAGTTCTTCCGCTTCCTTACGGGCCATCGACAGCGTTCCTGTCAGGACAAAGGTTTTACCGGCCAGTTCCTGGCTTACCGCCTGCATCTCCTCTGTCAGTTTCAGGCCGGCGGCTTTAAGTTTTTCAATATAGGCCAAATTGGCAGGGTCAGCAAAATAACTGGCCGCACTTTCAGCAATCTTGGGACCAATCTCATCAATTGTCATTAATTCTTCCGCACTGGCTGCCGCCAGACTGTCAATATCACCATACCGCCGGGCCAGAATAGCCGAGGCTTTAGCGCCGACATACCTGATGCCAAGGGCAAAAAGGGCGCGGGCTAAACCGGCTTTTTTGCTGTCGTCAATAGCAGTCACCAGGTTTTGGGCCGACTTATCCCCCATCCGGTCCAGAGCGGCCAAAGCACCTGGCTGCAGACTGTACAAATCGGCAGCATCCTGTACCAGCCCCGCTGCCAGCAGGCTGGTAATGACCGCCGGTCCCAGGCCGTCAATGTTCATCGCATCACGGGAGACAAAATGGATCAGCCCTTCCCGCAGCAGGGCCGGGCAGCGGGGATTGACACATTTATGGGCCACTTCGTCCGGCTCGCGCATAATCGGCTGATTACATTCCGGGCAGACCGTGGGCATAACGAAGGGTGCCTCATTGCCGGTCCGGCGGTTTAGTACGACCGACACCACCTCAGGAATAATCTCTCCGGCTTTGTGTACAATCACCGTGTCACCAATACGAATATCTTTTTCCTCAATATAGTCGGCATTGTGGAGGGTTGCCCGGCTGACCGTGCTGCCGGCCAGACGCACCGGCCGTAGAACGGCAGTCGGTGTCAGGGCCCCGGTGCGGCCTACCCGGACAAAGATATCCTCAACAACAGTAGTAGCCTGTTCAGCCGGGAATTTATAGGCAATGGCCCAGCGCGGGTCCTTGGCCGTGGTTCCCAGGGTCCGCTGGCTGGCCAGATTGTTGACCTTAATGACCAGGCCGTCAATATCATACGGCAGGTCAACCCGCTTTTCCGACCAGCTTTCACAATAATCGGCAACCTCGTCAATATTGGTAAACAGCCGGTAATGCGGATTAATTTTGAAGCCCAGGGCCTGCAGCTTTTCCAGCATGGCCGAATGGGTTGCCACCCCCAGCCCCTCTTCGGTTCCCAAACCGTGCATAAAGATAGCCAGCGCCCGCTCGGCCGTAATTTTCGGGTCAAGCTGCCGGATAGAACCGGCGGCTGCATTCCGGGGGTTAGCCATTAGGGCTTCACCGGCATTCTCTCTGAGCTTGTTGAGGCGGTCAAACTCGCTCCTGGGCAGATATACCTCGCCCCGCACCTCCAGCAGCGGCGGCACCCCGCCGGCCGCGTGCAATACCAGCGGCACCGACCGGATCGTGCGGATATTTGTTGTCACATCCTCGCCATAGGTGCCGTCACCCCTGGTTGCCCCCCGGACTAAGCGGCCGTTTTCATAAACCAGGTTCATCGCCAGGCCGTCAATCTTCAGTTCAACCACATATTCCACGTCGGCACCGTCAAGACCGCTCCGGACCCGGGCATCAAAGCTTTTGAGCTCAGCTGCGGAAAACGCATTGCCCAGACTAAACATCGGGGTCAGATGAGCAACCCGCTCAAAACCAGCGGCCGGCGCCCCTCCCACCCGCTGGCTGGGCGAATCAGGCGTAATGAGTGACGGGTAGGCTGTTTCCATGTCAATAAGCTGCCGCAGCAGTCGGTCATATTCTGCATCACTGACTTTAGGGCTGTCCAGCACATAATAGCGGTGGCTGTGGTAATGGAGCGTCTTTTTTAGTTCCTCAATAGCTTGCGCTGCGGCCGTCAGGCTGGCCGGTATCTCTGTCTTCACTTCGTTAACCCCCGAAAAAGAGTATATTAGACCCTGCTGATCGGCGCCAATTGGGCCAGCAGTTTTTTGATGCCTTCATTGGGAAACGCAATACTGAGCTGCAGGCCGGTGCCGCTGCCGGTAACGGCAACCACCGTACCTGTGCCCCACTTGGCGTGATACACCTTCTCTCCCGGCTTCCAGTCGGTATTGACTGGCTTAGCTGCCGTCTGTACCGGGTCTTTGAGTAAAATCAGGTCCGGTTTGGCCATCGGACTGGACGGCATTACCGTCGCGGCAGCCGGACGGCTTTGCACAGGGGCTAAGTGGCTGGGACGCCGGGGTGCATACCGCTCAAGCAGCTCCGGTGGAATCTCATCCAAAAAGCGGGAGGGCGCGTAGCATACGGTATTACCATAGATCATGCGCTGTCTGGCATTGGAAACATATAACTTGCGTTCCGCCCGGGTAATGCCGACATAACACAGCCGGCGTTCCTCCTCCACTTCCTGTTCATTCATCAGGGTGCGGACGTGGGGGAAAATCCCTTCTTCCAGACCTGCCAGGAATACGGTGGGAAATTCAAGCCCCTTGGCTGAATGCAGGGTCATCAGCGTAACCTTATCATCACTGGTTTCTTCTTTATCCGTGTCGGTCAACAGAGCCACATGACTCAAGAAGTTTTCCAGGGTGTTATCCTGTTCGGTGTTGGCAAATTTTTTGGCATCACTTATGAGTTCTTTCAGGTTTTCAATCCGGGTTTCCGACTGGGGATCGCTGTCGGTTTCCAGTTCAGCCAGGTATCCCGAATCACGCATAACTTTTTCCAGCAGCTCGGCCACCGACAGAGTATGCTGGCCGGCCATCAGGTTGAAAATCAGGGCAGCCAATGATTCCAGCTGATTTTTGGCCCGGGCGGTAAGACCCGGAACCAGATCGGGATTCGATACGGCATCAAACAGGGGCACATCGTTATGGGCCGCATAATCGGCCAGACGGCCAATTGTGGTTTCGCCAATGCCCCGGCGCGGCACATTGATAATGCGCAGCAGGCTGATGGCATCGGCCGGATTAAACACCAGCTTAACATAGGCCATAATATCTTTTATTTCCTTGCGGTCATAAAAGCGCAGCCCGCCCACCATGGTATAGGGGATCGCACCGTTGCGCAGTCCTTCCTCTATCGCCCGGGACTGGGCATTAGTTCTGTACAGGATGGCCATATCTTTATACGGTGTGCGGTATACCGTATTAAGCTTAATGATCGTATCGGCAATATGGCGGGCCTCATCCCGCTCATCCATGGCCAGGTAATGGGTGATTGCGTCGCCGGCCTGATTATCGGTCCACAATGACTTGGCCTTGCGGTTGCAGTTGTTTTCAATAACCGCATTGGCCGCATCCAGGATAGTTTGCGTCGACCGGTAGTTTTGTTCCAGTTTGATGACCTTGGCCTCGGGATAATCTTTTTCAAAATCCATGATATTTTGGATATCGGCACCCCGCCAGGCATAAATGCTTTGATCCACATCGCCGACAACACACAGGTTGCGGTATTTGGCAGCCAGTGTCCTGGCTAAGAGATACTGGGCCCTGTTCGTATCCTGATATTCGTCAATCAGGATATAATGGAACTTATCCTGATATTTTTCCCGAACCATGGCATTATATTCCAGTAACTCCACCGACAGCATCAAAAGATCATCAAAATCCAGGGCATTATGTACTCTGAGTTTGCTCTGATACAGCTTATATACCTCAGCGACCTTGAGATTATAGAAATTATCAGCCTGCGAGGTAAACTCCCGCACATCCTGCAGGGCATTTTTGGCGTTGGAAATGGTAGCCTGAACGCCGCCGGGGGTAAATTGCTTGTCATCCAAATTTAGTTCTCTGACACAATTCTTAATCAGGGTCTGGGATTCGCTGGCATCATAAATAACGAAATTTCGGTTGTAGCCACCGAGATTTTCAATCTCCATCCGGAGAAATTTGGCGCAAAAAGCGTGAAACGTACTCAGCCAGATATCCCGGGCTGCCAGACCGACAATGCCGGTTACCCGTTCCTTCATTTCCGCGGCGGCTTTATTGGTAAAGGTAATGGCAAGAATATTGTAAGGCGCCACGCCCTGCGCCAGCAGGTTGGCAATCCGGCTAGTCAATACCTTGGTTTTACCTGAACCGGCCCCGGCCATAATCAGGAGCGGTCCGTTAGTATGGGCGACAGCTTCCTGCTGAGCCGGGTTCAGGCGGTCATAGATTTTATTCATAGTATCCTCCCTAAATCAGAGTAGGGTAAACATATTTATTTTCTCCATCTGTTTCCCTTTTCCTGTCGTTAATAAAAGAAAAAAAGAGCCTGTTGTCCAGACTCTGTTTAATCCTGATCTCCTATCGTTTTAATAGGCCTGAATCAGCTTAACACCCTTTTGCAGCATAGCAATTCCCTTAGCCCCCAGGACCTCAACCGCCCTGTCAACCTCGCTTTCGGCAACCTGCGCGGCCAGGCCTTCACAGGATGCGCTCAGTTCTCGCGGCACAGGGATTAATTCGGCTGTGATACCGTTCTCCCGTAAGATCTTCTTAGCCCGGAAGGCGTGATAAACTGACGGAAATGTAATGACACAACTGAGCATATATCTACCCCTTCTGAGCCGGCAACATCATTGACCGCTATTTGGATATGTTAATAGTATATTCACCGCTGGTCTCAGCCCATTCAACAGCAAACTTCTGCGACCTGGCATATTTTATTATTTTTTCTTTAGCAGCAGGCTCATCGGCCGGGATGCAGACATTGCCGACAGCTGCCGCCAGCGCAGTTTGGGTTCTGAGCAGCGGCAGGGGACAGCTTAATCCCCGTACGTCAAGAATATTCGCCACAGTTTATCAAACTCCTTTGCCTGCCGGTACAAGTTTTTCCCTGAACAGGCAGCCAATGCCGGCAACTACGGCAATACCGGCAACTACAGCAATTTGTCCGTTAATGCCGACACCGGCGGCCGAGCCGGCCGCATTAAGATTATGGGCAATACCGGCACCGGCCAGCATGCCGAGCACGCAAAACATGGCATCCGTACTGCCCTCACCGGACAGTATCAGCTGCCGGAGCGGACAACCGCCGGCTAACGTAGCTGCCAGACCGGTCAGGAACAGACCGAGAAAATTCCAGATATGCATGGTATGAGCCAGCGGTTGATTCTCAAAGCCCAGTTTAAAGAATCCAAAATACAGGTTGCCGGCCAGGGCGGCGGCAAACATGACCCCATAGATTTTCAGCAGGTATGTATCCCCGGCCAGCATAAAATCACGAAAGCCGCCACTGAGACACATCCGGGTGCGCCAGGCCAGGGCACCGCCGGCCAGCCCGGCAACCAGGCTCAGGATAACCGGGGCATGCATAGAACCAGGCCCTTTGGCACTGAAGTTCAAAAAACCCGCCCCCAAGCTTACGCCCACCAGCAGCACCAGTGCCGCTGCTGCCGCCAGATAGCCGGTCACCCGGTTCCCGCCGGTATAGGTATAGGCTCGTCCCAGATTAAAACCGCGTTTCAGAAATAGGATCCCGGCCCCAATACCGGCAATAAAGCCGGTCAGGGCAGTAATGCCGTTGAGATCGCCGCCGGCCACCCGGAGGATAGCCCGCAGGGGACAGCCCAGGAACACCAGCGCCCCAAGCATCATCGCCATTCCCAATACAAAGCGCACAAGCGGACTGGAGCCGCCCCTGGCTTTAAACTCACCGCTAACGCGGGACAAACCAAAGGCACCGAGTACGAATCCCAAAATCTCAGGCCGCGCATACTGCAGGGTAGCCGTACTGTGAAGCCCCACCGCACCGGCAATATCCCGCAACTGACAGGCAGCGCAAAAACCATAATTGCCAGGATTGCCAAACTTGACCAGCAGTACCGCCCCGAGACCAAAAACAACACCTGTGACAATAATCAACCAGTTCAATTCCCCTCACCCCATATAAAGAATATTTTTAATTCCAATATAAATATTATATATAAACAATAATATTCCTCCCCTGCCAGGCTTTAACAGGATAATTTATCCCGGCTTACGAATTACTTAACAATAACTAATGCCATATTAATAGTTGAGGTGAGTACATGTCATATATACAATCTTTAACTGTGTTTTCCTATGTTGCGGAAGAGGGTAGTTTTTCTGCTGCGGCAAAAAGACTGGAACTTACCCAGCCCACAATCTCATTTCACATTGACAACCTGGAAAAAAGTTTTGGCTGCCCCTTGTTCTTCCGGACCTCCAAAGGGGTTTCTTTAACCATATATGGAGAAAGACTGTACCAGACTACACGGATAATCAATGACCTGACTACCGCTGCCCGCAAAGAAATTCAAGCCATGGCCCAAGGGGCGGCCGGCCGGATACTGCTCGGCGCCAGCACCATCCCCGCCGACTATATCCTCCCGCCGCTGCTGGCTCAGTTCCTGCAAAACACCCCCGGTTTGAGCGTATCACTCATAACCGGCGACAGTGACACCATCCTGGATAAATTCCGGAATGGTGACTTTCCTATTGCTGTCGTGGGCACCAAGCCGGACGACAGTCTGGTGAGTCAGCCCCTCTGGACGGACCAACTGGTGCTTGCCGCCCATCCTGACTATCAATCAGTGGCCGGAAATAGCCCGGTAAAAACCTGGATTCTGACCCTGCCGTTTATTTTGCGCAAAAAATCATCAGGCACCGTCAGTTCGGCCCTGAATGCACTGGCCCGCTTTGGCATTAACCGGGATGAACTCACTGTTGTCATGGAAGCGGGCAGTAATCAGGCTGTCAAAGCCGCTATCCTGAACAAAATCGGGGTAGGCTTTATCTCTTCCTGGGCGGTTGAAAATGAGCTTGCGTCAGGCCAGTTAATTGCCCTGCCGCTGCCGGCACCGGTGATTGAACGCCAGTTTTATGCCGTTTGCCGCCAACCGCTGCTGCCGGCCTGTCTGGACCGGTTCTGGCAGTATCTCATTACCCGGCAATAAACTCTGGTTCAACGCCGTCACTGCCGGTGGCGGCCGGTCTGAACCACTGATACCAGCGCCAATCCAGTAGCTTGCTGAAAATATTATTATCCCCTTTACTAGAACATATGTTCTAGGGTATAATAAAACATGCAAGGGAGCTGATGAATGTGGATGTGTTTGACAAACTGAAGATCTTAACCGATGCGGCAAAATACGATGTGGCCTGCACCTCGAGCGGCGTAAACAAAAAAGCTGCCGCCGGCGGTATCGGCAGTGCCGCCGCCTGTGGCATCTGTCACAGCTTTTCGGCTGATGGGCGCTGCATTTCCCTGCTCAAAGTGCTGCAGACCAATATTTGCGCATATGACTGCAAATATTGTGTCAACCGCAGCTCTAACGACACCCCCCGGACCGCGTTCACCCCCCGGGAATTGGCCGAACTGACCATCAATTTTTACCGCCGCAATTATATTGAAGGCCTTTTTTTAAGCTCCGGTGTACTGAAAAATCCGGACTACACCTGCGAGCAGATCATAGAAACCTTGCGTATCCTGCGTGAGGAATACCGGTTCTCCGGTTATATTCATGCCAAAGCGATACCGGGAGCCGACAATGCCCTGATAACACGGTTGGGCATGCTGGCAGACCGGATGAGTGTCAATATTGAATTACCATCACAAAACAGCCTGCAGCTGCTGGCACCGGACAAGTCCAAAC
>JAEWGR010000181.1 GCA_023388195.1 Bacillota bacterium
ATGGAAAGGAGTTCCGGATCTGATACTATGACCGGCCGGCCCACGGCGCAGGCTATAAACAGGGAAAACTTTAAAGTGGCGTGCAGGGGCAGGTCGATGGATGGGTATAAGGTGATAAAGGACCGGATGTAGCGGGTGGCCGCCCCTGTCAGCAGATTGTGTTTGTAGCTGTCTTTTACCGGCTTGGAGTAATAATGGGGTTTGATCACCTTTGCTAAATCCAAGGTTTCACAATCCCTGATATGACAATACAATACATGCCATCGTTTGGTCATAATAACAGTTACCTTTTTAAATAAAGGGGAGTTTGGACCGTCTTCTATTGCTGCCAACAGCAGGCCTGAATATTTGGCGGCATAAATCTGACGGTCAATGCCGCCGGTTGTAAACAGGGGATGATTGGCGTAAGATGAGCGGGCAGCTGCGCTTTGAAAGCGGGTTTTATCGGTCTCGTAGAGCAGGTCGATTTCTTTATAAGCCGAAGCCGTATCGGCAGCAAGCTGAATGAAAAGCGGCAGTGTATCCACTTTGATGTCGTTAATTATTACAGTGAAAGCAGAAGTGTCCATACATGATTCACCAACCCTTTTTATAGAATAAGTGCCAGATTTCTCCCTGGAGAAGGTCTGGCACTTATTTTCCGACGGCTGTTTGTCGTAACACAAAACAGGCGCAGAGATTGCGCCGCCTCAAAACTAATGCATCCTTTCCAAAGAAAAAGCGGGAAGTATAGCCGTTTCCCGCTATACCGGTCGGCCGGTCACCATGCCATGAAAGGGTTAGGCAATTCGGCTAAGGAGCAATATATATGTTTGTGTGATTACTATGTACTACGAAGGAGGGCCTCGCTAATGACGCGCTGTTGACTGGTCTGCCTGAATTGATTTACCGGCAGAATTGAGTTAATATAAAAAATAAACCCAGTTGTTTGCTTTTCTCGCTCGTTGAACATAAATGAATATAAATGGACTAAATGTAATTTATTAATTTGTTTATGTTAGTTATAGTAATATTATATTGCAAGCAAATGAATAATGCAAACACTGATTACTTTACATATTGACTTAATTGTGGTTATTTTTGTGAGTTTGTGTTACATTTGAGTTAGGTCACATGTGCCACCACAGATGTTCTGGCGTTATATTATTTGATGGGAGCTCTGAAACCTTATGCAGCTAATCACAGTGGCCGGGCCGCCTTCGGCCGGCAAAACATCAGTGATTCTTAACCTTATAAAAGCCTTGCAGGGAGATGGCGTAAAGACCGGAGTGGTCAAGTTTGACTGTCTTTCAACCCAAGATCAGCAGTTATATGAAAAAAACAATATCCTGGTCAAAACCGGATTATCGGGCAACTTATGCCCTGATCACTTTTTTGTAACCAATATTCAGGATTGCCTGGAATGGGGGATTAAGCAGAATCTGGATATGTTAATTACCGAAAGTGCCGGTTTGTGCAATCGTTGTTCGCCTCATATCCGCGGTGTAATGGCTGTGTGTATTATCGATAATCTTAGTGGTGTACATACGCCTCGCAAAATTGGTCCTATGCTGAAATTGGCTGATATTATCGTTATTACCAAGGGAGATATTGTTTCGCAGGCGGAACGGGAGGTGTTTGCCTTTCGCGTCAAACAGGCCAATCCCGGGGCGGTTATTGTCCAGGTTAATGGTATTACCGGACAAGGCGCTCAGGAAGTGAGCCGTTTGTTTAAAACTGCAGCCCAGTGGGAATCGTTAGGAGGTTGTAATCTGCGTTTTTCCATGCCGGCTGCCGTTTGTTCCTACTGCTTGGGGCAAACACGAGTGGGTGTGGATTTTCAAATGGGCAATGTGCGCAAGATGGATTTGCTGTAAAACGAAAGGCGGATGGTTATGTGGGACATGTTAGCGGCTTTATCTTTGCGTCAGTTATTTGTTGATTATCCCCATGCAATTGATTTTTTTTCGTTATTGCCGGCAGGGGATCGCGATGACAACCAGACGGTTCAAACCTATTTTGCGACCCTTACGGAAGAACAGCTGCAGGACATCGGATTAGGCTATGAAGAACTCAAAACCCAGTTTGGCGCCTTTATGGCCCAAATGGAAACATTAAAAGTGAGAGAAAAAACGGTCAAAACGGTAACCATCTGTGGCGGCATTGACAAAAACGGTAAACAGGAGAACCTTGATTTAACGATCCGGGCTGGTGAGATCATCTGTATAGTTGGACCAACCGGTTCGGGAAAAAGCCGGCTGCTGGCCGATATAGAATGGGTTGCCCAGCGGGATACACCGACAAAACGCCAGATTCTGGTCGATGGGCAAGTACCGGATATGACCAGGAGGTTTGCTGTCGAACATAAGCTGGTGGCACAATTATCACAGAATATGAATTTCATTATGGATCTGACAGTCCGGGAATTTGTCGGGATGCACGCCGAGAGCAGAATGATTGAGCAAGATCAGCTTATTATCCAGCGTATCATTGATAAGGCTAACGAACTGGCAGGCGAACCCTTCCAACCGGACACGCCTGTTACTTCGCTAAGCGGCGGCCAGTCGCGGGCACTGATGATTGCCGATACGGCGTACTTGAGTTCGTCGCCGATTATCCTGATTGATGAAATTGAGAATGCCGGGATTGATCGCAAGCAAGCCCTGCAGCTGCTTGTCGACAAGGAGAAGATTGTACTTATGGCTACCCATGACCCGATCCTGGCGTTAATGGGGGATAAACGGCTGGTCATAAAAAACGGGGGCATCAGTAAGATTATCGCAACAACGCCGGCCGAACGTGAGAACCTGGTCCGGCTTGAGCAAATTGACCGTCAACTGGCCGGCATTAGAGAATTACTGCGCCAGGGTGAATGTATTAATGAGATTCCGGCTGCAATCAAGTAAGCAAACCATATGGGAGGAGGAATTTTTTTGGAACTTGGCGACATAACCATTGGCCAGTTGATTGCAACTTATCCGGCAACCCGGTCTGTATTTATCCATAATGGTTTTCCTCAGTTAGCAGATGATGGCGTATTGCAGCAGTTGGGGCCTGTTCTCAAACTGAAAACAGCATTAAAAACCAAACAAATTAATGTGGCAGCTTTTATTAAACTGCTGGAGGAACAGATTGCCGATGCCGGTTTATACCGCCGGCTGGAAATAGGAGCGGCGAATGCGGGTAAGCTCAATATGGTTGCGTTGCTGCCCTGCCCGCTCAAGGTGCCGCTGGAGGCGGAATTAAGCCGCTTTATTGAGGGCATGCGGCAAGCCGGGGAAATCAGACTGGATTATTGTTCGGAAGCCTTTTCTACGAATATGGTTAATTATGACGAATATATTAAATACTTTGAAGACCCCGATGAAGTGCCTGATATTTTATTGACAGCCGGTTACAGCTTTTTTAACCCGCTGTTTATGGAACGCTTTGTACGAAATGGTGTGTTTTCGCAGATTGGCTATACCGATATTGATCCCCGGCTGGAGCAAGCCGGTTTAATCGACAAAGAGGGGCATTTTGCGGTAATTGCGGTTAATGCGCTGGTTATGGTGGTGGATCTGCAGCGTCTTGGTGATCTGCCTGTACCTAACAGCTGGCATGATTTACTACATCCGGTTTATGAAAAAAAGATAGCTATTCGTGGCCATAACGATGTTTTTTGCGATATTGTGCAATTAAATTACTATAAGGAATATGGTGAAGCCGGTTTGGCGTCCCTGGCCAGGTCTGTAAAATATGGTCTGCATCCGTCACAAATGGTAAAGGCGTTGAGAAGTAATCAGGCCGATATTCCGCCTATCCACATTATGCCTTATTTTTTTGCCAACACGATTGCCGGCCGTTCGCATATTAAGACAGTTTGGCCGGCCGATGGGGCGCTGGCCTTTCCGGTGTCGGTACTGGTCAAAGCCGATAAAATGAAATTGTATAAGGAATTGGCGGAATTTTTGACAGGGCCGCATATCGCCCGGGTTTGCGGAGCGGCGTTTTTTCCTTCTGTGCATCCGGCCGGCATGGCTGACTTTCCGGACAATGCCGGGTTTAAGTGGCTGGGCTGGGACTTCATTAAACAACATGATATGGAAGTGCTGGCAGAAGAAATAAATGCTAAGTTCCTGCAGGCGCAACAAAAATAAGACAAAAGGCAAATGCCCTGGTATGCGATATGCGCCAGGGCATTTGCCTTTGGTATGAGCATTCTTATATGTTGGTAAGAGGGGGGGCAGTTTGATACTCCTGCAGTTTACTGTGGCAAGCCTGTAATTGCGCTTCCAGGCTGCTTGCCTGTTGGGAAAGGGTCTGTTCGGATACGCGCAGGCCGGCGATTTCGGCCTGCAGGGAATCAATTTTTTGACTGGCCTGCTGCTGTAACGGTTCAATGATCTGGAGCCGCTCCTCCAGCCGGTTGCGGGCGATGGTTTCGCCTGTGAGTTTTTCCTGCAGCAGACGGGTATTGTTTTTTTCTGAGACAAGTTCCTCCTGACAGTCTTTTGCTTTTGTTTCGGCGGCGGTCAGCCTGGCGAGCGTATCGGCATTGGCAGCCTCCAGCAAGCTGACTTTATTGCTGGTCTCTGTGACAGTCTCCAGGGCCTGGGCGCGTTCTGCCTCGGCTTTTTTCTTTAAGGCGGTGGCCTCATCAGCCAGCCGCTGTACACTGTTAATCATGCCTTCCATCCCTTTGCGGCATTCCGCTTCGCGTAATAGTTCCGCATGGAGGGTTGCTGTTTCCGACTGGGCTTTGATTAACTCTCTTTTTGCGTCGGCGAGGTTCTTTTCCAGGTCGCCTATTTTGCCGTCAAGCTTTAGGGCATATTCTTCTGTGTCCTGCGCTCGTTGGCGATATTCGGCAATTGCCTTAAATTTATCGTTTTCAATAATATGCATGGCATTTAGGAGGCTTTCGGTAGTTGTCATTATATCGTATACTGCTTTTTTCATGACTTGCATTTGTGGCGGCTCGACAACCTGTTTGTTATCACTGTAAATCGTAAGCATATCATTCATAAAATCGGAGAATTTTTTTATCCCTGCCGCTTTTTGCGCTTCTTTAAGCATATTCATCAACTGTTCATCAACCTTACCGCCATAGGTAAGCAGCTTTCCTGTTTCGGCTGCGGAATTCTCACTGGTCGTTTCCTGATTACTCATTGCTTATACCCCTTTATTTTTAGCTATATACATATTTTATCGCTTATTGTTAATTTTGTCATTCTATATTTATAATAAGGTTAACTTATTTTAAATAATTTAATAAAGTTAACATCGTTATTTTATTAAGTTAACTAAAAGTTAACTTAATAAAATAGTATAATTTAGGTTAACTTTGCATGAATGAGGTGAAAATAATATAATCTCACATAATGATATTATGTGAGATTATGGGTTGGACGCTATCAGCCTTGATTTATAAGGCTTTATAGGTGTTTTTTACGGTTAGCCGGGCTTGACACAATTGGGATATTCAGTTATAATCTCACATAATAGTTGAGTAAAGGAGAACGGCTGTGTGAAATTTGTTGAACCATTCCGGAGCAAAAAAGATATTGAAGCGGTCCGGCTGTATCTGCGGGGCAAGGCGCTTAAGCACGGGCTGTGGTTTTGGATTGGTGTAAATTCGGCTTTGCGGATTTCTGACCTGCTGGCCTTAACGGTTGGCGATGTCTGTAAGCCGGATGGGTCTATTGTCACTCGTATTGTTCTGAAGGAGCAGAAAACCGGTAAGACCAAAGAGTTTCCGATCTCTGACAAGATCCGGGCTGAGATTCAAAATGTAATCCGGTTTTATGGCCTGGATGATGCGACTAAGCCGTTGTTTCCCAGCAATAAGGGGGGAGAGAAGGGGATACTTAAAGCCATTGGCCGCTCTTATGCTAATCAGCTTATTACCGAGGCGGCAATGATGTGTAATATCCGGGGGAATTTCGGCAGTCATTCGATGCGTAAAAGCTTTGCTTACTTTGCCTGGGAGCAAGGTACCGACGTGTTACTGTTGATGGATCTCTTAAATCATTCCTCACCCCGGGATTTGCGGCGTTATATTGGGATAACACAGGCGCAGTTGAACGAGGTATATTTAAGCGTCGATCTATAAAACCATACACCATCAGCAGGCTGATGGTGTATGGTGACAACTGGTGTGGGATTATTTAGCGCAGCTATTTGTTTTTGCTTTTTTTCGCATCTTTCTCCGGTTTTACGAAACCAGATGCCTTACCGGCGCCCTGAACATCTTTGCCGCCGGTTTCACCACTGTTCTTCATAAGCTCACCTCCGGGTCTATTGTTTCCAGAATGCGTTAAATCATGTGGTAAAAACCGCTGTTTATCCTGCTTTGCACTGGGCTTGTCACAGTTTTGTCACACTTTATATGTATAATGGTATATTAATACTTCTGTTCTTATAACGGGCAGGGTATTAGGTCAATCAAAACCAGGTTTATAGGAAGAGTGATCAAGGAGGCTGATTAGGTGAATAAATGGCTACAACGTTTTGCGATTTTTAGTATTGGCTTGTCAATTGGGGTTTTGCCACTGGTAAACTATGCCAAGGCATCGCCTATACCGAACCTGGTGCCGCCTGTTGCCAATAGCGCGGCCCCGTCGAGTGAACGTAATACCTATGTTGTACAAGCAGTGAAGGATGTTGGCCCGGCGGTTGTCGGTATTACAAATAAAGCGTATATGCGGGATAATTTTGATCAAAAGGTTCTGGTGGAAAGAGGGGCAGGTTCCGGCGTGATTTTTGATTCTGCCGGGTATATAGCAACAAACTACCATGTTGTTGAAGGGGCCCAGGATATCACTGTTTCTCTGCCTGATGGCCGGACAATGAGCGGCAAGGTGATCGGCATGGATCAGGCTACCGATTTGGCAGTAGTTAAAGTAGAGGCTGCCGATTTGCCGGCAGTGACCTTTGGCGATTCTGATGCCATTATGGTTGGTGAACCGGCCATTGCCATCGGTAATCCCTTAGGCATGGAGTTTCGCGGCAGTGTCACTGTTGGCGTAATCAGCGCCTTAAACCGGACGATTGAAGTCGGCGATCGGCGCTTTAAGCTGATCCAGACCGATGCGGCCATAAACCCCGGTAATTCCGGTGGTGCTCTTGTGAATGCCGATGGCCAGGTGATTGGCATCAATAGTGCCAAGATTGCATCTGCCGGTGTGGAAGGTATGGGTTTTTCTATCCCGATTAACTCGGCCCGGCCAATTTTACAGTCCCTCGTTGAGAATGGCAAAGTCGCCCGGGCTTACCTGGGCATTGGTATACTTGATCGTGATTCGGCCCTGCGTGCCGGTTACCGGCCACCGGTTGATCAGGGTGTTTATATAACCCGCGTGGAAAAAAACGGACCGGCCTACCTGGCTGATATGCGGGAAGGAGACATCATTGTCAAAGTAAATAGCACAGAGGTTAAGGGCATCGCTGATTTAAGAACTGCCTTAGACAGCATCGCGATCGGCAGCAAAGTGGAAATCGGCATTGTCCGCAATGGCAAAAACCTGACCCTCAACCCGGTGGTAAAGGAAATGCCCAACTAAACCCTAACCTGACAATGGCTGCTGCCGAAAACTAATGTAGCGCGGCTGCACTCAAAGCCCCTGTTCACAGGATTGCGAACAGGGGCTTTGCTTCGGTTTTTATCGATTGTGCCCTAGCAAAAAGCGTGATAAAATATACTCATATGATTATTGTGAGTGTATTCAATAATTAACTGATAGACTCACGAATAATATGTGAGTTTACCGGTTTATCTGCTTTGGAGGTGATAATTTGAATATTGAAATCCGGAAGAATGGCACCTTTTATCTTAAGGACAGCTTTTATAATCCGGTAACAAAACTCCCTAAAAATACATCTGTTTATCTTGGTTCAAATCCGCTGCAAGCCAAACAAAAACTAAAAATGCTGACTGCTGATGAGGCACTTTTAAACCAAATACCGGATACCCTACCCTATGAGATCGAGATCGAGAAGGCAATTAAAAGTCTGCAAAAATTAAAGGGCTTGGAGGCCAATGGGGTAACCCGCCTGGTCAAGGAGTCTTTGGACAGCTTTTTACAAGCCCAGCTGTTTATTGCAACAGCCAGGCAGGGGATGTTGGCTCCCGCTGCTGATTGTCAGGATTGCCGCTATAAAAAGGGAAACCATTGCCACCACTTTGATGATGATTTTATTAATGGCAATGGCAAATATAAAGATGGGAAACCGGTACGCTGCCTTGCTTATGAAAGCGGCGGTGGAACCAGGCCGGGCAACGGGATAATTAAGCTGCCCCGGGACTTCAGAGAGCGGTAAATAAACTAGTTTAACTTGACTGGTGTAAGCACCCTTTCAGCCGGTTTGCGTATACTATATATCACAAAGCCTGCGATGAGGTGAGATTATGGCTTACCTATGGCCTGAAGATGTATTAAGTGCGATTGAATCAGGAAAAATGTCTCCGTTGGAAGGGTTTAAGAAACTGCGGGAAATAGATAATGCGGCAACGGGAAAGCGTGATGTGAGCGGCACGCAGTCCAGTGTGGAGCAGCGTATCGAGAATGTTTTACGCGAAATGGATAATCTGATCGGCCTTGGTGAAGTCAAAGTGTTGGTACGGGAGATTTATGCGTTTATTGAAATTCAAAAACGGCGGGAAAGAGAACACCTGAACACCGAGCCACTGGTACTGCATATGATTTTCAGAGGTAACCCCGGTACCGGTAAAACCACGGTAGCGCGCATTATGGGCAAGGTTTTCCGCGAGATGGGGGTTTTGTCCCGGGGCCATCTCATAGAGGTAGAGCGGGCTGATTTAGTAGGCGAGTACATCGGTCATACTGCGCAGAAAACCCGCGACCAGCTGAAAAAGGCGTATGGCGGCATTCTGTTTATTGACGAAGCCTATTCGCTGGCCCGGGGAGGCGAAAAAGACTTCGGGAAAGAAGCCATTGACTGCATGGTAAAGGTGATGGAAGATCATAAAGATGAACTGATATTAATTCTGGCAGGCTATCAAAAGGAAATGGAAAAGTTTCTTGAAACCAATCCTGGCCTGCGTTCGCGATTTCCTATCCATATTGATTTCCCCGATTACAGCAAAGAAGAACTGTTGCAGATTTCAGAACAGCTTTGTGCCAAACGTCAGTACCTGCTGAATAACCAGGCTAAGCTGGCCTTACTAAATTTATTAAATCCCCCTGCGCATAGCAGTGATGACAATTTTGGCAATGCCCGGACTGTGAGGAATATCATTGAGAAGGCTATCAGGCGGCAAGCGGTTCGCCTGGTCCGCAAACATTCTACAACCAGGGAGGAACTGATGGTTATCGAACCGTGCGACTTAATGGGGGGGGAATAAATGCGGGAATGCATAATTATTGGGCGACCTAATTCAGGTAAAACCCTGTTTGCTCTTAATTTTGCTAAATATCTGGGTGTGAAAAGCATTGATATGACATTCCGTACCTATGATGGAATAATGACTTGCCGTCATTTGTCACTGGATGAGGCTAAAAGACAATTGTGTGGGATTGATTTACATAAAACACGCTCATTGCAGTCGATGGTCTTGAACATGACCATTGGCAAATCAGCGGTTAATTTTAAACTTACTGATACCTGCGGCATTAGCGAACAAATTCATGCCGACGAGGCAATTAGAAAAGGTATGGCTCAGACCATCGGGCTGCTGCGATCGGCAGACTTTATCCTGCACTTAGTAGACCTGACTCATATTAAACGTGACTCAACCAACCAATCCAGCATTGATTATGAGTTTTATCATTATGGTGTGGCCCGCAATGCCTATATTATGCTGGGTAACAAAATTGATCTTGGTTCAGCCAAAGACAATTTGCCACGGCTGACATCTGAGTTCCCCAAGGCTACGGTTATTCCTATTTCAGCCTTATATAACCAGGGCTTTAGAGAGGTGAAGGCTTATGTGGCAAGAAATATTTAACTTTTTGTCCATTGCGGCGGCGGTAGCGTGTTGCTCGGCTGCTGTCAAGCTGGCAGATGATTATCTGGACAGAGAGTTTGATGCCATCGCCGGTAGAACGAACTGGGCAGAACTGTTAGGGCAGGGTACTATGCTCTATGCCATGTTTTTACTGGCGTTGGCGGCAGGGATTAATGCCCCGTTAAGTTTGTCTCTATTTCTGGCCAGTTATGTGATTGGCATGTTCAACAGTATGCGGACCAAATTGCCCAGCCGGTTAAACGGGTTGCAGGAATCGTTGCTTGCTCTTGCCGCCGGGATTATTTTATTTGGTTGGAATCAGATGTTGTTTGCTTTTACGTTTGTATTGGCTGTCCAGTTATTCGATGATTATCTGGATGTGCAAAGCGACCAAATAGCAGGGCAGCGCAATCTGGCTAAGCGTTTTGGCAGTTTGGAGTGCCTGGTTATGGGCGTAATCTGTATCGTGGCCGCCTGGGGAGCCAATGAAGAGCTGTTTTTGCCTGTAGCCTTGGGGAGTATGCTGGTTTATCTGGGCGCGCTGGGTTATGAACAGGTGCGGCTATGATGGTATATATTGGTTTAAGTATGCTGGTTGCATTCCTGCTGGGATATGTTTGGGGAAAACGCCAGGGCCGGGCGGCAGGCTATTTGGAGGCAGAAGCGGTTGTACCCCTTGACCTTCGCCAGCAATCACTGGAGCAGGGGCAATGTGTATTGTGTGAGGAATACTGGCTAAAGACAAGAACGGCAGAAAAAAATGTGCAATAAGCCGCCGGTAAGATTGACACAACCACTATCAGCTTGACAGCCAACCTTTATAATGGGCATAAGGCCGATTATAAAGATTTCTGCGGTGTAAGTCGTTATAAACCAGCGACAGCTGGCAAGTGATTGGTTCATTAGCATGATGCCGTTAAGATCACCATTTGCGAAAGAATTGACTCAGCAGCCAGCCGGCGCTACGCCCTGATGGCTGCTTTTATGCATCTAAGCAGGGTAAGGGTATGGAAAAGGCGTAAGGCTGGACGGATACTAATTTCAGCAAGGATAGCAAAAAGAGTACGGTATAAAAGCAATGGAAAGTACTGCTGACTGGATTCGGTATCTGCAATTGAATGCATACAGTATACATTCGAAAATTAAATTTACAAGTCTGCTAAAAAATTATATAGTAAAAGCATGAAAAACTATAATTTCCCGGGTAAAATAAAAACCGCATATCGTACGCTGCCTGGTATGATTACCAATGCTCTTCGCGAATCCATTCTGTCCGGGGAACTTAGCGGGGGCGTTCAGCTTAAGCAGGAGGAATTAGCTACGAAATTCGGCGTAAGCATGAGTGCCCTGCGGGAAGCGTTGAAAAGCCTGGAGGCAGAGGGATTGGTGCGTTTTTATCCTAATCGCGGGGCTGTGGTTAGTGAGTTATCGGCAGCCGAAGCGCAGGAAATATTTGAGATACGGCTTTTTTTGGAATTAGGGGCACTAGAACTGGCTATTCCTAATCTGACTGAAGCAGAATTGGCAGAGGCGGAGGCAATTCTGAAAAAAGCAGATGCCCAAACCCAGAGCAAGCGATGGAGTGAACTGAACTGGCAGTTTCATGAAACCCTGTACTGGTCCGCAAATCGGCCAAAGCTGCTTGCGATGATTCAAAATTTACATAACAATGTAGAACGGTATATGTGCTTATACTTATCCACGATGCAGTACCAGACAAAATCGCAGGCCGAGCATCGGGCGTTGCTAAACGCCTGTGCGCAAAGAGATATTAAAGGTGCCCAAAAAGTATTGCGTAACCATATGGCTGATGCAAGCAAGAATTTGGTTGACTTCCTAAGCTAACAGCGTAATCTAATTGCTTGTTTCTCTGTTTTTATTGTATACATTCGAAAATCGAAAATAAAAACTAAAGACTGATCCCAATCACGGTTATGTTCTATCAAAAAAGGGGGAGAGACAAAATGTCTACTAAGCGTATTGAAGGTTTTAAGCAGTTGTACATTGACGCTAAGCCATCGATCAGCATTCACCGGGCGGTAGCTTTTACGTCATCACATCAAAATTCGGAAGGGGAAGCTGTTATCATCCGGCGGGCAAAAGCCTTTCAGGCTGTGTGCGAGAGTATTCCTGTAACGATTTTTGCCGGTGAGCTGATTGTGGGTTCTGTGGGCGAGTTTCTGAAGACCGGTGTTATCTGTCCGGAATATTCATGGCAATGGGTTGAGCAGGAAATGGATTCATTTGCAAGCCGGAATCAGGATCCCTACTGCATTGACGAAGCAGCGAAAGCGATATTGCGTGAGAAAATTTTTCCTTATTGGCGAGGCAAGTCGTTGGAGGAGAATTTTTTAGCCCGCATTAATCAGGAAACGGCTAACCTTTTAATTGACACCGGCATTATTGACAATGATTCCAAATGGAGAAATGCAGTTGGGGAAATAACGGCCGATTACCAGGATATCATTTTTAAAAAGGGGTTCGCCGGGCTTAAGCAAGAGGCGCTTGCACATCTGCAAAGGCTGGAACCGGTTACTGCCGAAGCACTGGAAAAGATTAATTTCTACATGGGGGCAGTCCTGGTATGTGACGGGATTATTATCCTGGCCCATCGCTATGCGGCAAAGGCGGCAGCGATGGCACAGAACGAAAAGGATGTCTGCCGGAAAGAGGAACTAATTGAGATTGCGAGGATATGCCGGAAAGTACCGGAAAATCCGCCGGAAAACTTCTATGAAGCCATACAGACAGTATGGTTTACTCAACTAGGCTCGGTTTTGTCCGAGAATTCGCTGGCATTAAATCTGGGCAGGTTTGATCAATATATGTATCCCTATTACGCCCGGGACATAGAGACAGGCCGGTTTTCGGCGGCAGCCGCGCAAGAATTGATTGAAGCGCTCTGGATAAAGCTTTCAGAATGGGTATGGGCTATTTCGAGTAACACGGCCAAATTTTTTGCCGGCTATAACTCTTTTCAGAATTTGACTGTAGGCGGCAGGACAAGAGACGGGCGGGATGGAACCAACGAGCTTTCTTATATGTGTCTGCAAGCAACAGAAAATGTAAAAACCCATCAGCCGGGTTTGAGTGTGCGGATTCATCCGGATAGCCCGGAAGAGTTTTTATTGGCGGTATGCAAACTGATTCGCGCCGGGACTGGATTTCCCGCCCTGCACAATGACCGGGTTGGTTCAGAAATGCTGTTGGCAGAAGGTCTGTCGCCGGAAGACGCCCGTGACTGGAGCAACTGTGGCTGCGTAGTGCCCCATTTCCGAAAAGTCGGCAAGTGGACATCGGCAGTGAATATTAATATGGCAGCGGCCATTGAATATGCATTAAATAAAGGGAAAAGCCGCCTTACCGGCGAAGCTATGGGCCTCCCGGAGGTAGCTGTTGCCGAGTTCAACAGCTATGAAGAAGTGCAGGCAGCTTTTTATAAGCAGCTTGCTTATCTGGTGAAGCATTCAGTTATCGCCTCGATTACCGCCCAGCAGATTCATGCTGAAATGGTACCGAGACCGTATATTTCCCTGCTTGTCGACGGTTGTATGGAGACAGGGAAAGACCTTAGTAAAGGCGGGGCTAAATACAATTTGGGACCGGTTCTGACCGGAATCGGGGTGGCTGACGCGGCTAATTCACTGGCGGCAATAAAAAAACTGGTATTTGCGGACCGCCGGTATACATTAGACCAGATTAATAAAGCCCTGGCTGCCAACTGGGAGGGGTATGAAGAGCTAAGACAGGCGGTGCTCGCGTGCCCGAAGTATGGCAATGATAATGACTATGTTGACTCTATTGCTGTAGAAATAAGTGATTTTTACTACCGGGAAGTACGCTCCTATAAAGACTATTTCGGCTCGCCGTTCAATTCGGCCTTTATGGGGATTTCCAACTATATCCCGGCGGGGAGCGTGATTGGCGCAACTCCGGACGGCAGGAGAGCAAAGACCCCGCTGACAGAAGGCGTGTCCCCCCATGCGGGTACTGATTTAACCAGCCCAACCGCGGCAATGCGCTCTGTTGCTAAAATCAATCATGATGTACATTCCGGCGGTACGTTGATGAATATAAAGCTGGCGCCTGAATTGTTGAAATCGGACAGGAACCTGAGGAATCTTGCAGCTATGATTCGGGCCTATTTTGCGCTAGGCGCTTTCCATGTTCAGTTTAATGTGATTTCCACCGAGATATTGAAAAAAGCCCAGGAACAACCGGCGGACTATAAAGATTTGCTGGTCAGAGTCGCCGGTTATAGCACCCAATTTGTCAATCTGTCCCGTGAAGCTCAGAATGCCATTATTGAAAGAACCACCTATGAAGCAATGTGAAGGAAATATATTCCAGATTCAACGTTGGTCGATCCATGACGGTGAAGGGGTAAGAAGTACTGTTTTTTTTAAAGGCTGCCCGCTGCGCTGCAAATGGTGCGCGAATCCAGAGTCATGGAATAGGAACCCTGAAATGATGTTTTTCCCTGAGAAATGCACCGGCTGTAACCGCTGTGTACCGGTTTGCAGTCAGGGAGCCATTGCCGTCGACAAAGCGATGCCGCATTTTAAGCGAGAGCAATGCTGTTGTTGTGCCAAGTGCAGCCAAGTATGTCCAACCGGTGCCCGCAAGCTGATCGGTGCGGCAGCAACTGTTGAGGATGTTCTGCAAGTAATCAAAAGAGATATTATTTTCTACCGGGAGTCTGGGGGCGGGGTCACCTTTTCTGGTGGCGAGCCCTTTGCCCAGCCTGAGTTTTTGCGTCAGCTTGTGACCGCTTGCCACAAGCTCGGTATTGATACTGCTGTTGAAACCAGTGGTTATTTTGAATGGGAGCAGGTAAAAGACATCTTGCCGCTGTTAGACAGCGTTTTTGTGGACAACAAACACATGGATGACGAGTGTCATAAGCACCTGACAGGCGTTGGTAATCGTAAGATTTTAGATAATATCGCGTTGATATCCCGGCTGCATCCATATACAATTGTTCGAGTTCCCCTGATTGGCGCCGTTAATGCCAATGTGCAAAACATGAATCAGCTATGTGAATTCCTTAAGCATAAAACACAGGTTAAAGGGATAGAACTTCTTCCCTATCATAATTTTGGTGTAGCGAAATACGCAGCTCTTGGTCTTAAAGGTCAGCCATTCACAACCCCTGATGCGGCAGCGATTGACAACCTGAAAAAAATAATATCAACCTATGGGATCGATATTGTCGATTTTAAGTAGTGTAATGATGTTGGCAATATACCCCCCATGCATCCACCATATTTAAAGCTCCTGTCTGTGAAAGCGCTTGTTTGACGAGCGCTTTTGCGGTTTCCCGTCCGCGGTAAGCCTCTGGGAACTATGGGATTGGAATTCTAGGCTAAATAAATGGTATAATACTACTATACTGTATAAGAG
>JAEWGR010000102.1 GCA_023388195.1 Bacillota bacterium
AACCGTCCCTCTGAGTCACCCTCTGGGAATTTTTTCTGTGGCCAGCGGCGTTACCTTTGTGTGACCGGGACGTTTAATTAGGTGAGTTGACCAAAACGTCAGCCGCATGATTAATTAGAAGTGAGAGGGTTAGAAAATGAATTACAATAAAAAACAGGTAAAAATTATGGTTGCTGTTACCGGTTTGGGCGTAATGCTGATGGCTGCTCAGGCTGGTTTCCCCAGGCAGGCCGCCGCCCAATGGCTGGACCCGGTTCCGCCTGCTGTGAGCGAGCCCGGGGTTCAGTTATTGCCGGCCGGGATTCAGTCAACTGTCCTGGAGGCTATGACCGAAGGCGGGGCTGCTTTGGCTCCAGCCAATGACAATACCCGTGTTAAGCCTGAGCCGGGTGCCAATAAGATCTTTGCGGGCCAGTTTACCCAGGCAATTACGGAGGCTGCACCGGCTGCTTATCTTAATGATACGGCAGTGCAGGGACTGATTGACACGCTTACTGCGACTTCGACAGTATTGCCAGGCCGTATGGCAACCAACTCTGGCAAGATTGACGTGGGCCCAGGGGTGGCAAACCTCGATTATGCAAAAGTCATCAAGTGGCAGCAAAATGTGGATGCCGGGTACGAGCGCTGGCGCCTTGATCCCCTGCAAGTTGCACGGCGGGAAGGCAGACAGTATGGTTTTTCCGATAAGGATACATTTACAGTGGTTAAGCGGTTGACACAAAGCAATCTGGCCCGTCATGGCGAGATTCACGTCAAAGTAACTCATAATGGCAAAGACTATACCATGATTTTAGTTAAACCGTTTGGGGGCGGCGATGCCATTTGGACAACCTATAAGGTCGTTAATCAGTATAAACCGGTTCCCCCATCTGAAACTGCCGGTAAAACACTGTTTTCCACAAATAAATATGACAGCTGGCGTTGGCAGAAAGGGAGCTATCTGAAAGATATGGCTTTTACCACGGTTGTGGACTATAGTTACCAGCTGAAGCAGGATAAGCGTATTCCGGAAAACGTTCTGCGAAAAATAAAAGATATTAATTACAATAAAAAAGTGGTATTGTTTGCTTATCTTGGCACTGCCCCGTCAGGCGGCTACGGTGTTGGCATTGAAAAAGTGGTTCTTAACGGTAACAAGATGACCGTTACCGTACACACGCAAAGCCCCGGCCGTGGTTCGGCTGTAACCATGGCTGTGACACAACCGGCTGACTATGTAGTACTTGATAAAGAGATCTTCGCTGTCAGAGGTGGTGTGGACATTACGTTTGTTGATCAGAATGGCAAGGTATTGAGCAAAAATAAATTAACGATCAGAAGTCATCGCTAAAAGATGAGATTGTCTTACCTGCTCACAGGTGGCTGCTGGCGGTGTATCGGCGAGACTTGGCACAAGCCAAGTCTTTTCTTATATATAAGAATTTGTAAGTTTTGAAAGGATAAAGTCTTGATGAATTGTGGAACCAAGATTCAATGCCCGATTGAGCAAGGGGAAGGTGCCTCCGCACCCCGGTAAGCCCCGTAACCCAGCGGCCATTGCCGGAAAAAGCGTTCCGCAGGAGAAAAGCCGGGCAGTATTCCGTTAAAAAATCCGTTTGTTTGAGCCAGCGAGTTTACGGATTTTAGGAATACTGTCCGGCTTTTCAGTTTTTGGAGGCTTCAGGCCTAGACTTTTTGCTTACTTTTGTGGCGATGACAAAAGTAAGACACTGCCTTTGCATTCCAGATTAACTGATATGTGCAAAACCACAGGACCGCGATAGCAGTTTTTCTTATTTACGTAACCGTATTGTTTTCTCTGGCAGGAAAATATTATATAATAAACAAATAGCTGTTTATCACTACGGAGGTAATCCTATGGACTGGATCAACTTGTTGTTGGTATTTTTGTTAATACTATGTACAATTTCTGCTTGGTTGTACAGACAGAATTGCTATATGGTCAGACAGGTCGAACAGCAAATGCGGGAAACGGCTCGCCAGGCTGAGGTGTTTAATGCCAGGAATGAGCGATACCGCGCGCTGCTGCGACAGTCAAGTGATGGGATCATTGTCCTGGATGCCGAAACCTGGCGTATTCAGGAGGTCAACGACCGGTTCAAGCATATTATGGGGTTTGAAGAGGCTGAGGTGGTTTGGCTCCATATTGCCGATCTGGCAATTTCAGCAGATATTGTGGCCGATCTGGAAGAGGCTTTGACTACGGGTGAGAGCCGCCGTCAGCAGACGTTCCGGCGTAAAGACAGGCGGGGTATTACAGTTGAGTTCTCGGCCACCCAAATCAGGTATAGCGATCAACAGGTCATTGTTGCGACCTTTCGGGATATTACCGAGTATGTACGTTTGCAGGAGGCGCTAAAAAAGGACATAAAAACAGCCGGCCAAGTGCAACGCAGTTTGTTGCCTGTTGATCTTGATACCGGCCCGGTGAGCGTGCGGACGATCTTTGAACCCCATCATATGGTTAGCGGTGATTTTTTTCATTATACGTTTATGAAAGGCGGCCATGTCCTGGCAGGTTATGTGATTGATGTAGCCGGCCATGGTTTGGGAACCGCCCTCCAGACATCGGCCTTAAATGTACTCATGCAGGAAACTTATTTGATGGAGATACCGCTTATTGATAAAGTACGCTGGATAAACCAGACAGTCATGCGTTACTTTACGGAGGAAACCTTTGCGGCCATGCTGTGTTTTGAACTTGATTTTGAAAGCAGGATATTGACTTTGGTACCAACCGGCATTACCGGCTTTTTTGCCGCCACAGATGCCGGTCAGGGTTTAATAAAAACCGGCGGCTCGCTGTTGGGAATCATACCGGAACTTGATATTACCGAGGTGCAGCTACCTGTAAAGGCCGGTGACACTATCTACTTTGTGACAGACGGTATATTGGATTTGGTTGAGGTTAATGGTTTGCCGGCAGACCTTAATCTGCGGGATTTCCCAGCCACGGTGGACTGGTTTAATCTATTGCTCAAAACCAACAGGCGCTGGGATGATGCCTCAGGCTTGTTTATTAAGATAAATGAGCATTAAGGCTGAGTATTTCCGCCGGGGTGAAGATTTTATCAATAAAAGTAGTCAGATGTTTGGTCAAATCAATCTCGGGGCCTTCTGTTTGCCTGTGGCCTTCCGCATCGATAATTATTTTTAAAACAGGGCGGGTTTGTAACCCGGCGATTACCTTTATTACCAGGGCGATTTCGCCGGTATTGAGCCTGACGATGCTGTCCAGCGGGTAAATCGCTATCTGGCTCAGGAAAGTCCTTAGAATGACGGGATCGAAATGGGTATTTGCCAGTGACATCATGATCTCATAGGCTTCATGCGGCAGGGTCCCCTCTTTGTAAGGCCTGTCTGAGGTCAGTGCATCATATACATCAGCGATAGCGACAATGCGGGCATATTGGTGTATCGTTACACCGCCCATATGGCGGGTGTAGCCGCTGCCGTCAAATTTTTCGTGATGCTGCAGGGCTACGTGGGAGGAAATAAGGGGAATCTCGCTTTGGCGGCGGAGAATATCAAAGCCATAATCAGGGTGCTGTTCCATGATTGTTCTTTCCTCGCCGGTGAGGGGCCCCGGTTTGACCAGGATTTCTTTGGGTATCAGCATTTTACCTGTGTCATGCAGTAAGGCCCCCAGCGCCAGTTCTCTAAGCTGTGAGATATTGTAGCCCAGCTTGACACCGGTAAGGGTTGACAAAACACAAACATTTACCGAGTGGCCGAAGGTATAGCCGTCGCGGGACCGAATATCGGTGAGATGAATCATGGCCCCTCGGTTTTTAATAACCTCATCAGTAAGGAAGGCTGCGGTTTGTTTAAATTCTCTGGTATCTACCCGGCGTGTGGCCGCGATATTCTGAAAGGCTGTATGCACCGCCTGAACGGCTTGTACCCGTGTCTCTTCGCGGACAACCTCCGGGATTGTATCAATGATGAGGTCGGAATCGACCATCTGATCAGTAAACGGGTTTTTTATATATATACTTGCCAGGCCAAACTGACGCAACCGTTCGATCTGGGAATTGTTCAGTTCTGTTCCGGAGCCCAGGAGCAGTACGCCTTCAGTACTGAAAACGTTGCGGGCAATGACCATGCCAGGCTGTAAGCTATTTAGAGCAACTTTTTGCATGAATGTGAAGGAGCCTCCCTATAATGTACACGTTATTTATTTTCCAGGCTATGTTATTCGACAGCCTATAGGAATAAATCCTTCAGTGAAGGATGTTTGATTCTAAAAAAATCACACTATTTTGTTTGGTAATATCAGACAGTGGAGGGATTATGTATGTCAGTATTTACGGTAGGTATATGTCAAATGGGGGTTGTACCCGATAAACAGGTGAACATTGACAGAGCGCGGCAAATGATTGGCGAAGCAACAGCCCGGGGCAGCCGGCTGGTGGTTTTGCCGGAGATGTTTAACTGTCCGTATCAATCGGAGCTGTTTCCGGAGTATGCAGAAAGTTATCCCGATGGGCCAACCGTAACCATGTTGGCTGAATGTGCCGCCAAATACCAGGTGATTGTGGTTGGCGGCTCAATTCCCGAGCGGGATGAAGCCGGTAATGTGTATAATACCAGCTTTATTTTTGATGAAAGTGGTGTACTGATAGGCCGCCACCGCAAAATCCACTTGTTTGATGTCGCCATTAAAGGAGGGACTACGTTTCAGGAATCCAGGACGCTGACAGCAGGCAACAGTATGACGGTTGTTAAAACTTCACTGGGGACGATTGGTGTAGCCATCTGCTATGATGTCCGCTTTCCCGAACTGGCCCGGGCTATGACCTTACAAGGCGCCCAGGTTTTGATTTACCCGGCTGCTTTCGGTCCGGTCACTGGTCCGGCGCACTGGGAATTGTTAATGCGGGCCCGGGCTGTTGATAATCAGGTATATGTGGTTGCGGCCGCGCCGGCGTTGAATGCCGCTGCTGAATATGAGGCTCACGGACACTCTATGCTTGTGGATCCCTGGGCCCGGGTTTTGGCAGTGGCCAGCGAAGTGGAAACCGTAATTACCGGCAGGATTGATTTCAGGACAACAGATAAAGTGCGGGATGAGCTGCCGCTGCTTAGGCATCGTCAGCCGGAATTATACACGTACTAACATTGGCAGCCCTTGTAGAGGAGAGAGAAATGGAACCTTTTATTCATGGTATTATTCTTGCTTTCGGGCTCATCTTGCCGCTGGGGGTGCAGAATTTATTTGTTTTTACGCAAGGTGCCCTGCAACCCAGCCTGTGGCAGGCACTGCCTGCTGTTTTGACAGCAGGAGCGTGTGATACGCTGCTTATTTTGGCGGCAGTGCTCGGGGTGTCGCTAGTGATTTTGAGTTTTGCCTGGCTTAAACTGACACTCATCGGTGCCGGCATCGTTTTTTTAGCCTATATGGGCTGGGTTTCCTGGCGCAGCAAGCCTGACAGCAATCAGTTGACAGGCAACATGGGTATGCCGCCTGCCAGACAGGTTATGTTTGCGGCCTCGGTATCACTCTTAAATCCGCATGCAATTCTGGATACTATCGGGGTGATCGGGACAAGTTCCTTAAACTATACCGGCAATGACAAAATCATATTCACTGCGGCCTGTATCACCGTTTCCTGGCTGTGGTTTCTGGCGCTGGCTTTTACCGGCAGGCTGATAGGCAATTTAGACAGTGCCGGTAAGATGCTGGGGGTTATCGGCAAGATTTCCGCTGTTTTCATCTGGGGGGCGGCGCTCTATCTGGCCGTCGGTATGATCAGCGAGCTGTAGCCGGCCTGCCTGACATACTGTGTAATGGACATGGCCGTTATAATAGGAAACAAAAAGGCGGTAACAAGGTGCCACTACGGGAAAAAAGCATCATTATTATTGGATTGACGCTGTTTTTGCTGCTGTTCAGTATATTTCTTACCGCTGATACTATTTTAGTTAATGGCTTCCAGCAGTTGGAGAAAAGTGATACTGAACGCAATGTAAAGCGGGCGATTAAAGGGATAGAAAACGAAGCTGCTTCGTTAGAGAGTTTGGTCAAGGACTGGTCGCAGTGGGATGACAGTTATGATTTTATTGAAACTGCCAGTCAGAAATTTATCGATTCCAACTTAGTGGAACAAACATTTATAGCGCGGCAGATCAATATAGTTATGTATACTGATCTCAGCGGGCGCATTATTTATGCCCGGGCATTTGACTGGGATAAAGGTAAGGAATTGCCATTGACCGAAACCATGGCGGCCCAACTTGCCGCTGTTAAACCAGTTTCGCAGATCGTAGCCGGGACCGGTATCAACAAAGGCCTGCTGAGTTTTCCGGAAGGCCAGATGCTGGTTGCTGCCGGGATGGTTTCCAATAGTACCGGCACCGCTCCGGTCCGGGGCGTATTGCTGATTGGCCGCTACATTACCTATGTGGAAAAGGAGAAAATATCCCAACGTATCCAGCTGCCAATCGATTTTGCCACCTGGGATGGTGATCTGTCGCCGGATTTTGTTTCCGCCCAAGCCTACCTGTCTTATTGTGATCACATCTATATCAAACCAATTGACGATAAATATACGGCCGGCTATACGGTACTGTCCGATTTGAACGGCCAGCCGGCGCTGATGCTGCGGGTGCTGGCGGCCAGGGAAATTTCCCGTCAGGGGCAGCAGACGCTAAATTACTTTATTGGTATGCTGCTGGCTGCCGGGCTGGTTTTTGGTATTGTTATGCTTATCCTTATAGAATGGAACGTACTTAGCCGGCTGACACAGCTAAACCGTATTGTCGAAAAGATTACCAAAAGCAAAGACCTGACAATCAGGCTGCCAGTAGCCGGCCGGGACGAATTAACCGAGCTCGCGGCTAATATTAACGATATGCTGGTCTCGCTGGAAGAAGCCCAGTCCAGACTCAGGTATGTTAGCCGCCACGATACACTGACCGGGCTTTACAACCGTGCCTATTTTGAGGAATGTATCGACAACACAAAAGCCTCGTCGGACAGTGTGCAGGTGCTGGTAGCTGATGTTGACGGTCTTAAGCTGATTAATGACACGCTGGGCCACAGCAGTGGTGACACACTCTTGCGGAAGGCAGCTGAGGTGTTGAAAGAAACCTGCCCGCCTGATGCCATTATCTCCAGATTTGGCGGGGATGAGTTTGCCGTCATCCTTGTCAATTATTCGGGTAAGGATGTGTCCCGGCTGTGTAAGGCCATCAAAGAGGCTGTTGGCAATGCCAATCATGAGACACCGGGTCTGACGCTCAGTATGTCAATTGGTTACGCAACAGGTACAGAGCAGTCTAATGATGCCGGCGAACTGCTAAAAGAAGCAGATAATTATATGTACCGTGATAAACTGCTTCACAATCGCAGTACGCGCAGCGCCATCGTGCAGACCCTAAAAAAGGCGCTGGAGGTGCGGGATTTTATCACTGACGGACATGCCGCCCGAATGCAGGATTTAGTGCATTTGCTGGGGACCGAGATTGGATTTTCCGAGAACCGGCTGGCCGAATTGCAGCTGTTTGCCCAATTTCATGATATAGGGAAGGTCGGCATTCCTGACGGTATTTTATTTAAGCCCGGCCGGCTGACAGCCGAAGAAACGGCTATCATGCGCAGCCACTCCGAAATCGGTTACCGGATTGCCCGGTCGGCGCCAGACCTGGTATTTATCGCCGACTGGGTCCTAAAGCATCATGAATGGTGGAATGGGGGCGGGTATCCGCTGGGGATTAAAGCGGAAGAGATCCCGATTGAATGCCGTATTCTGGCTTTGGCTGATGCCTATGATGCGATGACAAACCAGCGGCCTTACCGCCTGCCGGTGACGCCGGCCGAGGCCATCGACGAAATCAGGAAAAATGCCGGTATCCAGTTTGATCCTGAATTAACCAAAGTATTTATTGCGATATTGGCAAAGTTGCCGTAAGATAACTTGCACTTTCTTTGCCTGATATGCTATAATTACTACGCATAAAGTGAAACTTACCTCCAAGGCGCTTAAAACGCCCGGCGAGGCGTAGTTGAACCTATCCAGGAGCTGGTTCGGCTGTGGCTTTTGCGTAACAGGCTGCGAGTCGGACAAACAGCTAGCGGATAAATTTAAGTGGCTGTAAAAAGTGAGGTGCAAGACATGCAAGAAAAAATTCATCCTAATTTTAATGAAGCTAAGGTAGTTTGCGGCTGTGGCAATACATTTGTAACCGGTTCAGTTAAGAAAGAACTGCGTGTAGATGTTTGCTCCAAGTGCCATCCGTTCTATACCGGTCAACAGCGCCAAGTGGCTGCCGGCGGCCGTGTAGAAAGATTCAACAAGCGTTATGGCAGCAATACCCAGGAATAATTGCGGCTTGGCAAATTGAACAAGAAAAAGGCAGCAGAGCAGGAATGCTCTGCTGTACTTATAAATAAAGGAGGGCGGTTATCGTGAGTGAGAAAAAGCCTTTTGTCGGCGGCCAGGCAGTTATCGAAGGGGTTATGATGCGCGGGCCGGAATATATTGCTACCGCAGTACGCGAACCGTCCGGTACTATCACGGTGCAACGAGAGCGCCTGACCTCAATAACTGACCGTTATCCGGTATTGAAAAAACCCATGCTGCGGGGCGTTGTCGCCTTAGTTGAATCCCTGGTATACGGCTTGAAAGCATTGTCGTTTTCAGCACAGGCGGCAGGCGAGGAAGAAGAAGCGCTGACAACCAAGGAAATTGCCATGACAATGGTATTCTCACTGAGTCTGGCGATTGTTTTGTTTGTCATCATTCCCACCTATGCTGCCAAATTTATTCATAGCTCAGTGACAGATTCCCGGTTATTGAATACTTTTGAAGGCATTTTGCGGCTGGCGATTTTTTTCCTGTATATTCTGGGCATTTCCCTGATGAAAGATATTCAGCGCGTGTTTCAATATCATGGGGCCGAGCATAAAACCATTCATACCTATGAGGCCGGGCAGGACCTGACAGTGGAGAATATCAGGCGGCACAGCCGTTTGCATCCCCGGTGTGGTACTAACTTTTTACTCATTGTTATGGTGGTCAGTATTGTACTGTTTGCGTTTCTTGGCTGGCCTGATTTATGGCTGCGGATCTTATCCCGTGTTATTTTATTGCCGGTAGTAGCCGGTATTGCTTATGAGATTATCCGGTTTGCCGGCCGCAGTCAGGCCCGGTGGGTAGCCTGCGCCATTACTCCGGGCATGTGGCTGCAGCAGCTGACTACCCGTGAACCCAGTGATGACCAGATTGAAGTGGCCATTGCAGCCTTAAACGCGGTGCGCCCTGATGAAGACGTAGAGGTGAAAACAGATGCTTGATAAACTGCAGGCCCTTGAGGATAAATTCCAGGAATTAGAGGGCCGAATCAGCGATCCCGCGGTTATGGCTGATATGGGGGAATGGCAGAAATTGACTAAAGCCCATAGTAAAATGGTCACTATCGTTGAGAAATTCCGGGAATATAAGAAGACAAAACAGGCGATTGCTGACGCCCGTGACATGATGAAAGACAAACTGGACGATGAGTTTCGTGAACTGGTCGAAGCCGAATACGCCGAGGCCAAAAGCAAAGTGGCAGTACAGGAAGAAGAGTTAAGAATTTTGCTGCTGCCGAAAGATCCCAATGATGATAAAAACGTAATTGTTGAAATCCGGGGCGGTGCCGGTGGCGACGAAGCCGCCCTGTTTGCCGGTGATTTATTCCGGATGTATACCAGATATGCCGAAAACCAAGGCTGGCGGGTGGAAATGCTTGATGCTAATGCCCCTGATCTGGGCGGTTTTAAGGAAGTTGTATTCTCAATTCAGGGTGATGGCGCCTATTCCAAGCTCAAATATGAGAGTGGTGTGCACCGGGTGCAGCGGGTACCGACAACCGAATCGAGCGGCCGTATTCACACTTCTACAGTGACAGTTGCCGTATTGCCTGAAGCCGAGGATGTTGATATTGACGTCAATACCAATGACCTCAGAATTGACACCTATTGTGCCAGCGGGGCCGGCGGCCAGCATGTTAATAAAACCGAATCGGCTGTGCGGATTACGCACTTGCCGACCGGGGTAGTCGTGCAGTGCCAGGATGAAAAATCCCAGCTCAAGAACCGCGACAAAGCTATGCGGGTGTTGCGGGCCAAGCTGCTGGAACTGGCCCAGGCCGAACAGGCAGCTGAAGTGGCGGAAAATCGCAAAAGCCAGGTCGGTACAGGGGATCGCAGTGAACGGATCAGGACTTATAATTTTCCACAGGGGCGGGTGACTGATCACCGGATCGGTCTGACCCTGCATAAACTGGATTTTGTGTTAAACGGCGATTTGGATGAACTTATTTCGGCGCTGGTGACAACCGGACAAAGCGAGAAGCTAAAGGACGTAGAGTGAAATGGCTGAACAGTGGACGATTAGTTCAATCTTAAACTGGACTAGGCAGTATTTTGGCTCCAAGGGGATTGACAATCCCCGTCTGGATGCCGAGGTACTGCTTTCCCATATCCTGGGTAAGGACAGGTTGTATTTATATACAAATTTTGATCAGCCCCTGACACCGGCTGAACTGACCGCTTTCCGTGATTCGGTCCGGCAGCGGGCGATGCGGACACCGGTGGCCTATATCACCGGCTGCAGGGAATTTATGGGCCTGGACTTTGCTGTTGGTAAAGCGGTGCTTATTCCCCGGCCGGATACGGAGATCTTAGTGGAAGCAGTGCTTGATCGCCTGGCTGCTGTGCAGGAGCCGTATATTGCCGATTTGGGCACAGGCAGTGGCGCAATTATTGTCAGCATTTTGACCAAACTAACTACTGCCAGGGGGATGGCTGTGGACATTTCACCGGCTGCCCTGGCAATGGCCCAAGAGAATGCCGGCAGGCACGGGGTTGACCAGCGGTTGACGCTGCAGCACGGGGATTTACTTGCCCCGCTGGCAGGCTGCCGGTTTAATGCCATCCTGTCTAATCCGCCATATATCCCGGACGGCGATATGGCCGGGTTAAGTGCCGAGGTCCGGCAGGAGCCCCGGCTGGCGTTGGCCGGGGGGAGAGACGGCCTGGATTTCTATCGCCGGATTGTGACCGGCGGCGCCGACTATTTGCAGGCCGGCGGCTTTATTGCCGTCGAGGTTGGCATTAATCAGGCCCGGCCGGTGGCGGCGCTGGCAACTAGCTCCACTAAGCTGGCGGCAACCGCTATTATCAAGGATTATGCCGGTATTGAGCGGGTAGTGATATTTTCTTTGACGTAACGACACAAGGGTGACTCAACAGAACCGTCCCCTTGAGTCAGTATTAAGGATTATGCCGGTATTGAGCGGGTAGTGATATTTTCTTTAACGTAACGACGCAGGGGTGACTCAACAGAACCGTCCCCATGAGTCAGTATGGAGATGAATTGCGTGCGTACTGTAAATTATAAGGTGGACCCGGTTGATCCCGACCGGGAGGTATTGATGGCGGCAGCGCAGCTGCTGCGGCAGGGAGGGCTTGTGGCCTTTCCGACTGAGACTGTATACGGACTGGGGGCGAACGGCCTGGATGCGCAGGCGGTGGCGGGAATATTCCGGGCCAAGGGCCGGCCGGCTGATAATCCGCTTATTTTACATATCGATGCCCCGGGGCAGCTGGAACAGCTGGCAGCAGCCGTTCCTGCCAGTGCCCGGGCTTTAATTGACCGCTACTGGCCCGGACCGCTTAGTGTTGTGGTCCGGCGTCGGCCCCAGGTGCCTGATGTTGTCACCGGCGGTCTGGACACGGTGGCGGTGCGTCTGCCGGACTCCCTGATTGCCAGGGAGCTTATCCGGCTGGCCGGGGTACCGGTGGCGGCCCCCAGTGCCAATACGTCCGGCCGGCCAAGCCCGACCACGGCCCAGGCTGTGGAAAGTGATCTGGCCGGCCGGATTGATGCCATTATCGACGCCGGTCCCTGCGCGATCGGGGTGGAGTCAACGGTTGTGGACTGTACCACGCCGGTGCCGACCCTGCTGCGGCCTGGCGGCATTACTTATGAAATGCTGCTGGCCGTGTTAGGGGCAGTCGAGGTTGATCCGGCCCTGGCCGGGTTGGCGGCAGTTCCCCGCTCGCCGGGGATGAAATATACGCATTATGCACCGGCTGCGCCCCTGTTTTTAATTGAAACAGAACCGCAGGCAATAGCCCTGCTGCTGCAGCGGGAAATTACCCGGGCGCTGGCGGCAGGTAACACCGTGGGCGCCATTGTGTCGGCCGAGACCGCACAAGTACTGCCGGCCCAGGTTATGACGGCCGTGTATGGACCGCAAGGCGGGGCCGGGATTATAGCCGCCAACCTGTATAACGCGCTGCGGGCTTTTGATCATACCGCGGTTGATGTTATTTATGCCGAGGGAATTTCTGAACAGGGCCTGGGGCTGGCAGTCATGAACAGGCTGCGTAAAGCCTCCGGTTACCGTATTATCCGCGAATAATCCAAACTATGCCTACATATTGCCCCCTGCCGCTACATATATATTACCAGGCCTTGATGAGGTTCCGGCCATAGCCGGGTTGTTAAACAGCCGGCAGGCAGTAAAGGGGTGGAATAATGTTATGAGCATGTTTGAACTGTTCATCTTAAGCGCGGCTTTGGGTACCGATTTATTTTCAGTGGCCGTGCCCATTGGCATGAATAAGGTGCGGCGGCTGGTTATTGTCCAGTCGGCCATTGTTTTTGCTTTATTTCACATTGTTATGATTCTGGCCGGCTACCATATCGGCCACTGGCTGGGCCATGTTGTTGAACATGTAGGGGCCTATCATATTGACTGGCCGGCGGCCAATGTGCAAAACTTTGCTACTATCATCGGTGCCCTGGTGCTGGCCGGTCTGGGTGTAAACATGATTAAGGAAAATATCAGTGGTCCCGAGGCGGCTGCTGCCGGCAATCCTTTACGGGGCGGCGCGCTCTTTGTACTTGCGGCCAGTGTCAGCATTGATGCCCTGGCGGCTGGCTTCAGTCTGGGTATGATTGATGTTGATTTACTACGGCTGAGTCTCATCCTGGGGGCTGTTATTTTTGTGATCGCCCTGATGGGACTGGGCCTTGGCCGTAAGCTGGGGCGCTATATCGGCGAGCAGGCAGAGTTGATCGGCGGCATTGTTTTAGTCCTGCTGGGCATACATATTTTATGGACGACAATTTATTAGCGTTAACCTGTCTGATTACGCGAAAAATCTCCGCCCTTACCACAGTCTTCGGCTTGTCCCACTGCCAACGGGTATGAGATAGTTTTTACGGACACAAAATATAAGGGGTTGATCGTGAATGTTTAAGATTGTGTTTGTCTGTACAGGCAACACGTGCCGCAGCCCGATGGCGGCCGTGCTTCTGGCTGATCTGGCGGCCAGGGCCGGGCTTGCAGGCACTATTCACGTTGAGTCGGCGGGGATAGCCGCCGGCCGCCAGCCGGCTTCGGCCGGGGCACAGGCTGTAATGCGCCAGGCCGGCCTGAACCTGGACAAGCATTATTCCCGGCAGCTGTCACTTGTTCAGCTTCAGAATGCCGACCTGGTCCTGACAATGACACAGACTCACAAGCGGGCGGCGGCCGGTATGGCGCCAGGGCTGGCAGGCAAGATTTACACGCTGGCCGAACTGGCCGGCCAGGCGGGGGATGTCGCTGATCCTTACGGCGGCAGCGAGGTCCAGTACCGTAACTGTGCCCGGCAGATCCAGCAGTACCTGGAGGCGGCCTGGGGAAAAATTGTCACTTTGGCAGGAAAAAAGTAATTAACGTGGAAAAGGTGAAAAGATCCACAAATTTATAACATAGGAAGTGTTCGCAATGAAGCTGGCCATTGGCAGTGATCACGGCGGTTTCCGCCTCAAGGAAGAGATTAAGGCGCTGTTGACTGAACTGAAGGTAGACAGCCACGATTTTGGTACATATACATGTGAATCTGTTGATTACCCCGACATTTCCTGTCAGGTGGCCCAGGCAGTAGCCGGCGGCGAGTATGAGCGGGGTATCATTGTCTGCGGTACCGGCATTGGTGTAAATATTGCGGCCAATAAGGTAAAGGGGATCAGGGCGGCGCTGTGCCATGATGTTTTTTCCGCCCAGATGTCCCGCGAACATAATGATGCCAACATCCTGACCTTGGGCGAGCGGGTTATTGGCGCCGGCCTGGCGAAGATGATTGTTGAGGTGTGGCTGAAAACAGAATTTGCCGGGGGACGCCATGCCGGCCGGGTAGAAAAAATTATGGCTCTGGAAAAAGCGCAGAAGTAAATGGAGTGGTAAGCCATGGACACAGACTTGTCGATAATTGGCCGGCAGACAATGCAGGCGGCGGAAGAACTGCTGAAAACGGCCGGGCTGCAGCCGGGACAAATTTTGGTGGTAGGGTGCAGTACCAGTGAGGTGCAGGGAGCCCGGATCGGCTCCTATGGCTCGGATGTGGTTGCTGCCCGGATTTTAGCAAGTTTGCAAAAAATTTGTTCCTGGTATCAGGTGGCGCTGGCTGTCCAATGCTGTGAGCACTTAAACCGGGCGCTGGTTGTGGAACAGGTTGTTGCCGAACAATACCGTCTGGAAGAGGTAACCGTTATTCCGGTTGCCAAAGCCGGCGGGGCGCTGGCGGCCATGGCGATGCGCGAGTTTGTCAAGCCGGTGGTGGTAGAATTCATTACCGCCCATGCCGGCCTTGATATTGGCAGTACCCTTATTGGGATGCATATAAAGAAGGTTGCTATTCCGGTGCGTTTAGCGCAGCGCAATATCGGACAGGCTTATTTAACGGCCGCCCGCACCCGGCCGAAATTAATCGGCGGGGCGCGGGCCGTTTATGAGATGTGTTAATAAAATAATTTTTGCATTATTTGGAGGAGGAAATAGTTATGACAATTCTTGCAGGAGTAGACCCGGAAGTAGCAGGAGCAATTGATCTTGAACGTAAACGCCAGCAAAACAAGCTGGAGCTGATTGCTTCAGAGAACTTTGTCAGCAAAGCCGTAATGGAGGCCCAGGGTTCGGTACTTACCAATAAGTATGCCGAAGGTTATCCGGGGCATCGTTATTATGGCGGCTGCGAGCATGTTGACATAGTGGAACAGCTGGCGATTGACAGAGCCAAAGAACTGTTCGGTGCCGAACACGTTAATGTGCAGGCCCATTCGGGGGCTCAGGCAAATATGGCCGTATATTTTGCTTTTTTAAAGCCCGGTGATACCATTCTGGGAATGAATCTGGCCCATGGCGGTCATCTTACCCATGGCAGCCCTGTAAATATCTCCGGTCAGTATTTTAAGGTTGTTGCCTATGGCGTTGATGAGGTTACCCATCGCATTGACTATGATCAGGTTGCCGAACTGGCCAAGACGCATAAGCCGAAGATGCTGGTGGCCGGTGCCAGTGCGTATTCCCGGGTGATTGATTTTGAACGGCTGGGCCAAATTGCCCGCGATACCGGTGCCCTGTTTATGGTTGATATGGCGCATATTGCCGGTCTGGTGGCCGCCGGTTATCATCCCAGTCCTGTGCCGCATGCCGACATTGTTACCACTACGACGCATAAAACCCTGCGCGGTCCGCGGGGCGGCATGATCCTGTGCCGCGCCCAGTATGCCAAGGCGATTGATAAAGCTATATTCCCCGGTATCCAGGGGGGGCCATTGATGCATGTTATTGCCGCTAAGGCCGTATCTTTCAAAGAAGCACTCAGTGAGGAGTTCCGCCGCTATCAGGGACAAATCGTGAAAAATGCCCAGGCTCTGGCCGAGCGCCTTAAACAAAACGGTTTTACTCTGGTGTCGGGCGGTACCGACAATCATCTGATGCTTGTTGATCTGCAGGCCCAGAAGATTACCGGCAAGCAGGCTGAACATCTCCTTGATGAGGTTGGTGTTACTGTCAATAAAAATGCAATTCCCAACGACCCGGCCAGCCCAATGGTTACAAGCGGTATCCGTGTCGGTGTACCTGCCGTCACCTCCCGGGGCATGACCGAACAGGATATGGTAGTTATCGGCGATATCATCTCCATGACGCTGACCAGACCGGAAGACGAGGAAACTCAGGCTAAAGCCCGTTCAATGGTTGCCGAATTGTGCCGCAAATATCCCCTCTATGCATAACAGGACGCAGCCGGAGCCGTATGAAAAATAAGGAGAGATAACTACATGCAGGTAAAAATAATTGATCATCCCCTGATTCAACATAAATTATCGCTAATCCGTGATGTACGGACAGGGACCAAGGAATTCCGTGAGCTGTTAGAGGAAGTTGCTATGCTGATGGCCTATGAACTGACCCGGAATATGCCGCTGGAGGAGACTCAGGTCGAAACGCCGCTGACAACCTGCACCTGCAAGATGCTGTCAGGAAAAAAAATTGGTGTTGTGCCGATTCTTCGGGCCGGACTGGGCATGGTAAACGGTATTGTGAAGCTGATTCCGGCGGCCAAAGTAGGGCATATTGGTGTGTATCGTGACCATGAAACCCTGAAGCCTGTGGAATATTATTGCAAATTGCCTACTGATGTGGCCGAGCGCGAACTTATTGTTATTGATCCGATGCTGGCGACAGGTGGTTCTTCGGTTGCGGCGATTGATATGCTGAAAGCCAAAGGCGCCAGACATATTAAACTAATGTGCCTGGTAGCTGCGCCTGAAGGCGTTAAGCTCGTTAATGACCATCACCCTGATGTTGAGGTGTATGTTGCGGCTGTTGACAGTCATCTCAATGAAAATGGTTATATTGTGCCTGGTCTGGGGGATGCGGGTGACCGTATTTTTGGTACAAAGTAAGGCATTTTATACCCGGGCCGGGAATACATTGTTATTACACTGTTTGGCCAAGGGGGTAGAAAAACATGAGTGAAAAGACAGAACTTAACCGTCCCACCTGGGATGAATATTTTATGGATATTACGAAGGTGGTGGCCACGAGGTCTACCTGTTTACGCCGTCAGATCGGGGCGGTCATTGTTAAGGACCAGCGGTTATTAGCCAGCGGTTATAACGGTGCGCCCTGCGGTCTGGCTCACTGCGGGGAAACCGGCTGCGTCCGTGCCGTTAACCGGATTCCGTCCGGTGAGCGGCAGGAACTTTGCCGTGGGCTGCATGCCGAGCAGAGTGCGGTTGTTCAGGCTGCCATGTACGGGGTTTCTATCCGGGGCGCGACCATATATTCTACCCACCAGCCCTGCTCTGCCTGTACCAAAATTATTTTAAATGCCGGGATTAAGCGGATTGTATATCAATACAGCTATCCTGACAAACTGGCTGAAGAACTGATTACCGAAGCCGGAATTGAATGTGTTTGCTTTGGTTAGCTAATAAGCCGCTGCGCCTGGTAAGGCTGCAGCGGCTTTTTGCCCAGGATTGCCAGGGAAAAATCTCACTTTAAAAGGAGTTTTGTCAGATTGCGGCGAATTCAAATCCATAATCTTAAGGCCGGCCCGGTTATCCGGCTGGATGGTGGGGCCGCCCTTTTATAGGAGAATGTGCATGGTAGAAGCTATTTATTTACCCAAACTGGAGGCGCTGACGCCAACCCTTGACTCAACCCTGCTAAAGGCTATGGAAGAGGCCGGTGAACTGGCCCGGGCCGTGCTCAAGTTTATGCCTTGGGAGCAACTGGGGCCGGAGGCATTACAAACGCAGCCGGAGGCGGTTTCCTTGCTTGCCGATGTTAAAGAAGAACTGCTGGATGTAGCCCAGACTTGTGTGACAATGATTTTTGTCATGGAGGATTCCTTCGGTATCGATGCCGACAGTCTGATTGGCGAGCATCTGACCAAACTGTTTGAAAAGGGATATATGTACGACAGCAGCCAGAGCTACCGGATTACCACGATAAAAAATCTTCATGACGGCAACTATAAATACATTAGTCTGCCTCATTTGAATATTGCTGATGTTACCCTGCTGACAACGGTGTGCAAGATTCAGGAAGAACTTGGTGAATTAACCCAGTTTCTGGGCAAGCATGCCGGCGCATCCGGGGAACAAGACCGGCTTGGCAGCCATGAGGTTAACCGGGGGGCGGCCCTGGAGCTGCTGGATGTGGCCCAGTGCTGTTTTACAATGATGTACATTCTGGCTGAGCGGCATGCAGTAAGCATACCGGCCCTTGTGGCCACCCATGTCGACAAACTGCGCCATAAGGGCTATTGTTAGTCTGCCAGAATTTATAGTAAATTCTATGGACATAAGAACGACTAAGGCTTCTACCGGCGTCCTGAGGGACTTGGTACAAGCCAAGTCTTTTCTTAAAAAACGTATAAGGGCGCGATAAATCGAGGTATACTGCATATAGACGACTCATATAGTTATTGATAATTAAAATAATACCGATACAGGATGATTTGACACCTAAGGGCTGATTGACAACTTTTGCACAGATGAGGTACAATGAGTGTTGCGTAGAAAAGAGGTGTTAGCATTTGCAACAATATGTAGTGGCTTTTACTGTTGCCTTGGCAGCAGCTTACTTTATCACCCCTCATGTTAAGGATCTGGCCATTAAAGCCGGGGCGCTTGATGCTCCTGACGCCCGTAAAGTGCATACAATTCCAATCCCCCGTATGGGCGGATTGGCAATATATTTTGCTTTTGTGTTGGCTGTGCTGTTCAGTATGCATATCACCCATGAACTTCGGGGGCTGCTGTTAGGCGGCACTGTGATTCTGGCAGTTGGCATTATTGATGATTTAATGCAATTACCGGCAAAGGTTAAACTTCTGGGTCAAATTGTGGCTGCCTCTGTACTCATTATGTTTGATATTCGCATCGAATGGCTGACAAATCCGTTTGGTGATATGATTTATGTTAATTATTTATCGATACCGCTCACCATTTTGTGGGTGGTCAGCCTGACCAATACTGTCAACCTGATTGACGGCCTCGACGGCCTGGCAGCCGGCGTATCAACAATTGCGTCGGTGACGATATTGTTAGTGGCGCTGGATCAGGATTTATGGACAGTGGGGATTTTAATGGCGGCTCTGGCCGGCAGTGCCCTTGGCTTTTTGCAGCATAACTTTAATCCTGCCAAGATATTTATGGGCGATACGGGCAGCATGTTTTTAGGTTATATGCTGGCTGCTGTCTCCATTCTGGGAACGGTAAAAAGTGCGGCGACCATCGCGCTTGTAGTGCCGATTGTAGCCCTGGGGCTGCCAATTATGGACACCGCTTTTGCTATTATCCGCCGCTATATGAGCGGACGGCCGATATTTAAGCCAGATAAAGGACACTTGCATCATCGCCTGCTGGCGATGGGCTTGAGTCAGAAACAGGCTGTATTACTCATGTATGTGATTAGCTGCTGTCTGGGTATAAGTGCTATTGCCCTGACCGCAGTAAGCAAAGTATATGCCGCGTTGATTTTACTGTCAATTATTACAGTCGCTATTTTGGGGGCTAAAAAGATTGGCGTGCTTAAAAACAATGAAGGTGTATTGAAAAATACCGATTCAGTTAAAAGTCACTAGTACTGGCTTGAGTCGCGTTTATACGCAGTGTCGCGGTTATAGGGCGGGCAATTTTTGCCCGCCCTATGTTATCATAAGACGAAAGTGAATTTTTCCACTTTCTACCGAGCGAGAGGAGAATATGTATGCCCCCCATTAAAGTGATGACTGTTTTTGGTACCCGCCCCGAGGCGATAAAAATGGCGCCTGTTGTGCTGGAGCTAGCCAAATACCCCGAGGTTATAACCCCGGTGGTGGCTGTGACCGCGCAGCACCGGGAGATGCTTGACCAGGTACTGCAGCTGTTTCATATTACCCCTGATTATGATCTGGATATTATGTGCAAGGGCCAGACCCTGTTTGATATTACCTGCCGGGCCATGTCCGGCCTGAATCAGGTGCTGGTTACGGAAAAACCGGATATTGTCCTGGTTCACGGTGATACTACCACTACCTTTGCCGGGGCTCTGGCGGCTTTTTATCACCAGACCACGGTCGGCCATGTTGAGGCCGGGCTGCGAACAGGCAATAAGCAGTCACCCTTCCCTGAAGAAATGAACCGTAAGCTGACAGGCTCTTTGGCTGACATTCATTTTGCGCCGACGACGACGGCCAGGCAAAATCTGCTGCAGGAAAATGTTAATTCCGAGTCTGTGCTTGTTACCGGCAACACGGTCATTGATGCCCTGATGGCCACTGTGGATGAAGGCTATGTGTTTACCAGTCAGCTGCTCAGACAGATTGACTATGCTAACCGCAAGGTCATTCTGGTCACAACCCATCGCCGGGAAAATCTTGGTGAGCCAATGCGCCATGTGTACCAGGCCCTGAAAGATATTGTTGTCGACCACGCGGATGTGGAGATTGTTTTCCCTGTACATAAAAACCCGCTTGTCCGTCAGGTAGTCGAGGAAGAGCTGGGCAAACTGGACCGGGTACACCTGATTGATCCGCTTGACTACGAACCTTTCGCGAATTTGATTGCCAGATCTTATCTGGTGCTTACCGATTCAGGCGGCATTCAGGAAGAAGCACCGGCTCTGGGCAAGCCTGTACTGGTTTTGCGGGATACCACTGAACGCCCTGAGGCGGTGACCGCAGGCACTGTTAAACTGATTGGCACTGACCGGGACCGTGTTTATGCAGAAACCCGGCGTTTACTTATAGATGACTGTGAGTATCATAAAATGGCCAATGCCGTTAACCCCTATGGCGATGGACAGGCTGCCCGGAGAATTGTCACTGCCATTCTCCACAAATATGGAATAGTGACCAGTCGCCCCGATGAGTTTACTTTTAGGTAAAAATGTGTAATTTTTATTATTTTTTGTATGCCTATGCAGGAATTATGCCCGTCAATAGAGAATCAACCATATCGGATATCAGCCTATTTTTGGCATTTATGCCGCAATAGTGCTGGGCCGGACTGGTTATACTAGCTCAGATACCTGATATTATGAGGTGAGAAGATGCCTGGCAAAAATGACGGGCTATGGTCGGCCTTTGGTTTAGCAGGATCTATCGGGCTTAATATGGCGGCATCTGTGGCTGTTGGCCTATTTTTGGGCCGCTTGGCTGACCGCTTTTGGGAGGTATCTCCCTGGTTTACGGTAGGAGGCATTTTATTGGGCATGATTGCCGGCCTCTGGGGTACCTATAAACGGATTGTTAAATAATACTGTCAAGGACTTGGCGTAAGCCGGGTTTCCTAAAACGTTTGGAGGAAAAGTGCTTAAAACCGGTTTTGCTGATGACTTCGCTGTTCAAATGCAGCGAACACTGGCTCACTTGTGTGCCTGGGTTCTTTTCATAACCCTTAGTGCTTTTATTTCCGACAAAATATTTATTATACCTGGCTTATTGACAGGCTGGTCAGGAAGTGTAATCTACTTTCTCCTGATGTGCCGCCGGGTAAAGAAAAGTATTGAACTGTCACCGGAAAAGGCTGTCGCCTCCATGCGGGCCGGCTGGCTTATCCGGTTCAGTTTTGCCATTTCGATACTTGTTTTGTCAATATATGTGCCGGGTATTGATTTTTGGGCGGCAGTAGTGGGTTTATTCTCACTTCATATAGTATTAATGGTTAATGCCGTAATTACCGTGATTACCGGACTTTTAGAAAATTTTAACAAGTCCAATTCTAAATCAGGAAAGGAGTGAAAGCGAAAGTATGGGACATGGTGGAGGAGGCCATGAGATTGGCGGACATAAGCTCGGGCATTTTGCCGGGTTAACCTTTAATCTCGACACCTTATACATGACATGGCTGGTCATGGGCATTGTCATACTCCTGGCAGTAATTGCCACCCGCCGGCTGGATGTTGTTCCCCGGGGCTGGCAAAATTTCCTGGAAATGGTTGTTACTGCCCTGCTGGATCAGATTGACAACACCATGGGGCCAAAAGGAAGAAAACTGGCGCCACTGATCATTACCCTGTTCTTATTTTTGGTTATTGGCAATGAACTGGGGCTGGTACCTGGATTTACCTCGCCAACCAATGATATTAACACAACACTGGGTCTAGCATTGATGGTTGTTATCCTTGTACATATTCTTGGTATTATGAACCGGGGTCCGGGAAGATATTTCAAACATTTTTTTGAACCCTATATCCCCTTTGTAATTATCAACATAATTGAAGAACTGGCCAAACCAATTACTTTATCCTTCCGTCTGTTTGGCAACATTCTGGCCGGTGAGATCCTGCTCATTATTCTGGGCATGCTGGTGCCATATGTTGTACCTACAGCATGGCTGGCCTTCAGCGTCTTTGTTGGCGTTGTACAGGCGTTCATTTTTACCATGCTGTCCATGTCGTATCTGTCAAATTCATTGCAAGACGGGCATCACTAATTATTTGTTAGCGTGAATGCTCAATATTGCACAAAAGAAAAAAGGAGGAGTTTTTTGTGGAACAAGCTATTATTATTGCAGCCTCTGCTATTGGAGCAGGTTTGGCTATCGGCCTTGCCGCCATTGGTGCCGGTATCGGTGACGGTGCGGTTACCGCTAAGGCAATTGAGGGTATGGCAAGACAACCGGAAGCAAAAGGAAGTATTCTTGTAAACATGCTGATTTCAGTAGGTTTGATCGAGTCTATTCCTATTATTGCTGCGGTTATTGCCATCGTACTGGTATTTGCCAATCCGTTTATTAAGTAATCAAAGCGTTATCGGGCGACTGGCAGAAGCACTCTGCCAGCGCTCCCCTTATACGCCGGAAAGAGGAGGGGCCCTCAATTGGTTGACTTGAATGCGACGCTTATAGCGCAAATTATAAATTTTCTTATACTTGTTGCTATCTTAACTAAAGTGGCATACAAACCGCTGATGCAGGCGCTGGCTGACCGGCAGGCCAAAATTGCTGACAGTCTGGAAACAGCTGAACAGGAGAAGCAAGCTGCTGAGAAACTCAGACAGGAATATCTTGCTCAACTGGCCGAAGCTCGTACCCAGGCCCAGGCTATTGTTGAAAAGGCCGCCAAGCTGGCTGAACAAACCAAAGAACAAATGCTGAAAGAAGCCCGCGATGAAAGTGCCCGGCTGTTAAAAGCCGCACAGGAAGAGATCGCCCGTGAACGGGATCTTGCCATTGCCGAACTTAAAGGTGAGGTTGTGACACTGGCTGTTGCCGCGGCTTCCAAAATTGTTGCCCAGAATATGGACGATGCTGCCAATGCCAGGATTGTCGAAGACTTTATCACCAACCTGGATGGTAAGAAAATAGGTGGTCTGCCATGCTAATCAATAAGTTGGCGCTCAAATATGCACAGGCCATATATGAAATTGCCAGCGAAAGAGCATTGCTCGACAATGTGGAGAAACAGCTCAGGCTGGTAGAGGCCACTATTGCCGGCCACACTGATTTGGCTACCCTTATGTATCATCCGCTGGTGCCGGCTCCTGCCAAAAAGGAAACAATCAACCGGGTTTTTGCCGGAGATTTGGACGGTTTTGTGCAAAATTTCCTGCTGCTCCTGATTGATAAACGCCGTGAGCCCGCACTGCCAGCTATTATCCGTGAGTACATCCGCCTGGCCAATGAGGCCAGGAATATTGCCGAGGCCGAAGTCTTCACTGCCAAAGAGCTCAGTGCCGGGCAGCTTGAAGCGCTGGCCGCCAAACTCAGCAGTGTTACCGGCAAGAATATTGTGCTCAAGACAACAATAGATCAAGAACTGCTCGGCGGTGTAGTTGTTAAAATCGGTGACAAACTGATTGACGGCAGCGTAGCCCGTCAGCTTAAAGCGCTTAAAACGGCACTTTTGGCAAATCAAGTCACTGCCGTGTAGCCGCGGAGTTGCGGGAGACTTTATGATTGGGGTGAGATCTTAACTTATGAAAATGAGGCCAGAAGAAATAACGGCGATTATCAAACAACAAATTGAGCATTATCAGGTAGACCTCAATGTTGATGATGTCGGTACCGTTATTGAAGTAGGCGATGGTATCGCCCGGATCCATGGCTTGGAAAAGGCTATGGCCGGCGAATTATTAGAATTTCCGCATGAAGTATTTGGCATGGTCTTAAACCTGGAAGAAGATAATGTGGGTGCCGTACTCCTGGGCGGCGAGATTGCGATCAAGGAAGGCGACACTGTTCGCCGGACCGGACGCATCATGCAGGTGCCGGTAGGGGAAGCCATGGTTGGCCGGGTTGTGAACGCTATTGGTCAGCCGATTGACGGCAAAGGTCCGATACAGACTACTGAGTTTCGTCCGGTTGAATACCGCGCACCAGGCATTGCTGACAGACAGTCGGTAAAAGAGCCTCTGCAGACAGGTATTAAAGCAATTGACTCCATGGTCCCAATTGGACGCGGTCAGCGCGAACTGATTATCGGTGACCGTGGTACCGGTAAAACAGCGATAGCTGTTGATACCATTATTAATCAAAAAGGCCAGGGTGTCGTGTGCATCTATGTGGCTATCGGCCAAAAAGCCTCGACTGTGGCCCGGGTTGTTAAAACCCTGGAAGAAGCCGGTGCCCTGGAGTACACGATTGTTGTCGCCGCCACCGCCTCTGACAGTGCGCCGCTGCAATATCTCGCGCCTTATGCCGGTGTCACCATGGGTGAATACTTTATGTACAAAGGCGGCGCCGTATTGTGCGTATATGATGATTTGTCCAAACACGCCACCGCTTACCGGGCTATGTCCCTGCTGCTGCGCCGTCCGCCAGGACGCGAAGCCTATCCGGGCGACGTATTTTACTTACATTCCCGCTTGTTGGAGCGGGCTGCGAAGCTGTCCAATGAACTTGGCGGCGGTTCGATTACCGCGCTGCCGGTCATTGAGACGCTGGCCGGTGACGTGTCGGCCTACATACCGACTAACGTTATTTCCATTACTGACGGCCAGATATTCCTGGAAGGTGAGTTGTTCTATTCAGGTATTCGTCCGGCCATTAATGCCGGTCTGTCCGTTTCCCGCGTAGGCGGTTCCGCCCAGATTAAAGCCATGAAACAGGTTGCCGGCCGTTTGCGTCTGGACCTGGCTCAATATCGCGAATTGGCAGCTTTTGCTCAGTTCGGTTCCGACCTGGATAAGTCCACCAAGGCCCAGCTTGACCGCGGCCAGCGGATGATGGAGATTCTGAAACAGCCCCAATATGTACCAATGGCTGTTGAAGAACAGGTTATGGTCATCTACAGCGGGATCAACGGGTATCTTGATGATGTGCCGATCGAGGACGTTATTAAATTTGAACAGGACTTTCTGAAATTCATGCGCAGCAACTATGCGGAAGTGGCGAAAACCATCAGAGACAAGAAAGCTCTTGACGCCGACACCGAAGCGGTTATTAAAAAAGCTGTGAAAGAATTTAAAGACACTTTTGTTAAAGTTGAAGCGGCGAGGTGATAATGTATGGCTAGCGCCAGAGATATCCGCCGACGCATTAAAAGCGTAAAGAATATCCAGCAGATAACCAAAGCCATGAAAATGGTTGCCGCCGCCCGGTTGCGCCGGGCGCAGGAACGAGCCATTGCCAGCAGGCCTTATACTGATAAGATAAAAGAAGTGCTGACAAGTGTGGCCGCCAATGTCCGGGACGCCTCCCACCCCCTGCTTGAGGTACGGGAGGTTAAGCAGACAGGTTATCTGGTATTAAGTGCCGACAAAGGGCTGGCCGGGGCCTACTCGTCCAACCTGATGAAAGAGGTATTACCACAGGTACGTGGCAAAGATAACGCCAAGCTGGTGACTGTGGGCCGCAAAGCCCGCGATTACTTTAAGCGGCGTGGTTATACGATTGACGGCGAATATACCGGTTTTTCCGAAAAACCATCTTATCACAATGCAGTCATGCTGGCCCAGCTTATGGCTGAAAAGTTTGCAGCTGGCGAGTATGACGAAATTTATCTGACTTATACCCATTTCTATTCGCCTATTAATCAGAAGCCAACAACAATCAAATTGTTGCCGGTAGCCGGCATCGGCGAAGGGGAGCAGAACCCCCAGACCGAATACATATTTGAGCCATCGGCCAGTGAAGTTCTTAGTCTGCTGCTGCCGCGTTACCTGGAAACCGTTATCTATGGTGCGTTGCTGCAAGCAGCGGCCAGCGAACTGGGGGCCCGGATGACGGCGATGGGGTCGGCTACTGATAATGCGCAAGAACTTATTTCCAAACTGACCCTGAACTACAATAAGGTCCGGCAGGCCACCATTACTCGGGAAATATCCGAGATCGTCGGTGGTGCTGAGGCGCTTAAGTAGAAGGTCGAAGAAGTTAAGGAGGGGAAACCCTAGTGAATATCGGTAGAATTATTCAAGTTATCGGTCCTGTTATTGACGCTGAGTTTCCCCCGGAGAAACTGCCTGCCATATATAATGCCGTTACCATTGACGAAACAGTTGGTGATGTGCAGGTAAAACTGACAGCAGAAGTCATGCAGCATCTGGGCGATAATACTGTCCGTTGTGTTGCTATGTCCTCTACAGACGGTCTGACCCGCGGCATGAAAGCAGTAGATACCGGGGCACCTATTAAAATACCGGTTGGTAAGGGAACTCTAGGCCGCGTATTTAACGTACTTGGCGAAACTGTTGATAAAAATCCTGAGCCGGTTACGGCTGATGATCATTGGCCGATCCACCGGCCGGCACCAAAGTTTGAAGATCAGGAAACCTCGACCCAGATCCTGGAAACAGGCATCAAGGTTGTTGACCTGATTGCCCCGTATGCCCTAGGCGGCAAGATCGGGTTGTTTGGCGGTGCCGGTGTAGGCAAAACGGTACTGATTATGGAACTGATCCGTAATATTGCCACCGAGCATGGCGGCTACTCGGTATTTGCCGGTGTAGGCGAACGTACCCGTGAAGGCAATGATTTATGGAACGAAATGATTGAATCCGGTGTTATTGATAAGACCGCACTGGTATACGGTCAGATGAACGAACCGCCGGGAGCGCGGATGCGCGTGGGCCTCACAGGTCTGACAATGGCCGAGTACTTCCGTGATGTCGGCGGCCAGGACGTATTGCTGTTCGTTGACAACATCTTCCGCTTTATCCAGGCCGGTTCCGAAGTTTCGGCCCTCCTGGGCCGGATGCCGTCAGCAGTTGGCTATCAGCCGACCCTGAGTACTGACGTAGGGGCCCTGCAGGAGCGGATTACCTCAACGAAAAAAGGTTCAATTACGTCGGTACAGGCCGTATATGTGCCGGCCGATGACCTGACAGACCCTGCTCCGGCAGCAACCTTTGCCCACCTTGACGCCACCACCGTATTGTCGCGTCAAATCTCGGAGCTTGGTATTTACCCGGCCGTTGACCCACTGGACTCCACCTCCCGGATTATGGACCCCCATGTATTAGGGGAAGATCATTATCAGGTAGCCCGCGGTGTCCAGGAAGTGTTGCAGCGCTATAAAGAGCTGCAGGATATCATAGCCATTCTGGGTATGGAAGAGCTGTCTGATGAAGACAGGCAGACTGTTGCCCGGGCCAGAAAAATTCAGAGATTCCTGAGCCAGCCGTTCTTTGTGGCCGAGGCATTTACCGGTACTCCCGGCAAGTATGTATCCCTCAAAGAAACAATCCGCGGCTTTAAGGAAATCTTAAGCGGCAAACATGACGAATTGCCGGAAACAGCGTTCTACATGGTAGGTACTATTGACGAGGCAGTGGAAAAGGCTCAAAAAATGAAGGGGGAATAATAGATGGCCAATAAGATTCGGCTGGATATTGTTACTCCTGACAGGATGGTCTACTCCGAAGATGTCAATATGGTAATTGCCAGAGCGACTGACGGCGACCTGGGTATTTTGCCAGGGCACGCCCCGCTGATTGCCGGTCTTGATGTCTGGCCACTCCGGATCATGAAGGACGAAGGCGAGAACCAGTTGGCCCTGTGTGGCGGCTTTATTGAAGTTCGCCCTCAGAAGGTAACAGTATTGGCGAGCTGCGCCGAATTACCGGAAGAAATTGATGTGAAACGGGCGGAAGCGGCTAAAGAGCGGGCGGAAGCGCGGTTAAGAACAAGTGCGGATATCGACGTGCATCGTGCTGAAATTGCTCTTAAGCGGGCAACGATGCGTCTGCGCGTGGCTGAAAGAAAATAGCTAAACATAAAAGAAATGAGAATGCTCTGCAGAGTAGTCTCATTTCTTTTTTAGTCTACCAGAATCTATAATAAGTTTTGTGGTCATAAGAACGACTAAGGCTTCTGCCGGCGTCCTGAGGGACTTGACACAAACCAGGTCTTTTCTTAACACACCATAATTTACATTGAATAACGTACCTAAATCCTGGCAAAAATGATTATAACGGCTTTATTTTACTTTATTATAAGCCTCTGGCTATTGCTTAGCGATTAGGGTAATGATAAACTATTATAGGAAAACTATAGACTGCTTGGCATGAAATATGTTGAACCGGTCTTTATACATGTAAGGTAACCGCTGTTGTGGGAGGAAACTTTTGTGGAAAAACTAATTGTTCGCGGGGGCAATCGCCTGTCCGGTACGGTAAAAGTCAGCGGTGCAAAAAACGCTGTACTGCCGGTGATTGCGGCAACGCTGCTGGGGACGACGCCTAGCACCCTGGAAGAGATACCAGACCTGGAAGACGTCCGTACGATTGCCGAGGTGCTTGAGCATTTAGGCGCGACGGTAAAAATTGAACCAGGAACACTATATGTTGACAGCTCCAATATTATCGCCTGTGAAGCTCCTTACGAGCTGGTAAGGAAAATGCGGGCATCCTTTCTGGTTATGGGCCCTTTACTGGCCCGGGAAGGCTGTGCTAAGATCTCCCTGCCAGGCGGCTGTGCAATCGGCACCAGGCCAATAGACCTGCATTTGAAAGGGTTTGAGGCATTAGGGGCAGAAATTGTCATGGGTCATGGCTTTATTGAGGCCAGGGCACCGCAGGGCCTAAAAGGGGCCAGGATTTACCTGGACTTCCCCAGTGTTGGCGCGACTGAGAATATTATGATGGCTGCCAGTATGGCCAAAGGGCAGACTATCATTGAGAACCCGGCGGAAGAGCCGGAGATTGTTGATCTTGCCAATATTCTCAATCACATGGGGGCCAACATTCGCGGGGCCGGCACCAAAATGATCAGGATTGAAGGGGTCAGCGAGCTGCGAGGGGCCTGCCATACCGTGATACCTGACCGGATTGAAGCCGGAACGTATATGGTCGCTGCGGCTATGACCGGTGGGGACGTATATGTGGAAAACGCGCTGACTGAACACCTGAAACCGGTTATTGCCAAACTGAAAGAAGCCGGCGTGCTTATTGAAGAGGATGTAAACGGTGTCCGGGTTTGTGCCACAGGCAGCATTCGGGCCGTCGATATCAAAACATTACCCTATCCCGGCTTTCCCACCGACATGCAGGCCCAGTTTATGGCCTTGATGACGGTTGCCCAGGGGACAAGTATTGTCACAGAAACGGTATTTGAAAATCGGTTTATGCATGTTGATGAGCTTAAGCGCATGGGCGCATCCATTAAGATTGATGGGCGCAGCGCTGTTGTTGAAGGGGTTACCAAACTGACCGGCTGCCCTGTTAAGGCCACCGATCTCAGGGCTGGAGCAGCGCTGGTGCTGGCAGGCCTTGTTGCTGAAGGACAAACTGAGATTGGCTATATTCATCACATTGACAGGGGTTATGACCGGCTTGTGGAAAAATTTCGCGGTATTGGTGCCAATATTGAACGTGTAGGTTAGCCGAACTAATAATTATACTAAGCACTGCTTATCATTACAGAGCGGGTTTGCACCAGCAGGGGCAACCCGCTCTGTGATTTTTCCACTCATACCGCTTGGCTTGTTTGCATATTATGAATTAATAATGTGGATAACGCTGAGTAGAGGTGAGCGCGGTGCGTTATGTGGCAGTATATACTATTTTACTGGTAATCGTGACTGTTATAGCAATTCCGGCGTTCATAGTCCAAGGGGTCAGCGACTGGAGCCGGCAACCGGCAGTAGCCGGCAATCCGATTGCTTACAGGGGCGAGGATATTACGATTAAAGTCTATGTACATGATATTAAGCAGATAGTAGCCATGAATCTTGAAGATTATGTAAAAGGGGTGGTTGCGGCGGAAATGCCGGCAGAATTTGAGCTTGAGGCCCTCAAGGCCCAGGCGGTGGCAGCACGTACTTATGCGGTAAAGCATATGGCCTTATTCGGCGGTACCGGTTCCAGTGAGTATCCCGGCGCGGATGTGACGACAGATCATAATGACAGCCAGGCCTGGCATAATGAAACCGTATTAAGGAATAAATGGGGACAGAACTATGCCAAATACTGGAGCAAAGTCAGCCGGGCCGCTAACGAAACACGGGGTCTCATTATAACCTATAAAGGGGAACCCATTAATGCCGTATTTCATTCTACCAGTGGCGAAAAGACAGCTAGTGCCCAGGAAGTATGGGGTTTTGATTATCCCTACCTGCAAAGTGTAGCCTGCACCTGGGATCAAAAATCGCCCCGGTATCAGGATACCAAGGAAATAACCCTGGCCGAGCTGGAAGCACGGTTAGGGGCGGATGCCGGAATACTGGCCGCCGCTCAGAGTGGCGGCGGCGCCAATATTGCCGGCATTATCGACTATACCGGCTCCGGGAGAGTAAACAAGGTGCGGATAGGGACAAAAACATTGTCAGGCCTGGAGGTAAGGCAAAAGCTGGAGTTGAGGTCGACAAATTTTAGTGTTGCTGCTGCCGGTGATAAGCTAATATTTAAGACTTTCGGCTATGGCCATGGTGTCGGTTTGTGTCAATACGGGGCCAACGGGCAGGCTAAGGAAAACCGGGATTACCGGCAGATATTAACCCACTACTACACAGGTACGGCGATCAAGAATATATTTGGCTCCTAGTCCTTATTAGCCTGAATTCGGCGAATATTGCCAACGGGTTCCACAACCCATCGTTGTCGTCAGCCGGCATACGTCCGGTGTGCTTTCCGGGGCCGCCTTGATTTGTGAAAAAAAGCCTCGCGATTAGTCTGCCGTTTTAGGGCAGCTAAGGTACTGGTACCTTGGCTGCCTTGGATGATTTATTCATAAACTGGGCATAATATCCATGAGGTGATGATATGTCCGGAAGAATATTTACCAAACTGGCACGGTCCGGTCACATAGGACAGATTTTAACAGCCGGGGGGTTACTGGCCATAGCCGCATTGCTGGTTTTTGCGGTTGCCAGTACCCTGGAACCTGTGCCTGCGCCGCCGGTAACTAAAACTGCACCGGTGTCAGAGCCTGCTGAAACCCTGCCAATATCCCAACCCGTGCCAGCTGTCTCTATTAGCCAATTGCCTGCCGCCCCCCTGCCGCCTGCAGCTGAATTACCTGCCGCTGCGGCCGGTCAGCAGGATATGGCGGTTGGTAATGAGAACATTCACGAACTATGGCGTGGAGCCATAATCCGGGACTTCGGCTGGCAGCTCCATCCACTGTATCAGGACTGGCGTTATCACAACGGTCTGGACATCAGCGGTGGTGAAGGCCAGATCGTACCGGCCCTCTTAAGCGGAGAGGTTGTGGAAGTATTTACTGATAAGCAATACGGTTTGACAGTCGCAGTACGCAGCGGTAAGTATACGGTGTATTATGGGGCTTTGGCCAGTGTGGCTGTAAACAAAAATACAATGATAAGAACAGGTAGCCCGATTGGTTCGATGGGAATAAGTACTGCTGAACCGGAACCACATCTGCATTTGGCTGTCCAGGACCATGACGGCAGCCGCATCCATCCCCGGGAGCTGTTTCCGAATATCGCTAATTAAATTAACTTTCCGGAAATTAATGACCTTTGAGTAAGGTCATTTTTTCTTTTCCTTCGCATATACATGTTAGCAAAGGGTTAAAAGGACGGGCGCGAGGGGGAAGAGGCCGGATGAAAGAGTATATTCGCAAAAGGGTGTTGGATATATGCAATCACATCATGGAAACAAAGCATACAGTACGTCAGACTGCCACTGTCTTTGGGGTAAGTAAAAGCACGGTTCACAAAGATATGATTGAACGCCTGCCTGAGGTGAATAAGAGGCTTGCTGCCAAGGTCAAAAATATTCTTGAACTGAATAAGGCAGAACGGCATATCCGCGGCGGTGAGGCTACCAGAAAGAAATACAAAGAGGAAAAGGAGGAAGAATAGCGATTAGAGCAAACAAGATGAAGCTGGCTGGAGCCAGTAAAAAAAAGGGCAGCTTGATTATACCCGCAAGAAGCAAAATGAACGTCTCTGTGCTTTCGCCGCTTGCCAAAGCGGTTTGGACGACTTACATACCAAAAAACCGCTGTTTGCCTAGAGGCAGCCAGCGGTTTTTTGTTTGCAGCTGTTGGAATATTAAAAAGTGCGGGGCTGTATTTACGCGTAATATTCCGGGGCTAAGCTGCCGGATTTCCGCCTACGCCAATTCGTTTTGCCCACCAGGCAGTTACGACAGGTACCAGCACAGCCGTAACGATTACGCAGGTTGCCACCAGCACGGTTGCTGTTGGCGCAACCGCCGCATACGAAGTATCGACAGCGGCGATGGCGGCCGGTACGGCGGCGGCGTTGCCGGCTGTGGAAGCAGCAGAGAGGCCGGCAATGCCGTTGCCGCCGGTCAGTTTGTCGGCCAGCAACAAAATTGTGCCGCTGATGGCCACTACGGCAACCCCCATCAGAATGCCAAGCATACCGCCCTTGACGATATTGCCAAGATTTAAGCCGCAGCCCAGGGCAAAAGCAAAGAAGGGAATTAGTACAGGGACGGCCCGGCTCAGATAGTCGCGCATATCCCGGTCAAGGTTGCCTAACACCATGCCGATTAACAAGGGCAAAATGGCACCGACAAAGGTTTGCCAGGGGAAAGCAGCCAAACCGGCAATCCCGAGGGTCGCCATGGTAAAGAAGGGGCCCGATTCCAGACTCATTACCGAATAGGCGCCGACATCCTCTTTTTTGCCAAACTGTCCCATCAGCGCCATATATAATCCGCCATTGGTATCATTAATGGCAGCTACAATCGCCAGGACCGACAAGCCGGCAAAGAAGCCGGCGTCAACATAGCCTGCCGGCATTAGTTTTGACGCAATTATGGCCAATATAGCGCCTGTCAGGATTTTAGCCCCCAGCAAAACTCCCCCCTTGCGCAAGATATAAGGGGTGGACTTCAAGTCGATAGTCGAACCCATACACACATAAAAAACAGCCAGGATAGGTATGGCGCCTGTCATTAGGGCACCGGTAAAAGAACCAAAGGTCTTGCCGAATTCCGGCAGCAGGGTGTTAAGCACCGCCCCGAAAAATAAAGGAATTATCATCATGCCGCCAGGGACTTTTTCAATAGATTGTTTAATTTTCATAACACTTGCTCCTTAGCTTTTATTTGAATTACGGACTCCGTTTGCCAGCCGGCCGGCAAATTCGATCGCCGCGTACATGCTGCTGCTGTCGGCAACACCGGTACCGGCAATGTCAAAAGCGGTTCCATGATCCACCGAGGTACGCAGAAATGGTAAGCCGACAGTCACATTAATGCCATTATCAAACCCTAAAAGTTTAATCGGGATATGTCCCTGATCATGGTACATGACCACAACAATATCAAATTCCTTGCGGCTTACAGCCCGGAAAAAAACGGTATCCGGCGGAACGGGGCCGGTGGCGGCAATCCCCTCCCGGCAGGCGTCCTCAACAGCCGGGGCAATTTCGTCAATGTCTTCCCGGCCAAACAGGCCGTTTTCACCGGCATGGGCATTAAAGCCGGCGACAGCGATGCGCGGCTGCTCCAGACCCAGCAGCCGGAGTGTCCGGTCAGCCAGTTTAATGATGCGCAGCACCCGTTCTTTGGTAATTAGCTCAGCCGCCTGCCGCATTGAAACATGGGTAGTAACATGAATAACCCGTAGTGCATCACCGGCCAGCATCATGGCATAATCAGCAGTGTTGCTTAATTGCGCCAGAATCTCAGTATGGCCGGGGAAATGGTGCCCGCCTTTATGGAGCGCCTCTTTATTCAGGGGGGCTGTAACAATTGCCGCTACCTCCTGGCGCAGCGCGGCCTGGACAGCCGCCTCAACATAGCGAAATGCAGCATCCCCAGCCCGGGCGTCTACCTGTCCGAACGGCAGGCCGGCCGGGATGTTGGCAAAATCCAGGACATCAACAACGCCGTGACGGTACACTCCGGCGGCAATGTCGTCGGCTTTCCTGATCGTCAGTTTGCTGTTTACGATACCGGCGGCCTGCTGCAGCCGCTGCTGATCGCCAAATACCAGCGGCCTACTGATTTGATAGACCCGGTCATCGGCTAAGGCCTTCACGATAATTTCCGGGCCGCAGCCGGCTGCATCACCCATAGTAATGGCTAATACCGGTCGTTGATCCATTATTGTCACTACATCACTTCCTCTATTTATTGTTTTATTGTTGTAATTTGCGCACAGCTGTCAATAAGTCGCCGGGTTTGCCGAAGGCTCCGGCCTTGGTGATAACCTTCAGGGTTTTCCCTTCGCTTGTTGTCATTGTGCCCAGCGGAATTGCGGTGGTTACCTCCTCCAGTATTCTGATGCCGGTTACGCCCAGTGCCCGGCAAACCGCCACCGCCGTATCACCGCCGGTAAGGACAAGGCCGGCGAGCTTATGCCTGTCAACAAGCTGCGCGCCAATCCAGCCCAGTATCGTGGCGGTAATTTCGCTGACCTCTACGGGGGTAAAGCCCAGTTTGGCTCCGGCTGCCTTCGTTTGTTCAACAGCCGCCGGCTGATAGCCTGTGGCGATTACCAGGCATGTACTCCGGGCTAATCTTTCACTAAGGGCTTCCACTAAAGGAAGCGCATTCTGCTCTTGCCAGGGCAGATACCTGGCCACTTCAATTTCCACCAGCTCACAGCCGCCGGCTAACAGCTCGCCAATCTGCCCCCTGGTGACTGAACTGACACTGCCGGCAATGACCAGAGACGGCAGTTGCTCCCGGACCTCGCTATTCCAGTTAAAAACCGCCGGCAGACAATCCGCCAAACCGGCGGATCCGGCCCATAAGACCTGACTGGAAATTCCGGCCATCGTCCGGGCAGCCAGGTGAAAATGCTCCTCTGTCCAGCCATCACAGGAAATGATACGGCAGCCGGCCGCAAGGGCGCGCTGCACAAAGGCACCGATAGTTGCCGGACCGCCAGTAAGCTCGGCAATGCCGATATGAGCCACCTGTAAACCGGACTGGCGCTGCAGCAGCGCCGGCAGGCAGCTTTCGGTAACCGGTGATTTAGGATCTCTGGCAATCTCAGTTGCCTCTACCGGCACGCCCTGCACCAAATGATTACCGCCGACGGTTGTCCTGCCTGTCTGCACAAAAGCAGGCATAACAAAAGCGAAATCATGAAGCCCCATATCGAGAATAGCCTTAATTTCAATACCCACATTGCCCCGTAATGTTGAGTCCAGTTTTTTGTAATAGTGTGTAAAACCTGCCTGGTGGGCCTGCCGGACTGCTGCCTGTACCTTGTCGTAAGCTGCCTGGCCGTCAATAGCCCGGCTGTTCGTATCCCAGATAACAATAGCGGCCGCCGAAGCCGGACCAGGCCCGGCCCCTTCCAGCAAAACCTCAGTACACAGGCCGTGACGGGTGAATTGTAACCCGGTATCATTGGCTCCGGTTAAATCGTCGGCGATAACCGCCATGGCTTTACGCTGCTCTTTCAAATCCTAACCTCCTAAATCAGTTCTGAATTAACTTTTTGCTGCCGGCGCCGCCTCTTAATTGCTTCAAAGCAATTCGCGAATGGTTTACCCGGTCTGTCGCCTCTTCGCCAATCTGCAGTGCCAGCCGGACATACAGAATATCGATAACAACTAACTGAACAATCCGGGAAATCATCGCATCGGAGCGCATTTTTGTTTCCCGGGTGCAGCTGAGAAGGTAGTCGCCGGCAAGCCTGGTAATACTGGAATTCATATAACCGGTAAGGGCACAAGTATAACAGCCCTGTGCCTGGGCCAATTCCAGCGTCCGGATGATATCGGTCGTTTCTCCGGAGTGGCAGACGGCAAAGAATACTTCCTGCGGTTGGGCAACTGTGGCCGCAATTGTCATCAAATGCGAGTCGGTATAGGCATTAATCCTTAAGCCCAGGCGCATCAGCTTATGCATGACATCCTGGGCAACGACGCCTGACGCACCCAGACCGATCACGTGAATAAAAGCAGCCTGGCTCAGCTTGTCGGCAATTCTTTCCAGCGCCGCCTGGGAAAGCTGCTGTTCAAGATCAGCAATCCCCTGCATCGAAGAATGAATTACCTTATGAATGATAGCAGCCAGTCCATCCTGACTGACCACATCTTCATAAATAGGCCGGACTTCCTTTTTTCCCGTTTCTCCGGACAGGGCAATGCGGAACATGGAATAATTATCATAACCCAGTAAGCGGTAAAACCGGATGATGGTGGCATCTCCCACCTGACAGCGTTCTGCCAGCTTATTAATGGGCAGCGTTAGGGCTTCACCGGCAGAAGCCTGTAAAAACTCCACAATCCGCTTCTGTGAGGATGTGAGCCGGTTGCTGTGCAGCTGAATCCGGGCAAAGAGATTCATGACAAGAATCACCTCCGAGTTTGGAGATTTACGTCGTTTTACATTGAAGGCAAGAAGATAATCTCCAAATAAAGTATTTGCTGCTTGTGTCGTTTTTTCCTCTTTTTTTGCTATATATTTATTTTGCGCAAGCAAAGGGCAGACCCTCTGGTTTTTCTTGTGCCTGGCAAAACCATTGATAATTATGTGGTGTCAGGGTAAATAAAAGGCAAGCAGGCCCAGTGGTATAGGATGACCTTCAGGGCTGCATAGCCGCCAGGCGCCTGAGGACGGAATAGGCATAGGTAGAATAATTAGCAATAAAGATAGGAGGAACTATTCGCGATATAGCGAAAAATAGAGGAATTAAATAATATTTGTAGAATATCTAACACACTTGTATTTATCTTACTTGTCCCTCTGTTTTCCTGCGAAGGAATTGAATTGCCGGGGGATAATCAGATGACTTGAAAGGGGCTAAGGATTTCACATGTTTGGAACCATGGATATTGGCGTCGATTTGGGCACTGCCAACGTTTTAGTATACATAAAAGGTAAGGGCATTGTATTGAGGGAGCCATCGGTGGTTGCTATTGACCGCGACAGCAACCGGATTTTGGCTATTGGCGAAGAGGCGCGGCGGATGCTGGGGCGGACTCCCGGCAACATTATTGCTATCAGGCCTTTGCGCGAAGGGGTCATTGCCGATTATGACACTACCGAAAGCATGCTTAGGCATTTTATTCAAAAAGTGGCTGGCAAAAACTTCTTTTTTAAACCCCGGATTATGGTGTGTATTCCCTCCGGTGTAACAACCGTGGAGAAACGGGCGGTGCTGGAAGCGGCTATGCAGGCCGGAGCCCGCAAGACCTATCTGATTGAGGAACCGCTGGCGGCTGCTCTTGGGGCTGGCCTGGAGATTGCGGAACCGTGTGGGGCAATGGTTGTGGATATCGGTGGCGGCACAACCGATGTTGCCGTACTTAGTCTTGGCGGTATTGTTGTCAGTGAATCGTTGCGGATTGGTGGCGATAAATTTGATGAAGCGCTGATTCGCCATGTCAAAAAAGAATACAATATTCTGATCGGTGAACGCACGGCAGAAGAGATTAAAGTAGCCATTGCCACTGCCTACCCTGACGGACGTAATGAAAGTATGGAAATCCGGGGCCGGGATCTCGTATCAGGACTGCCGAAAACCATTCGCATGAGCTCGGCGGAAACGCGGGAAGCCTTAGCGGAACCAGTGGCGCTGATTGTCGAATGCGTCAAATCCGTTCTGGAGAAAACACCCCCTGAACTGGCGGCAGACATTGTTGACCGCGGTATAGTCATGACCGGCGGCGGCTCGCTGATTCACGGTTTGGATAAGTTAATCAACCAGGAGACCGGGATTCCTACCTATCTGGCTGAAGACCCCTTATCCTGTGTTGCCTTGGGCACCGGCAAAGCCCTTGATTCACTGGAAAGTCTGCAGGACACACTGACAACACTCAAAAAAGGCACATTGGCCGGCTAACAGCAAAGTTAAACAGATAAAGATTGCCATACGTTACAATTGTATGGCAATTTTGTCTTAAGAAAACCCGCAATCATTACGATAACATTATTACGATAGATTATTTAAGGAGTGAAGCCCGTTGATTCGAGGGATTTATACTGCGGCTTCCGGGATGGTGGCTGAAACAACCAGAACAGATACCATCGCCAACAATCTGGCTAATGGTAATACAACCGGTTATAAAAAGGATGTTGCTATATCCAAGGATTTTGCCAGTCTGTTGATCCAACGCATTAATGACGGACCGGAAGTGCCAACAATTGGCAGCCTGGGTGTAGGGACTGTTATTGACGAGATTGCGACAATCCAAACCGGCGGCAGTATCCGCCCAACAGGTAATTCGCTGGACTTTGCCGTTGATGGCAAGGGTTTTTTTGCTGTTGAAACACCAGCCGGTGTCCGTTATACTAGAAATGGGGCTTTTACCCGCAGCGGGCAGGGTGAGCTGGTGACCAGTGAAGGGTTCCGGGTATTGGGACAAAATGGTGCCATTGCCATCCCTGACGGACAGATTTCTGTTGAGGAAACAGGCCGGGTTAGCGTAGGCGGTGTTGAGGCCGGCCAACTCAGACTGGTTGAGTTTGCTGATGACCGTCAGGTTATCAAAGAAGGCAATAGTCTCTACCGTACCGATGAAAATGAGCAACCGGCGACAGGCAAGATCATGCAAGGATTTTTAGAACAGTCCAATGTCAATATTGTGGCGGAAATGGTTAACCTGATTACCGGTTACCGGGCTTATGAAGTCAACGCCAAAACCGTACAGGCTCATGACCAACTGCTGGACAAGGCTGTCAATGAAGTGGGTAAAGTCTAATACTTGGCACAATCAAAATAACTGCGTAGGGCTGGACTTAGCGGGAGCCCTTTGGCCGCTGACCGACTGACGCGGCAGGTTTGCAATAAAATTACGATGGAGGTCATTACTATGCTTCGAGCATTATGGACTGCCGGCACGGGGATGGTTGCCCAGCAAGCCAATCTTGATACTATTTCCAATAACCTGGCTAACGTAAATACTACCGGTTTCAAGAAAGGCCGGGCCGAGTTTCAGGATCTTATGTATCAGACAATCCGTCAGGCAGGTGCAGCTACAGGCCCTGATACCCAACTGCCGACCGGTATTCAGGTCGGCCATGGGGTACGTCAGGTGGCTACCCAGAAGTTATACGTACAGGGCAATTTTCAAAATACTGGCAGTGACTATGATATAGCGATTGAAAAGGACGGTTTCTTTCAGATCACGATGCCCGACGGGACCCTGGCCTATACCCGGGACGGATCCTTCAAGAAGGATGCCCAGGGGCGGATAGTAACAGCCGAGGGGTATCCGCTGGAACCGCAAATCACAGTGCCTGATGATGCAACAAGCCTGACTATTTCTGCTGACGGCCTTGTAAGTGCAACAACCCCTGCCGGCACGGAGGAGATTGGACAGATTACCATTGCCCGGTTTGTTAATCCGGCGGGCCTGGAAAGTCTGGGCCGCAATCTGCTTAAGGAGACTGAGGCTTCAGGGGTGCCGGTAGTTGGCAATCCCGGCGTTGACGGAGCCGGTACGCTGGCACAGCAGTATCTGGAGATGTCTAATGTCCAGGTCGTCGAGGAAATGGTGAATATGATTGTTGCCCAGCGGGCTTATGAAGTGAACTCTAAGGCCATTCAGACGGCTGATGAGATGCTGGGCCAGGCAGCCAGTCTCAAACGGTAGGAATAATCAATGAAAAATAAACTATACCGGCTTACCATGGTTATCCTATGTGTTGCCGGTATATTATTTAACGGCAGCAACGCCAGGGCAGCGGGGCTGACGATTACGGTTGCCGCTGAATCACAGGTTACAGGCCAGTTTTTTACCCTTGGTGATATTGCCAGCCTAAACGGTGATGATACCGGCCGGATTGCCGGCCTGCAGCAAATCCGGTTGGGGCGGACACCAGCGCCGGGGCAGAGTATTATATTTTCCGCCGAGCTGTTAACGATCCGGTTACATACCGCCGGTGGTGATCTGACCGGCCTTAATTGGCAGGTGCCGCCGCAGTTTAAAGTAACTGCCCGGTCTCAGCTCGTTACCGGTGAGCGGCTTGCCGGTCTGGCCACCCAATATTTGCAGACCCACCTTGACGGCAGTGATGTGGAGTTTCGGCCGGTGGGGCAGCTGCAGGATCTTATGGTGCCGCCAGGCGATGTGAGCTTTAGTATTGACCTTCCTTATGGGTTAAAATATAATGCGCCGACAACGGTACATATCAGCCTTGGTCTGGACGGGCAGCCTTATACTTCGGTTCGAGTACGGTTTGATGTAAAAAAGTATGAACAGGTGGCCGTTGCCAGCCGGGCGATTGCTCCGCGTGACCTTATTTCAGATGACAACATAATTTTTGAACGCCGCGATATCGGACGTATGCCGCCGGGATATTTTACCGAACCTAATAAAATATTGGGTTTGGTTGTGAAGCGCCAATTGTCGCCAGGAATGGCAATCAGCGAGAGTGTAGTGGAAAAGCCGCTGCTGATCGAGCGTGGTAAAACTGTCCGGATTGTTGCTCTCACCGGCGGCATTGAGGTGAGTACGCCGGGAGTTGCCCTGCAAAGCGGCAGTGTGGGCCAGTCCATCCGGGTGAAAAACACGAATTCCCAGAAAGTAATTACCGCCAGGATTCTTGATGAAACAACTGTCCTGGCCCAGATATAGCGAAAGTAGGTGGATTAGGATGGGGAAGCTTATTGGTTTTTTGTTGTTGCTCCTTGTTATAACTCAGCCTGTCCCGCCAGTACAGGCCGATTCCCTGTGGGTGGACTCTGCGCCGGCAGCCAGTCTGTTTAGTGACCACCGGGCGCATGCTGTTGGTGATATTATTACCATTGTTATCAGTGAGTCTTCCAGCGCCAGCCGTACAGGCAATACATCCAATTCAAAATCTGCCAGTACCAAGCTGGATGCCGGCGTCGGGCTGCTGACCTTTATTGAGCCGGTCAGCGGTAGTGCCTCTGACAGTTTTAAGTCCTCGGGGTCGGTAGCCAACAATAACAGAGTAACGGGGCGGATTACGGTTAAGGTAACCGAGATCAAGCCGAATGGGCTTATGGTTATCTCCGGAACGCAAACGATAAAACAGTTGAGTGATGAACAGAAAATTACCATCACCGGACTTATCAGACCGGAAGATGTTACTCCCGACAATACCGTGCTGTCCAGTAATGTGGCTGATGCACAGCTTAAAATTGAAGGTAAAGGCCCGCTGGCAAGCAAACAAAAACAAGGAATTCTGACTCAAATCTTCAACTTTATATTTTAAGGATAATGATAATACTAAGGGAGGACATATGCGCAAATTAACAGCAATCTTCCTGACCGCTGTACTGGCTGTATGCATAACGGTTCCGGCCCTGGCTGCCCCAACCCAGGTCAGTGCCCGGATTAAGGACGTGTCTAAGGTGCAGGGCATGCGCAACAATCAGTTAAGTGGTTATGGACTGGTAGTGGGCCTGAATGGTACCGGCGATTCTAACAAAAGTGTTTTTACCCTGCAATCGATTGCTAATATGCTGAAATCTTTCGGGGTTGTCATCAATTCATCGGCGATTAAGCCCAAAAATGTGGCTGCTGTTATGATTACAGCCACACTGCCGCCCTTTGCCAAACCAGGTGACGCCATTGATATCACCGTATCTTCGATGAGCGATGCGAAAAGCCTGCAGGGGGGAGTACTTTTGCAAACCCCGCTGCGAGGTGCTAATGGTCAGGTATATGCAGTCGGTCAGGGACCGGTGTCTACAGGTGGCTTTGCTTTTGGCTCCGGTGGCTCCAGTCAGCAGAAAAACTTTCCGACCGTTGGTAATATCCCGTCCGGGGCATTAGTAGAACGGGAAGTACCGATGCCATTTACAGATAAAGAAAAGGGCCAGATTACGCTGGCGCTTAACCAGCCGGACTTTACGACTGCCAACCGGATTAGCGCGGCCATTGATCAGCGTTTTGGACCGGTTACTGTGGCCAAAGACCCGGGCACGGTAGTAATTAATATTCCGCATTATTATAATCAGGACGTTGTCGGTTTTGTTGCGGCCCTGGAAGAACTGGCCGTTATGCCCGATAATGTTGCTAAGGTCGTTATCAATGAACGGACCGGTACGGTTGTAATTGGCAGCAATGTGACGATTGACCAGGTCGCTGTTGCTCAGGGCGGTCTCACCGTCAAGATTGGCAAATCGACAGCAGTTTCCCAGCCGCCGTCCTTCTCTGACGGCAACACCGTTGTGACCACCGATACCACCATTGAGGCCAAGGAAGAACCAGCAGGACTTATTGTGCTGCCGGCTTCAGCCAATGTCGGTGACGTAGTTGCCGCTCTCAATGCCGTAGGAGCAACACCCCGCGATATTATTTCCATCCTGCAGGCCATAAAAGCGGCAGGGGCCCTGCACGCCGAACTGCAGGTCATGTAGCCGCAACTGGCTAGAAACGCCCATCTATGCGATGCTGTTACCATGAGTCTACTGCCAACCGGTCTTCGTTTAGTAGTCTCGTAGGCGACGGTATCGTTACTCCTGCGGGCGTTCCCTCCGTCGTTCTTCCCTGTACGACTGCGGTTACGTCCTCGTCGCGCCTCGCAGCTGGACATTTCTAGCCAGCTGCGGGCCTGTACTGATAGGGGTGAAGGAATAAGGAGTGAGGAAATGTTGAAAATAAATCCTAACAATCTCATACAGCCTAATACAATTCCCACCGGCGGCGGGGCAGTTGTGCCTGACCAGGGCGCGGCTTTTGCTGCCAGGCTGGAGAAAGCGGTTCAGACCTCCGGCCAGGCAGGAGCAACGCCGGCGGCTGCCGCCAAGAGCAATGAAGACACTAAGCTCAAGGCTGCCTGCCAGGAGATGGAAGCGGTTTTCCTGAATATGATGCTTACGCGCATGCGGGCCAGTGTACCTAAAACTAAGCTCATGGGCGATACATCAGGCGAAGAAACGATACAATCGCTGCTCGACACGGAGTTAACAAAAAATATGGCGCAAGCCGGGGGAATGGGCTTGGCTGATATGCTGTACCGTCAGCTAAGTAAAAGCTCTGTTAAAGGCCAGGCTCGATAGCCTGGCCTCTCTGTATGGATCCGGCCTGCTTACGTTACATAAGGAGTGTGGTTTCATGTTCAAGCACCTGCAGCTAAGAAGATTACTAATTACAGTCGGGGTTGTCCTGGGTGTGCTGCTGCTTCAGAGTGCTGCCTGGGCAGCTGAACCGGCAGTCAGTAAAGTCAGGATAAGCCAGACTGTGGAGAAAGTCAGAATTGTCTTTGATGTCTCCGCCCTGCCGGAATACAAAATACTGACACTGGAAAACCCGCTCCGGCTGGTTATTGATATGCCGGGGGTCGTAAATAAAACGGTAGCCCAATACAGCGTTAACGATCCGACTGTAGCCCGGGTGCGTCTGGCCGCGCCTGAGCCAGGCAAGCTCAGAGCGGTTGTAGATCTGAAAACTGCCTATACGTATAAGATATTTACCCTGAAAGATCCGAACAGGCTGGTTGTCGACATTATTAAGGATTTTGAGCAAAAGCGGGTAGAAGAACCTGCACCAGGCCTCACATATACCTCCTGGTTACGCAATCAGGCCAGTGGCCCGTTATGGGCTCATATCCTTGAGATTGATCCGCAGGCCGGTTTTGCGGTCCAGCCGGTATTGTCCAATGGTGTTATCAAAGGCCTGGAGCCACTGCTGCCAATGGCTGAACGGGCCGGGGCGATAGCTGCTGTTAATGGTTCATATTTTGGGGCTGACGGGACGATTATCGGCTTGATGAAGATGGATGGCGAAATCGTCAGCACCCCTGCATTGCCCCGCACCGCCCTGGGGATTATGCCTGACGGCCGGATAATTATTGATCAGGTCGAGTATGAAGGGAAGATTGTATTACCGGATAGCGGGACAGTAACCATTAACGCTGTTAACAGAGAACGGGGGGAAAACGAGCTTGTTCTCTATAATGGTCTGTATGCCCCAGCGACAGGCTGTAACAATTTCGGCAGTGAATATGTAATAGTCAACGGGAAGGTAACTGCAGTCAGTACCGGCAATTCGCCAATACCGCCCGGGGGTTTTGTTCTTTCCGCCCACGGTACCGCCGCCAGCCGTATGGCCGGACTCAAAGTTGGTGACAGGATCGAGGTGAGTCAGACGCTGGGGCCGGAGTGGGATAAAACCCGCCATGCCTTAGGGGCGGGGCCAATGCTTGTTAAAAATAACAGTGTATTCCTAACAACTAAGATTGAAGAATTTGGCGCCGATGTGGCCGGTGGCCGTGCGCCCCGGACGGCACTTGGTCGTAAAGCCGACGGGAAAATGCTGCTGGTGGTTGTGGATGGGCGGCAGGAGCTCAGTATCGGGATGACACTCCTGGAACTGGCGCTGTTTATGCAGGAACTGGGAGCTCAGGACGCGATGAATCTGGATGGCGGCGGCTCCAGCGAGATGGTATTAAACGGCAAGATTATTAACAAGCCCTCAGACCGGCGGGAACGGCGGGTAGGGAATGCACTGGCAATTATTTCAAGCCGTGTTGCTAATTGATAAAAATGCGCTATAATAAAGTAGAGAAACCTCTACAGCAAAATACAAAGGCAGG
>JAEWGR010000182.1 GCA_023388195.1 Bacillota bacterium
ACCCACCTTTTCTATATATCTCTGTAGTTAAACCCCTTCTATTTGCGGTCAATCATATTAAATTTTCATATGACAGAGCAGGGCTACTTACCGGTTGCGGCGGCAATCATAGCCTTAACATTCTCCGGCTTGGCGTTAAGCGGAACACAGCAGCCAACAGCCAGAATAAATCCGTCCGGACCTAAATCATTGATCAGTTGCCGGCAATATCTATATACAGCCTCCGGTTCTCCCAAAGTAAGCAGGGCTGCCGGCACGTCCCCCATCACACACATGTGGCCGGCCAGTACTTTTTTGGCTTTGTATAAATCGGTGTTGCTGTCAGAGGATAAAATGCATTTGCCTTTGGGTAAGGCTTTTAAATAATCTATGGCGCGAGTCCAGTTGTTATCCCAGTGAAGCAAGGCGTAGGCGCCTGAATCGACTACAAGCTGCACCTGCTTGGTAATCAAGGGTAAGGCAAAACGCTCCCACATCCTGGCTGACATGTACTCCGGTGCACTGCGGGTTGCGCCGATAAACACGGCAAAGGGCTTAACTGCCGCCATCTGCGCTTGCAGGCCTGCCAGCATGTCAGCGGCCATAACGGCCAGTACAGCTTCAATCTTATCAGGCATCCGGAACAAATCTTTCGTCAGGTTGACCATCCCCCGCATACTCGAAAGAACGTCAAAAGGGATGACAGATATAACCGGGCTAAAGGGAACAATCCCGGCATTGGTATAATTCGCTACGATTTTCCCCCAGTCGGCCGAGACATATTTTTGTAAATCAGGCAAGGCATCAGGAAAATGCTTAACAAGCATTTGCTGCTGATAGTAGTTAAAGCCTTTATTCAGGATAATATCATAGTCTTCAGCTGACATCGGCGAAGTCTCATCAATCTGCCACTGCGCATCCGGCGGCAGTTCCCTGCCCGGCAGTTTTACTTTCGCAAATGTTGCCGCTCCCAAAGCGTGCACACACGGGGCCAGGTACTGAATACCGTCAATCTCACCCAGCCGGGCAATGGATTGTAAGTGAATCTGGCTGCTTACTTCCAGATCCTGTAGATATTCAGACAGGGGGATTCCCATGTGCCGGGCAAAAAATGAATCGGCGGCAAGAATTACCGGGGTTCTGTCCGGTTTTCCCAGCGTAATCGCTGCGGTTAGCCGGTTACTGTGAGTGCTGAGTAATTGCTGATTGCTTTCCATACAACCTCCTGCTTACTAACATTTTAAACAAATCACTCTACCTCGCCAATGCATTGCGTAATTTCATGGTAGCCCCATCTGTATCCAACCGTCAAATTCTCATAATTCCGACTACTATTCCTAATCATCATAAGAAAAAAGCTTAGCTATCTATCGTTTTGCGGAAAGTTATATTATGATATATATATATCTATATACATTATTTGGCAGGCAGGAGGAATTTGTCATGGATATTCGGAATTTGCAGTCTTTCATAACAGTTGCACAATGCCTAAGCTTCACAGAGGCTGCCAAACGGATCTACATTGGCCAGTCAGCCTTAAGCAAACAAATTGCCGACCTAGAATCAGAGCTGGGCGTTGAACTGTTTATTCGTCATCATAGATCGCTTGAATTGACACCCGCAGGCAAAACACTGCTCAAAGAAGGTACCGGCCTGATGGTTAAAATTACCGATATTGTGGAAAAGACCCGCCAGGCCCAGCGGGGAATCCGGGGCAGTTTAAAAATTGGCTGTTTTGGGTTTGAGAATGCCTTTCTCCCTTATTCCCTGAAAAAATTTCGTGCTCTTTATCCGCAAATCAGTGTTGATATCCGTGTCTTAACCCTGAGAATGATAGAAAACTCTATAGAGTCGGGAGAACTGGATCTGGGTTTTACCTTAATCATGGGCAGTGACATAAAGGCTAACCGCTTCTCCCAGCGTTTAATTCACCGTACCCCTATGTGCTTTTTGCTGCCTGGTGACCACCCCTATGCCGGAGCCACTTCCTTGGATATCTCGGCCCTGGCGGCCGACTCCTTTATTGTCCTCTCTGATTCGGAAACCCCTGATGGCTTTAACTGGTTTATGAACTTATGTGCCGACAAAGGATTTACCCCCTGCATCGGCAACAAAACTACCCGGATGGAAAGTGTATACTGGTATGTAGAGGCGGGCGTAGGTATTTCTTTTATGCCGAAAGACCCCTCGCTGGTCAGACATGTACCTGCCGGTATCTCCTTAGTCAGTATGCTGGGGGAAGAGGCGTATTGCAATATTATGGCGACCTGGAAAAAGGAGCATACCAACCCGGCTGTGCCACTTTTTCTTAAAGTTCTCAGCCAATTCAGCCAGTCTGGCCAGCCTGACACCCAAAAATATCTCCTGACAACAGCAGCCGGATCACGCCAATAAACAACACCAGCCCCTGCCGGGTCGCAACCGGCAGGGGCTGGTGTTGTTTGCACTGAAACGCCCTTTACTTATATAATACAATTATTGTACTATATAGTAGAAAGGGCGGTGCATTACCATAGCCAGACAAGCAGAAACGTCTGACGAAAAAGTTACCGTTAGTGCCAGGGTCAGCGGAGCCGCGGTCAGTATCTTAAAGCGTTATGATATCCCTATTTCCGATGTTATTGAAACCGGTCTCATTTATTTTTTATGCCTGGATGATATTGATAAAGTTGCTCATTACTTAAAAAACAGCTCTGATGTCATTGACAGCAATGATTATAAAATTCCTCATGCTGCTTGGACTGAATGTATACGTTATGCACTTGACCTGAGCAATACTGCCGATGTCAAGGAAGAGGTCAAATCTTTCAAATCGGCCGCAAAATGGCTGCCTGACAAAGGTGCAGCCCGGATTAACCAGCTGAGCTTGCGTAAACTTACAACGTCAGAGATTATAAAAAAAGCCGATGACCTTATACGGACAGGCAATATTCAGGAAGCACTCCTTTATTACGATTATGCAGTCATGGTCCTGAAAAAAGCAGGGACCTCCCGGCAAATTGGGAAATTGCTGCTAATTATCGGAGATGCTTATTGTAAGATGGGGAACTTTTCCCTGGCGTTAGGCGCTTATGAGGGAGCCGAAGCCTATTTTTCCAAATACAACAATGAAAATGATAAGGCCGAACTGGCTTACTCCCGGGGGGTTTGTTTTCAGCTCTGGGGCAAACACAAAGAAGGCTATGACTATTTGCTGGCAGCCCATGAGCTGTTTACCAGTGTGGGTAACTTGGACCGGGCCCACAAAACCTTGTCCCGAATTTCACTTAGCCTTAACTTTTTAGACCCTGAAGATGCAATTAACGCCTGCAATGAGGTCCTTGAATTCTTCGAGCAGCAAAAGGCGATTTTTAATGATAAGCTGTTGAAAAAATCGTAAGAAAGATGCTATATTCCTGCTGTAACGGGATATAGCATCTTTCTTTGTCAACAGACAGCTTCCCTGCCGGGATAAGAAAGACTAAAAAAAGGAGGCTGTTAGTAGTAACAGCCCCCCGATGCGTTCAAAGACAAACGAAGGTGGGTACGCCTGCCCCGGCATTCCTCAAACTAATGAAGAACCAGCTTACGCTAAATTATATAATGCTCTAAAAGAAAGTTTTCACTTTCTCTGAGCCAAATCAACTTCCTGTTTCATCCCGATACCTGGCATTAAATGAACTCAGCATTATTCTTTCAGCACCAGCGGAACACTGCCGGTAGGCAAAATAAGCTTAATACCGGTCATCTGCAAAACGCAATAAAATCCTTGGCATTATGTATTACAAAATTTCTTTTTATTTATTACAAATATAACTTTATATCATTTTTTTGTCAAGATATTTTTCCTGTTTTGGGAAAACTTTCCGTTTTATTAGATAATATATATTAATAGAAACTTGTCATTTATCTATTGACAATGGTCTGCCCAATTATGTAGAATGTTGATATATAGATGTATATACATCATGGTAATAATTGGTATATATAGACGTTTTTCATTATCCAGTACTACATTGCAACAGTCATCCGGTTCACAGATGAGGAGAATATAATATATGGCTAAAAAAATACGGTTGGATATTGTTACTCCTGACCGAATGGTCTATTCCAAAAATGTCAGCAGGGTCATTGCCTCAACGCCGGCAGGCGAGCTGGATATTCTTCCCGGCCATTCTTTGGGGATTACCAGTCTTGAAATTAGCGCCCTGACGATTATCAGGGACAAAGAGGAACAGCGGTTGTCACTGGGTGGCGGCTTTATGGAAGTACATAAAAATACACTTATGGTTTTAGCCTGCTATGTGGAAACCCAGGCGGAGCTTGACGGTAAACAGGCTAAAGCGGCCCGGGTCCAGAAAGAATTAAAGTTAAATGGTGGTATTGCGCTTACCCGCCGGTCCGGAATTCGCACCTATCATGCAGTGCTGCGCCGTAAGACCTCGCAAGCGGCAGCACAGATAACCCAGGAAAAATATCAATAGACGTTTACACAGCCGGGCGAACCTGCCAGTAAAGCAGGTTCGCCC
>JAEWGR010000086.1 GCA_023388195.1 Bacillota bacterium
GTTAAAGATCAGGCTATTCCGGCCTATGACCCGCGTTCTGTCAAAGGTATCGGCCTGACTTACGCCACTACGCCTATGGGGGCCGATCATACGTCAGGTTATTGTATTGCCACAAATATCCTGAAAGTGGGCGGTTATGTTGATCCGCTCAAGAAGGAAGGTCAAATAGAGCTTTCCCGTAATCTGCAAATCGCTACTGCCGCTGTTGACAGCACAGGCATGTGTCTGTTCATTGCCTTTGCTATCCTGGATATTCCCGAGGGCTTCAATGCGCTGGTGGATATGATTAATGCCCGCTATGGTCTGGCACTGACTGCCGACGACGTAACTGCTCTCGGCAAGTCAATTCTGAAAGTGGAGCGGGAGTTTAATGCCGCCGCCGGCTTTACAAACGCCCACGACCGTTTGCCCGAATTTTTTGAATATGAGCCATGCCCGCCGCATAATGCTGTCTGGGACTTCACACCAGAAGAAATTGACGAAGTCTACAATTTCTAACAAAGTAAAAGCCGGGCTCAGGTCCGGCTTTTATTCCATTAATCAGCACCTAAACAATGGCAGGGAGGATTTGTATGGTAGTGGAAGTACGTTTATTTGCCACATTGAGGCGGTATACGCCTGCAAATCCAAGTGGGGTAATAACGGCCGATGTGCCTGATGGCATTACTGTGCTTGAGTTAATAAAGAGAATTAAAATTGATCCGTCAGAGATTCATTTAATTATGATAAATGGTATAGGGAGTGAGTTTGAGAAAATAGTCTGCAACGGCGACCGGGTTGGCCTGTTTCCGCCGGTTGGTGGTGGTTAGCTGTTAGCTATGCGTATTTTGGAGCGGATATGTTGAGGATAAGTAAAGAAAGGAGTGCTTTGTATGACGATGGTTGCTTTGCCGGTGATTGACCCTGTTTACGTGGAATGGAAAAAATTTTTACAGACAGGCAATCCATATAAGTGCAAAGCCCGTCAGCAGGTGGCGGAGTCGTGGGGGCGATGTTACCAAAGAGGCATAGACCCCTATAATGATACAATCTGCCATCGGTTGGATGATTTGAATCTGCATAAGGTTCTAAAAGAAAAAGAAGTGCTGATTGAGATCGCAAAGCCTTTTTTAGCAAAGCTTCATGGTCTTTTTCAAAGAGCAGGTTATGTAGTGGCATTGGCCGACGAAAATGGCTGTATTCTTGAAATGTTATGTGACGAAGATATGCGGCAGCAGCCGGTGGCCAGATTCTTTTACCCTGGCGTTAGCTGGCGGGAGGAAGCGGCAGGAACTAATGCCATTGGCACGGCCCTGATGCTGGGTGAAGCGTTGCAGGTATCGGGTGCGGAGCACTATTGCCGCAATTATCATGCTTTTACTTGTTGAGCAGCGATAATTTATGGTTCGAATGGCAGGAGTGCCGGGGTACTGGCTATGGCCTGCGCTTCCCATTTACCTATGCTGGAATTTGTCGATGTTATAGCTGAAGCGGTTACTGGCCAATTGAATATCTGGCAAAAAAAACGGGAATTGGTTTTAATTCATAAAAAAATGGCCAATTTTTTAAATACTGTTTCCGACGGGGTATTTGTCGTCGATATGCGTGAGGTCGTAATTGAGATAAATCCGGCCGGCCAGGCTATGCTCGGAAAAGCGGGGCCACAACAGATTGTGGGGACAGAACTTACACGGTTGTTTGACAGTAAAACCGGCGCGCTTCTTACTGCCAGTCACTGTTACCGGGATGTTGAAATAAAGATGGATACCCTGGGGGGCGGCGGCCACTGCCTGGCTTCAAGGGAACCGGTATTTAATGAGCAAGACGTGATAACCGGTGGTATCATTTTTATCAGATATAGCAAACAAATAAAAAATACCATCAACCGTCATAGCGGCAATTCGGCAACTTTTGAATTCCGTGATATTATCGGCACAAGTGATCAACTTTGTAAGGCTATCCATGTTGCCACCCGGGCTGCGGCCACGAACGCAAATGTTTTGCTGAATGGTGAAAGTGGCACAGGTAAAGAGTTATTTGCCCAGGGCATTCACAATGGCAGCGACAGGAGAAATGGGCCCTTTGTAGCTGTAAATTGCGGCGCCATTCCCCGGGAACTGATTGGCAGTGAGTTGTTTGGTTATGAGGAAGGGGCCTTTACTGGGGCGAAACGAGGCGGCAAACCGGGGAAATTTGAACTGGCTTCGGGGGGGACACTCTTTTTGGACGAGATCGGAGATATGCCGCTGGAACAGCAAATTACCTTGCTGCGGGTGTTGCAGGAACGAAAAGTGACCCGTATCGGCAGTGATAAAATGATTCCGGTTAATATCCGTCTGATTTGTGCTACCCACAGGGATCTGCTGGAAGAGGTGAATTATGGAACATTTCGGCTTGATCTCTATTATAGATTAAATGTGCTGTCGATTGTTATTCCGCCCTTGCGGGAACGCCGTGAGGATATACAACAGCTTGCCGAACATTTTCTAACAAAAGTACGCTGTGAGCAGGGGCTTGCACTTTCTTTGGCCCCTGAAGCTATTGCATATTTAAATGAATATTATTGGCCAGGCAATGTACGGGAGCTGCAGAATGTGATCGAACATGCAGCCTGTATAGCTGAAAGTGGCGTTATTACTGCCGAGAATTTATCTGAAAAGCTTCATGCCGCCTCTTCACCTGCAGAACCGCAATTAGAGCAGGCCGGTGAAATTATATTTATCAGGGAACAACGTCAGAATATGGCAAGGATTATCGAAAAAAATAAGATAATCAGCAAGCTGAATGCGTTTGCCGGCAATGTCAGCAAGGTGGCTAAAGAATTAGGGATATCAAGAAATACGCTATATAATAAGATGAGAATGTACGCAATTAAAAATTAGCAACATATTTTTATTGAATACCTATGGGATAGATTGTGAGATTTAAAACAAAATAATATACAATAACTGTCAAAAAAGACTATGCCTATTTCTTACTATATAGTACAATAAGAAATAGGCATAGTTAATTTAGCGGACATATTCATTTCCAATGATCTGTGTATAATTATTTATCGGAATATTATGTATTCGGAGTGGGGTTGATGACAGGAGACCTTTGCTTCTACTCTTAGTCTGCTTAATTAATAGGTGCGTTTTGTTAGCACCTTATTTATACAAAAGGAGGCGTATGCATATATGCCGGAACAGGATCGGCGAACCATTGAGGTACGGGGTTTTCTTCATCTGGATAAATATTTTAAAGAAAAAAACTGGCCGACCCCCTTACTGGTTGAACTGGCGGAGCCGACTACCGGTGCCAGGCTGGCAGCCCAACTGGAAATTTCTGAGGAAGAAATCGAAATAGTTTTTATTAATGGTTTTGCCCAGTCGTTGGACTATTCTATTCAACCAGGTGACAGAGTGGCTTTCGTACCGCCGGGCTGCCCTGGCCCCTATCGCATGGCATTAGGTTTTTATTCAAAAAACCAGGACAATAAATTTAATTTTGTTCGCAAGTGATCTCAAAGAGAGGGGACAGTCTTTATGGAATTACCTGAGCGACATTCGCATATTCAGATTAAGCTTATGGAGTTAGCGGAACAAGGAACCTTAACTTGTACTGATGCCCATCAGCTCGCCGAGGCGGAGGGGATTCCGCTGATGCTGATTGGAAAAGCGGCTGCAGCCGCCGGGGTAAAAATAGTTGATTGCCAGTTGGGCTGTTTTGGTAAATATAAGGAGCGCTAAACGATGGAGTATTTTAACTGCATATCGCTGCCAGCGGCAGAGCGATTGATTGCAAATGAGTTTGCCGGACTTCGGGCAGCCCGTGAGCAGGTATTGCTGACAGAAGCTTTAGGTCGAATTGCAGCCGAAGATGTTGTCAGTAAAGAAGACTTGCCGCCGTTTAGCAGGTCAACAGTTGACGGGTTTGCAGTTCGGGGCACCGATACGTTTGGGGCAGGTGAAGGTGTGCCTGCATTGCTTGATATTGTTGGTGAAGTGGTTATGGGGCAGCAGGCGGCTGTCACGCTGCAGCCGGGACAGGCTGTGGCCATACCGACAGGCGGCATGTTGCCGCCGGGGGCGGATGCTGTTGTTATGCTGGAGCACGCCGAGCGGCCAGATCATACTACGCTGCTGGTGCTAAAGGCCGTTGCCCCTGGCGAAAACGTAATTCTGAAAGGCGAGGACATCAATGCAGACTGTCGCATCCTGGCGCAAGGAAGGAAAATTATGCCCCAGGATATCGGGGCTCTGGCTGCCTGCGGTTACATGACAGTGCCGGTACGCCGGAAGCCTGAGGTCGTCATTATATCTACCGGCGATGAGGTGGTGGATGTGGCCTGCACGCCTGTAAACGGTCAGATTCGGGATATTAATTCCTATGCGTTGTCGGCAATGCTGGAAGAGGCAGGCTGTATAGTTGAGCGATTTGGCATCGTGAAAGACAATTATGAGGAATTACTAGCCGCATTATCACAGTCTGTCAGTCATTGCAATATGGTAATCGTGTCAGGCGGCAGCTCGGTCGGTGCCAGGGATCATACTGTCAAGGCCATTAAAGAGCTGGGAGAAACGGATGCAATCTTTCACGGCGTGGCCGTAAAGCCGGGCAAACCTACTATTTTTGGCAGAATAGGCAACGTGCCGGTATTTGGCTTGCCTGGCCATCCGGTAGCAGCCATGACGGTTTGTGCCCATATAGTAAAACCGGCAATACAAATTTTCCTTGGGCAGGTTACAGGCGATGCCTATACTATACCGGCCCGTATGCTGCGCAGCATGGCTTCGGTGCCAGGCCGGGATGATTATATAAGAGTACGGTTGGTTAAAAAAATAAATGAATACTGGGCTGAACCTGTCTTGGGGAAATCGGGCCTGATCAGTACTATGGCTGAGGCCGATGGCATTGTGCATATTCCGGCAGACAAAGGCGGCTTATACAGTGAAGAGATAGTACAGGTGGAGGTTATTACTAAACAATAGGGAGACGGGCATTTTGCATAAAGTTAAAGCATATTTGGACTGCCTGCCGCGGGAGCAGGCTGAGGAGTTGTGGTGGCAGGAACTGAGTGCAGCCGGCTATTTTGTAAACTTTCCAGTGGAAGAGGTGAGTGCCGCCACGGCATTGGGAAGGGTAACAGCCCGGTGTGTGTATGCCAGGCAGTCGGTGCCGCATTATAATGGTTCAGCAATGGACGGAATTGCGGTCAGGGCTCAGGATACCTTTGGCGCCGCGGAAACAGCGCCCAAACAACTGACTGTGCTGAAGGCTCATGAGGAGTTTGCCGGGGGAAGCTGCTATATTGTGGATACCGGTGATTTAATGCCGGCAGGCACCAATGCGGTAATTATGATTGAGGATGTTCATTTGTCAGGCGGGTATGCCGATATTATTGCGGCGGCTGCGCCCTGGCAGCATGTCCGGGTTATTGGCGAGGATATTGTAGCCAACGAAATGGTGTTGCCCGAACACCACCTGATTACACCGGCAGATATTGCGGCTTTACTGGCTGCAGGCCTGGACAGGGTGGCGGTTATTGCCAAACCTAAGGTAACAGTCATCCCAACCGGCAGTGAATTAGTGGGCAGTCATCAGGAACTTAAGCCAGGAGCCATTCTGGATGTTAATTCCCATATGCTGTGTGCCGCGGCGGCATCCTGGGGGGGCGTGCCTGAACGCCACGGGATCGTGTATGATGATTATGAACAGATTAAAATGGCTGTTGCCGCCAGTTTGCAAAGCAGTGATATGGTTGTAATTAATGCCGGAACATCAGCCGGAACAGAAGATTTTACGGCTGCTGTACTCTCCGAGCTAGGGCAGGTGCTGGTACATGGTGTGGCCATTAAACCGGGCAAGCCGGTAGTCCTGGCCATATGCCAGGGCAAACCGGTTATCGGACTGCCCGGGTATCCGGTATCAGCGATGCTGACAGCGGAACTATTTATTCGCGATGTACTGCAGGCCAGGCAGAAACTGCCGCAGTACGAGCCGGCAACCGTGGCGGCCACCATATCCAGGCAGGTGTATTCACATATTGGCATGGAAGAATATGTAAGGGTGTCGCTGGGGGAAGTGCAGGGAAAAATGGTTGCTGCCCCGCTCGGACGTGGCGCCGGCTTAATTAGCTCATTGACCAAAGCCCAGGGGATGCTTGTGATTAAAAAAAATCAAGATGGGCTGTCGGCCGGAGCTGTTGCCAGTGTCAATTTATTTGGCAGACATCAGGTCCGTAAAAATATTTTATCGGTAGGCAGTCATGACCTTGCTCTTGAGATTCTGGGTGTTTTTTTGCGGCGGCAGGGTGATCTCTCTTTATCCTGTGCTAACGTTGGCAGTATGGGTGGTATTATGGCTGTCGGCAATAATGAGGCCCATATTGCGGGAATACATATTCTTGATGAAAAAACAGGTGAATTTAATGTCCCCTATGTACACCGCTATTTGAAGAATAATACATCCTGGCGTTTGGTGCACTTAGCGATGCGAGAGCAAGGGTTAATGGTCAGGCCGGGTAACCCGAAAGCGATTCAGGGACTGGGAGATTTAATACGTTCAGATATTGAATATGTCAATCGCCAGCGGGGCGCCGGCACGCGGATGCTGCTGGATTTCCACCTGCGAAAAATAGGGATAGAGTGTAGTGAAATAGCTGGTTATGATAAAGAGGTAGGCACACATATGGCGGTAGCGGCCACAATCGCTGAAGGGGTCGCTGATACCGGGATGGGGATACGGGCCGCAGCTAAAGCTCTGGGGTTAGACTTTATTCCGGTAGCGCAGGAGCGTTATGATCTGATTTTGAATTTTTCAGCAGACGATGAGAGGCTGGCTTTGATTATAGAAATTTTGCAGTCGGCTGAATTCCGGCAGCAGGTGGAGCAGCTTGATGGCTATGTTTTGAAAGATGCCGGCAAACTGATAGCCGAGCCGGTGATGGCCAAAGAATACCTTCACCTATAACCGGTACAACTATGAGTCCTCTGGCCTGTGCAAAGATAACTTGCCGGTCTTAAAATAAATAAAGGGATAGGAGCGATAACAATGACTAAAAAGTACAGAATGATTTTCATGGCACTACTACTGGTCGGTTTAATGCTGGCGACTTTGGCCGGTTGTGGGACAAACCCAGCCAAGCCTGCGCAAGAAGCAGCAAAACCGCTGGTACAGGACGTAATTCTGGCTACTACTACCAGTACACAGGACAGTGGTTTACTGGACGTACTTATTCCTGTTTTTGAACAAAAGTCAGGCTATAAAATAAAAACAATTGCAGTTGGTACCGGCCAGGCTCTGGCCATGGGCGAAAAGGGCGAGGCTGACGTCCTGCTGGTACATGCACCGGATGCTGAGAAAAAAGTAGTTGCCAGCGGGGCAGCGATTAACCGTCAAATGGTTATGCATAATGATTTCATTATCGTTGGCGCTGCTGAAGACATAGCGCATAGTAAAGGTCAGCCGGTCACTGCGGCAATGGCGGCTATTGCTAAAGCACAGGCCCCGTTTATTTCGCGGGGTGACAAGTCAGGCACTCATCAGATGGAACAAAAGTTATGGAAACAGGCGGGGGTATCACCGGCAGGAGCCTGGTATCAGGAAGCCGGGGCCGGAATGGGGCAGACTTTAAATATCGCTAATGAGAAAAAAGGCTATACCCTGACAGACCGCGCCACTTTTCTGGCGCAAAAGAAAAACTTAGCCTTAGACATACTGGTAGAAGGCGATGCGAAACTGTTGAATATTTATCATGTGATGGAAGTGAATCCGGAAAAATTTGCTAAGGTTAATAACGCCGGCGCCAAAGCATTTAGTGCCTTTATCCTGTCAAGTGAGGGTCAGGCTTTGATTAGTAATTTCGGTAAAGATAAGTTTGGACAAGCGTTATTTTTTGCCGATGGCGGCAAAACTGAAAAAGATTTTGGCTTGTAAGAGGCCAGGCCATGGATAATATTTTTTCAGGGCTGATTCAGGCCCTATACCTGCTGGCAACCGGTGATGCCGAAGTTTACGAGGTTGCGATCTTAACTATTAAAGTATCCGGTTTCGCGACTTTACTGAGTGTGGCTATCGGTGTTCCCATAGGTCTATGGCTGGCTTTGAAAGAATTTAGAGGTAAACGTTTTTGCCTTAGTCTGATTAATTTCGGGATGGGGCTGCCTCCGGTAGTGGTAGGCTTATTAGTCAGCCTATTTTTATGGCGATATGGTCCGTTAGGAATGTTAGGTTTAATGTATACGGTCTGGGCGATGATCATCGCCCAGGCCGTTATTGCCAGTCCCATTGTGGCTGGTTTAAGTTTTGCTGCCCTTAGCGGCCTTAATCCTAAATTACGCCTGCAGTTATTATCGCTCGGCGCCACGCAGTGGCAGGCTAACTGGCTTTTGATCAAAGAGGCCAAATTAGGGTTGCTGGCAGCGGTTATGGCGGGCTTTGGCGGCGTGGTTTCCGAGGTTGGTGCATCGATGATGGTAGGCGGCAACATAAAAGGTCAGACCCGCGTTTTGACTACGGCTACGGTTATGGAAGTGGGTAAAGGCAATTATGATGTCGCTTTGGCCTTAAGTTTTGTTTTGCTGATTGTCGTCTATGGAATTGTTGCCTTGTTAACCTATTTGCAAAACAGTGGAAAGCGGGACAGCGTATGAGACAAACAGTGCTGGATATAACAGATATTGAGGTAGTCCGCAATAAGCGGCAGACGCTTAAGATTGACCGGTTAACCATAGCTGCCGGTGAAATTATTGCTGTCATCGGACCTAACGGTGCGGGTAAAAGTACGCTTTTGCAGTTGATTAACATGCATCTAAACTATATAACCGGTAAAATGGTTTTGTTTGGGCTTGATGCCGACGGCGCCGATAAACAGGCTTTGCGCCGTCGATCCTCAATGGTATTTCAGGAAACAATGCTATTGGACGATACGGTTTTTAATAACGTTGCCTTAGCATTACGGTTTCGCGGCATGGCTGAACCGGAGATAAAAGATAAAGTAAATAAAACACTGGCGGAGTTTCACTGTACTCATCTGGCCAACAGACTGGCACGTAAATTGTCTGGCGGCGAGGCGCAGCGGGTTTGTTTGGCCCGGGCCCTGGTGTATGAACCTGAACTTTTATTATTGGATGAGCCGTTTGCCGCGCTGGATTCGCCCACCCGCAATTCCCTGCTGGCAGAATTACGGCTGGTAGCGCTGGCCCGGCGTACTACGGTTATATTGGTCAGTCATAGTTTTAATGATATTTTATATTTTGCCGAAAGGGCTGTGGTTTTGCAGTCCGGCTGCATCGTCCAGGATGACCGGCCGGAGGTAATCTTACGGCGGCCGGTGAATGTCACCATTGCCGGTTTAGTCGGGATGGACAATATCTTGCCCTGTCAGGTAAAAAAACAGGGTAATGACATTTTAGTACAGTTGGTTAATGGGGTGTTATTTCCCTGGCCGGGAGAAGAGCAGCCGGCCGGCACCTATTGCTGCCTCCCAGGAGATGCCCTGACCATCTTAAACGAACAAATGGCATACCGGCATAATCCGCTGGTGGTTATGGAAGGATCTGTTTCACAAATTGTCCCCGGGATTGGCTTATACCGCATTATAATAGAGGCCAAGGGTATTTCCTTGACCGTGCGGGTTCCCCGTGAACAGGTTGCCAGCCAAGTATCGATCGGCATGCAGCTCAAAATAGCATTCAATCCCGGCGAGGCGCAATTCGTGTGAGGGAGGTGTCAACATCCCTTTGCTAATGGAACATATGCAGGCAGGCTGGCCAGGCTTACTCATTCTTGGCTATCTTATCGGCATCATAACAGGCCTGTTCGGAGTTGGCGGCGGATTTTTATTAACCCCGTCTTTAAAAATAATATTTCATATTTCCTATCCGGTGGCGATTGGCAGTAGTTTGCTGCAGATTTTTTTCACATCCCTGTTTTCTGCGTATAAACACTGGCAGCATAAAAAGCTGGATATCAAAATGGGAGCGATTACAGCGGCCGGCAGCCTGGTTGGGGCTGAAGCCGGTGTCCGGCTGCTGCGGTTTTTTACTGCCCGGGGAACCGTTGAGCTCGGCGGACATCCTGTTCTGTTAGCTGATGTGATGATCAGTCTGGGGTTTCTTATGCTGCTGCTCCCCACTGCTGTGTTTATGTACAGGGAGGCCTGCGCAAGCCGTCTGACCGGAACTGATGAACCGCAGATTCAGGCGGGCCAGCTTATTAAGCATTGCCAGTGGCCGCCGTTGATGGATTTTGAGCAATCCGGCATTCTGCGGTTAAGTGTCTGGATGCCGGTCTTATTAAGTTTGTCGGTAGGGTTATGCACCGGCTTGCTGGGGATTGGCGGCGGATTTATTAGTTTTCCGCTGTTAGTCTATTGTTTGGGGCTGGCGACTAAACAGGCTGTCGGGACAAGTACCCTCCAGGTTCTGGCGGCAAGCGGCTATGGTGCCTTTCGTCACATTCAGGCCGGGAATGTTGATTTTATGCTGGTCCTGTTTCTGCTGCTTGGTTCCGTGCTGGGTGCCAGTACCGGAGTACGGTTGTCGCAGCGAATCAACCCGTGTGATACCCGCACCTATTTTGCCGGTTTAATGGTATTGGCGGTTTTATTAATTCTGTATGATGTACTTAGGCAATTTTTTTTGTGATTATTTGTCAGATCGATAGGCGGTTGCAAATGCATAGTAATATCTTTCAATAACCAATCTGAATTCGGATTGATTGTTGAAAGATATTTTTAATTTGGTAAAAATTTTTTTAGTAATGCATCTTGAAAATTAAGCCGTAATAGTGATAAAATACTACTACAGTTTGTTGAGCTGCGATTAGTAACTCAATAATTATTTTTCTGCAAACTTATTGAAAGATAAGGACGCAAAGCTATGGGTCTACGTACAGTATTGTATATGACTGCCAGGTTGCATTGCAACCTGGTAGTTTTTTGTTTGCATTTTTCGATAAATAATATTACCAAATAATTGAATTCCTTACAAATTAATAGTGTTTTATGTGGTGATGGGCTTTATAGACGCGCTAAATCATTTCAGGTAGGTGGTGATAGGATAGTGAAAAAAATCGCAAAAATACTTCTGGCTATAGTGGCCATGACCGTCCTGGTTACGGAAAATCCATTCAGCAATAAGCCGGCAGGGTCTAGAGCCTATGCGGCAACAGCTGCTGTTGACGCAGCCCAGGCTGATTCACCCCCTGCCCTGGCGCCGGTGATCGCGGCTGAGCAGGCAGCGGGTGCTGATTTTGGCAGCAGTAAAATAATCCATACCGGTCAAAAAGAAAACATGCCCCATGGCGATATTGCCCCGGAAACCTATGCCGGCCTTATTGACGAGTTAATGCAGGTAGGCCAGCGACGCAATCATCCGGATTACAAGCTGAATATAGACGGCGAAATCCGTTTACATTATGCACAAAACACTGGTACAGGACGCTGGGGACGGGATGCAGCCGGCTTTCGGGCCCGTCTGGGTTTTAATACTGAGATTTATCCCAATTGGCGGGCCTATGGCATGCTGGATGGGCAAAGGAGTTTAACCAATTATAATAATAAATTGAATCTTTCCCGCCTTTATGTGACAGGCAAAATCGGTACAACGGCATTGCGGGCGGGTTCCTTCGGTTATCTGATGGCTGAAGGCAATGTGTATGACAGCGGCTTTGACGGTGCGCGCCTTGACTTCGGCGGGCCTATCAAGTATACGTTCAGCTATGGCGAAACGAACGACACCATAAAGACCTTCGTGGGAACAGCCCGTTATCATGATTTTGATTACAATCTGGAAGCCGGCGTGTACCACTACCAGACTGCTGACAGTGTTCGCCGGCAAACCACAATCCACACGCTGAGCGGCAACTATAATTTCAGCAATTTTGGCCTGGGGGCCATGGTTTTAGATTCCAGCGTAAAAGATAACCGGGGTGAGAGTGTCGGCTATGTACTCAGTTTTAACTATGGTGAGATGAAAACCTGGCGTCCGGGCACCTATGGAATATTTGCCAAGCATTATGATCAGCCCAAAGGCACATACATCGCTCACGGGATGAACGGCAGAGGCAGTTCCATGCAGGGCTTTAAGGGTTATGGCGCCGGCATTAATTACACCTTTGCCGAGAATCTGGTCGGCGGTATTGAATATTACAGCCTGACAGACAAAATAAGCGGGGAAAATGGAAAAACCTGGTGGAGCCATGTAACACATTATTTCTAACTAGTAGGCAGGTGAATGGCTGCAATGAAAATTATAGAGAACATCCTGGCCCAAAAAGATGTTCTGGCTGTTGTCGGACTCGGCTATGTGGGTCTGCCGATTGCGGTGGCCTTTGCTGACAAGGTCAAAACACTGGGCTTTGATACTAATGAGGAAAAGATTAAGATTTACCAACAGGGGATTGATCCTACCCGGGAGATTGGTGATGAAAAAATCAGTACCACGCCCCTGGAATTTACCACAGATCCGGTAAGGCTCAAAGAGGCCCGGGTGATTATTGTCGCTGTGCCAACACCGGTAAACGGCGATAAAACCCCTAACCTGGCACCTGTTATCAATGCCAGCAGAATCATTGGCCAAAACTTAGCACCGGCCAGTATTGTTATTTTTGAGTCTACCGTGTATCCCGGCGTCACCGAAGATGTTTGTATACCGGTGCTGGAGAAAGAATCCGGCCTGGTATGCGGCAAGGACTTTAAGGTAGGGTATTCACCCGAACGGATCAATCCGGGCGACAAGGTGCATAAGCTGGAGAACATTTGCAAAATTGTGGCCGGTATCGACGCGGAGACGGTGGAGGCCGTTGCGGCTGTTTATGAGCTGATTATTCAGGCCGGTGTCTATAAAGCACCAAGTATAAAAGTGGCCGAAGCAGCCAAACTGGCTGAGAATGCTCAACGGGATATTAATATTGCTTTTATGAATGAACTGGCTATGGCTTTTGACCGTATGGAGATCAACACCCAAGATGTGATTGAGGCCATGAACACCAAATGGAATGCGATGGGTTTTTATCCCGGTCTGGTTGGCGGTCACTGTATTGGTGTTGACCCGTATTACTTTATTTATCAGGCTGAGATGCTGGGGTATCACTCGCAGATTATTGCCGCCGGCAGAAAAATAAATGACAATATGGCCAATTTTGTTACGGAAAACATCATTAAAAAAATGATCCAGGCTGATAAGGATGTTAAGAAATCCAACATTTATATTATGGGGATAACCTTTAAAGAGGATTGTCCGGATATGCGCAACTCCAAGGCAGTTGATGTCTGTAAACACCTTGCAGCCTACGGAATAAAAGTGAAAGTGGTTGACCCGTTTGTTGATGAAGCTGAATGTAAGCAAGAGCTTGATCTGGAGCTGGTGCCGCTAAAAGATGTACGGGATGCCGATTGTCTGGTGTTCTTAGTGGCCCATCAACCGTTCCGGGATTTGCAGCCGGCAGATTTGGCTGGCATGTTTAAACAGGAGGACCGGCAAACACAGCATGTCCTTATTGATATAAAAAGTATATTCAGGCAGAAAACCATGGAAGAGAAGGGGTACTGCTACTGGAGTCTTTGAGCATGGGGGTGAACTACGTGAGAAATAAAAAAATGGCAGTATTGCTACTGCTGCTGCTCAGTTTTTTTCTGCTGGCAGGGGGGATTCTCTTTAAAGACATATTTACCGCCCGGTCAGACAGCAAATACGGTAATATTACTGATCTGAAGAGTTCTTATCAGGCAGAGGCTGAATTTTCCCAGGCCTTAGAACAATGGAAAACAAGCCGGGACAAAGCCGCTGTGATTACCCGGGGCAGCAGTAATCAGCGGCAACTGGCCCTCACCTTCGACGGCCTGACAGACCGGGTAACGATCCAGCGGATTTTAGACTTACTGGAAAAATATCAAATCAAAGCAACTTTTTTTGTAGATGGGATGCAGACGGCGGAAGATCCACAGACGGTTGTCAATATTAAAACAGCCGGCCACAGAGTGGAAAACTATACTCTGTACGGTATGGATAAGATGGAAACAGTGCCTGTGGAACGGCTGCTTAAAGATTTTACCCAGGCTCGGAAAATTATTCAGGTTACAACCGATCTGGGGCCGAATCTTTTAAAATGCAATGATACAAAATATACCGATCAGTTGCTTGAGGCGGCAAGAGCAGCGGGATTTAACAGTGTAGTCGGTGGCAGTGACGTTGTTTTTAACGCCAAACAAATGACATCTTTTGTGGCCACGGAGGCTTTTGTCGGCAAGCTGCGGCCGGGGAGTATTGTTGCCGTTAAGCTCAAGAGTAATGCCGAGCCAATTGTCAACGAGCGGGGTATGACGGCAGCAACGCCGGCAGTTGACAAACAGCCCGGCCTGAAACCGCTCCCGCAAGCAACAGAAATAAGAGAACCGGAGCTTGTCGATGCCCTGGAAAAGTTTTTTATTGTGCTGAATAAAGCAAATTACACTACAGTGTATGTGGAAGACTATAAACCAATAAGTACAACCCGGCTGTCAGAACACAGCCGTGGTGCAGTACCTGCTCTGCTGGCGAATATCGCGGCCCTGGTACGTGATCAGGTTGCCGACTTACTTTCAATTCGTACCGCCTATGCCGCAGAGCCAACTGACAATCAGGTACAAGAGATTAAGACCATTTCAACTACCGAACCGGCCCTTGCGTATACTTTCGGGGGTTTGGCCAATGAGACGGCAGTAACGGATGTGCTTGGCAGACTGCAGGCGCTTGGCATTAAAGCGACATTTTTTGTGGCTGAAACAGAGATGAAAAAAAACCCCGCTGTACTCCGGCAGATCATTGCCGCCGGCCATGAAATCGGGATTGCGATCAGGCCCAAAGAGGGAGAAACAGCAGTTGAAACCAGTACTGCAATTGTGCGAAGCCGCAAAACCCTGCAGGAGCAGTTTGGTGTGGAAACTAATCTGATAAAACAGCCCTGGGGGGCCGTAAACGATACCACCCGCGAGGCCGTTGCCAGCCTGGGCTGCAGACTGATTGGCCAGTCGGTTAATGTTGTCCAAAGCAAACACCAGGATTACACCTCTGCCGATCAGGTAATGAGCGAAATCTTCGGAAAAGCGGTGTTTTCGCTGTCCCGTGGCCAGATTGTGCACTTTAGAATGGATTACTACACAAATGACAAGCTGGTTGGCGATTTGGTGGTAGCGATCAAGCAACAGAAAGTCGATAATATTGCCTATGCCACATCCTTCGATAATCCGGCCAGTAATCCTGCCAATGATTCGCAGTATGCGATTAAGCCTGTAGGTGAAATCCTTAGCCATACGCAGCTGCTTTATCAATATCCGGTGGACCCGGCTGCTGTTCCTGTCAATTTGAGAGCTGACAGACCGGGGCTTGATATTAATGAGAACAATATCCTGAATGAGGTATCGAAACGTTATGTTGGCAACAAAGATGTCGGTTATGGAAAAAGTACCCTTGGATTTTCGAAAATGGAAGCCCGACGCCTTGATAACAGTGGCTTAATCCACACCGAGGATAATGTTATTTTCCTGACTTTCGACGACTGGGGAACCGATGCCGCCGTTAACAAAATACTGTATGTCCTGCGCAAGCATAACGCTACAGCGACATTTTTTGTCCTTACCAATAATGTGCTGCATAACCCGAATTTGTTACGGTCCATTGCGGCGGAAGGGCACAATATTGGCAATCACTCTGATCAGCATAAGCCGATGACAGTCCGTGATCCGAAAACTGCCAGCCAGGTGATATTGCAGGATAAGCAGGAATACACCCGGGAAATCGCCTTTGCCTATAAAAAGCTGCATGATGTTACAGGCGATATGGTCTTTAACGGCAAGCCCCTGCTGACCCGGTACTTCCGGCCGCCAACCCTGGCTATCAGTAAGATTGGCGTGGAGGCCGTGCTGGAATCCGGTTCTGATTTTATCGTATCTGGTTCCTGCAGTACCAATGACTATCGGGCCCAAAGTGTTCCTCAGCTTGTAAATATCATCAAGGACGGAATTTATACAGAAAACGGTGAAGTGAAAAAAGGCTCGGTGGTGGTTATGCATATGATCGACAGCGCTGCCTATACGGCGATGGCCTTAGACATTTTGCTGACTGCCAATGAAGCCAAAGCGGACTCCGATCCCTCCAAGTTTAAAGTGGGCCGGCTGGCTGACTATCTGACAGAGGGCTATTCACAGGTACACCGCAGTCAGACCCTGAAATTAGCGGTTCCTGGTGAGTAAAATTTATAATCCTCTGGCCGCCGGCCAGCAGCGTGAGGAGAGGCTGCTTAGGCCGGCAGTGTAGAAATGGCGGTGAAGTTGTGTGAATAAGTTAATTCAGCAAGAAAGCATTGCAGAACAGGATATTTTGCTTATTCCTAAACCTGACCGCAGGCGGCTTTCCAAAGTGCCTGACAAGGAGGGAATACGCACCAATATAGACAGACGGCGGGTAAAAAGCAATGCCGATCAGGCAGATATTACCGCCGTAATCGAAACGGAAAAGTCAGGTAAACGGTATTTGGTGGATTATACGGTTGACATCGACTACACTGTTGATGGCAAAAAATTTACCTGTACCGGCAAAGGGGCGGATATATCGTCAAGTGGTATGCTGCTTGCGGTTTCACCAACTGTTGCAGAGGGGTTAAGCCAGTCAACAGGAATGAGACTGAGGTTTGTTATAACACCCGGTTCCATGCCGGAAGGCTATGAGATGAAAGTCAATATTGCCGCCGGTTATATTCGCAGCACCCAGACAGCTGACGGGAATTTTCTGTGTGGTGTGGAATTTAGCGAGTCATTGGCCCAGTATGCTACCAGGAAGAAAAACTGGTATATGCTGTCGGTCGCCTCGCTGCTGCTTTTCTTTATTACCGCCTGTATTCTGTTGATGCGGGCGGAGAGTATACTTTACTTTAAATTCAATAAGATTTTGTATACGTACAGTATTGTTGCGGCCAGTTTTTTGCTTACCAGATATCTGTTCGGTTCTTTTTACCGTCCTATTCCTATTGATAAAGACTTTACGCCTGGAGTTACCATTATAATTCCTTGTTTTAATGAGGAACAATGGATACAACGCACGATTACAGGCTGTATCAATCAGGATTATCCGGCCGATAAACTGGAGGTTATTGTCGTTGATGATTGCTCTAACGACAACTCGTTTGCCAAGATTGAAGAAATAGTCGAAGAACTGAAAGTTACAGAATACCGCTATGATATCGAAGCCAGGCTGCGTTATGTCCGGCAGGAAAAAAATGCCGGCAAGCGGGAAGCATTGGCTAAAGGGACTGTAATGGCTAAACATGAGCTGGTTGTATTTGTGGATTCAGACAGTTTTCTCGACCCCTTTGCCATCCGTAATATTGTTCAGCCCTTTAAAGATACAAAAATGGGCGGCGTTTCCGGCCGTACCGATGTTGCCAACACCTATACCAATGCGCTTACCAAGATGCAGGCTGTCAGGTATTATATCGCCTTCCGGATCATGAAAGCGGCGGAAAGTTATTTTGATGCGGTTACCTGCCTGTCCGGCCCGCTTTCCTGCTATCGCAAAGATTTAGTTTTGAAATATATGGATGCCTGGCTGAATCAAGAGTTTTGCGGTGAAAAAGCCACCTTTGGTGATGACCGCAGTATGACTAACTTTATATTGAAAGAGAACCGTACCGGTTACCAGGATACGGCTGTTTGCAACACCATTGTACCCAATAACTATAGTGTATTTTTGAAACAACAGATGCGCTGGAAACGGTCCTGGCTCAGGGAATCGCTGATTGCGGCTACATTTATGTGGAAAAAAGAGCCGTTTATGGCCTTATCCTTTTATATGGGGCTGCTTGTGCCGCTGCTGGCACCGTTAATTGTTATTTACAACCTGCTTTATATTCCTGTTATTCACAGGGTATTGCCGCTGACGTTCCTGATTGGACTGTGTTTAATGGCCCTGATGATGAGTATGGCCCAACTGCTGCTGCGAAAGAGCTCAACCTGGATCTATGGGTTATGGTTCTGTTTATATTATGAGGCTGTCCTTTTATGGCAGATGCCTGTGGCCTGGGTGACTTTCTGGAAAACTACCTGGGGAACACGGATGACACCGGCAGATCTGGCCGAACTGGCGAAGAAGAGCCGCGGAAAGCAGACGGGTATAAGCCAATGACAATGGACAATGAGCAATTCACAGCCCGTAAAGACCGGAAAAAACGAATCCGGGTCATTTTACAAATACTGATTATCCTAACCGTACTCGCCGGCTGCCTGGCTGCCTTATATACTTTTAAAAGCTATAAGCCTTATACACAGCAGAATATCATTCCGGCCGGGGATAAGGGCTTTATTGCCCTGGCCTACTTTGGTGTCGACAGAAACGGTAATCAGAATTTAATCGGTGCCGGGCGTTTGCGCGAGCACTTGCAGGCCCTGAAAGCGTTGGGGTATGTAACAATTACCCAGCAGGATATTGTAAACTACTATCAGTCCGGGCAGGACCTGCCGGAAAAGTCCTTATTTTTACTGTTCGAAGATGGCCGGCGGGACACGGCTGTATTTGCCCAACCAATTCTGGAAGGCCTTAACCTTAAAGCAACTATGCTGACTTACCCGGAGAAATTTGACAAAAAAGACACTAAGTTTTTGCTGCCGTCAGAACTGACCGAGCTGGAGAAAACAAGCTTCTGGCAAATGGGGACAAATGGCTACCGGCTCGCCTTTATTAATGTATTTGACCGTTATGATAATTTCCTGGGCGAGCTTGATCCCCTGGAACACGCTGCTGTGGCACCCTATTTAGGGCGCAAATACAACCATTATTTGATGGATTATATCCGGGACGAATACGGGATTCCTCAAGAGAGCTACAACCGGATGAAAGCCCGGATTACGTATGATTATGAAGCCCTGCGCGACAGTTATACCAAGTCTCTTGGTTATGTGCCGGGAACCTATATATTAATGCACTCCAATACCGGCAGTTTTGGCAATAATGACAAGGTAAGCGCTGTCAATGAACACTGGATTAAAGAACTGTTCACTATGAATTTCAACCGCGAAGGGTTTAGTTTTAATCAGCGCAACAGCAGTATTTACGACTTAACCCGGATGCAGCCCCAGGCCTACTGGCATACCAATCACTTGCTGATGCGTATCAAGTATGATATTAATCAGGAAGTGCCATTTGTCACCGGTGACCCAGGCAAACAGGAAGCCTGGGAAACGCGGCAGGGAGCGCTTGAGATTCAGGATGAAACCATGATTCTGACATCGTTGCCACAAGATAAAGGGCTGCTGCGTTTAAAGAACAGTGAACACTTTCAGGATCTGAAGCTTGCCGTAACCCTTAAGGGTAATAAACTGGGGCTGCAGAAACTCTATCTCCGGGCCGATGAAAATCTAAACCGGTTCTTAGCGGTATATATTCTGAACAATACCCTCTATATTGCGGAAAAGAATAACGGGGCCGAACAGGAATTATTCCGGTTAGACCTGGATAAACACGACGGCAAAGAGGTTGTGTCAGTTCCGGAAGACAGAAAAGCAGCCGAGATCCGGGAGCTGGAGACTTTTCTAAGGTATGCTGATTCGGCGGCCACAGCCAAGATTTATGCAGAACGCTTACAAGTCAAAAAATCGGAAGCGGCTCCAAGCGTAGTGGCCGGCGCGGCGCCCTACCGGCCGGACATCAGTGTTCATACCCCGGGTGACCGGCTGTTGTCATTGGCCCTTAAAGGCGACCGGCTTAGTGTTAAGGTGGATAACAAAGAGGTTGTGCAAAACCTGCCGGTAGCAGCAGCCCAGGCCGGTGCCGTTTATCTGGAGTCTGCCTGGGGCGGGTATGGCTGGAGTCAGCGAAATCTAGCCGATGATGTCTATGACGGCGTATTCGAGAAGCTGACAATTACCGGGAACACGGGAGCGGACAAGGAAATAATTTTATTTGACAGCCGTTTGCAGGGCTTTGAGGCCATCAAGCATAAAGTGAAAGCGCTGTGGGCAGGCCTGATAAACTGGTTCATTGTTAACTTGTAGGCAAAGGGGAGCTGGCACATGAGCAGCAGATTTGGAACAATCTTTAAGGCAACTATACTGGCAGCGGTCTTTGTGACTTTGATTGGCTGTAATTATAATGGTCAGTCGGCCGGTAATCAAATGTTGAAGGAACCAGCCAAAAGGTCGGCCTGGTTAGCCTACTGGGATCTGGAGGCAGGCACAAAAGACCTGGCCAGAATCGGCAAAAAGCTGGATCAGCTGTCCTATTTTGGTGCGTACTTTAATAAGGATGACACGTTGTTCCTGCCCGGTGAACTGAGTGCCAAAAAAAGCGAGCTGCAGGCGAAAAAGCAGGGTTATGAAACCTATCTTACTTTTGTCAATGACAAACAAAAGGCCGATGGATCGGTTGTAATGAAGGATACCGAGGTTCTTCGCCGGGTGTTTGCCGACGAGGCCGCTATGAATAAACACATTGATGAGATTATTGCCCTGACTTTGCAGTCCGGCTTTGATGGCATTGAAATTGATTATGAACGGATATGGCGAGAGGATGATATCGGGCCGTTATTCTTAACCTTTACCGATAAACTTTATGCCAAAGCCCGGAAAAACAACTTGAAATTAAGGGTGGTGCTGGAGCCGGGAACGCCCTTTGCGGCCACCCGTTTTGTCCGGGGTCCCGAGTATGTGGTGATGGCTTATAACCTCTATGGCGTTCACAGTGCGCCCGGACCCAAAGCCAACAGGGAGTTCATTCAAAAAACAGCGGCTCTTATGGCGTCACTGCCTGGTGAGAAATCAATCGCGTTTTCCACCGGCGGCTGTCTGTGGAGTGATAACGGGGAAAAACGGTTTCTGACTGAAGCTGAGGCCAAAAGCCTGGCGGTGACTCATGATCTGGAACCGGTAAGGGATGGCGAAAGCCAGTGCCTGGTCTATTCGTATCAGGATAACGGCGTTTCTTATCAGCTATGGTATGCTGATATCAAAACCGTAAACTATTGGATTGCGCTTGCGCAAGAACAGGGTATAAATAATATCAGCCTGTGGCGTTTGGGCGGTAATGTAGCTGTTAATAAACTTAAATAAAAACCTCCGGGCAGCGTAAAGTCCTGCCGGCATTTCTGCCGGCAGGACTTTTGGTATTTTATCGCTTTAGTCCGGCTGCTGAATACCAAACATGATTCCAACATTTATTAACTATAATAAATACGAATTACAGTACTAGGAGGACAACTTCGTGGCAGCAACGGTCATTCCTTTTCCCACCAAAAAAGCACAGGATCTTTCGCAGGTGGAGTCGCTTATCCGGAAGTGGCTGAGTAAGCTATCCCATAATAGTGAGATGACTGAGTATATTGTTGAGCGCATGCTGGTATATGTCGACCAATATGGCAGCAGGCTGTTTGAACCGGCCTTTAACCTGCCGGTGCCGCCTAATTTCACGCAAGCGGAGGCAGAAGCTTTACTAGGTTCCATAGAGAGCGGGGTCGATGATATTGCCGTGCAGGTCCAGGAAATGGTCAGCAGGATTATTATTGAACGGTTTTTCCTTGAAATCGAGCTGTATGAAAACAGGTCGGGCGAAAAAAATCATATAAAATAGCCATACAGCTTATGAACTGTATGGCTATTTTATTAGTCACGCCGGAAAGTTACATAGGGTGTCTTGCCGGACCGAGGGCGCACTCCGGCCGCTCAGGCCGGTGCGGCGGACGCAGCGCATCGGCTACGGCTTGGGCCTGGTCTTCAGACAGCTCGGCGGTTTGCTGCAAATTACTGATTAAATTTTGGTTCTCCTGCTGATGTTTTTCCCTTTCCTGCCGCTGTTCCTCAGCCTTTTGTGCGAAGAAATCAAGCAGCTTGTCAGCTTGTTCCTGGGAAATAGTTTCTTCCTTTACCAGTTGCGCAAGGGCCTGCGTCAGGTGGTGTTCCCGCCCGGCGGGATCAGGTGGCTGGCCGGGTGCGGCAAAGGGGCAAGCGGGGGGCGGGGCCGGTTGGTCCTGCGGGGCATTTTTGGCCAGCGCCGCTGTCCCGAACGAGAGCAGCAGGCACCCTGCCACTATAGTACCTGCAACTTTCTTTGTTATCCTGCTATTCATAAAACTACCTCCTGTAACTACCGATTTACTATTATTATGGCTGTGGTTTGTTACAGTTTTGTCACAGGATTATATAAAATATGTTATATTTTTCCGGCTTTATCGAGTTCGAACCAGAAGATGACGCCATCGTCCGTGTTGGCCACACCATAGCTGTTGCCGTGCTGCTGCTGAATGGCCCGGACAATCGATAAGCCCAGGCCGTACCGTCCGTGTTCCCGGGTGCGGGCCTTATCTACTTTGTAAAAGCTTGTCCAAAGTTTGTCCAGGCTGGCCGCCGGTATTGGCCGCCCGGCGTTAAAGACCGAGACCCTGATTTTCGTACCTGTAGCTGTTACCCCGATTTTGATGACCCTGGCAAAATCAGCATGATAGATCGCATTGGTAAAGAGGTTGAGCAAAACCTGTTCGACCCGCAATATATCGCCATTAACGTAAGGGTCGGCGGTGTTTTCCACGGTCAGGGTAATCTCTTTTTGTGCCAGAATGGTCTGGTATTTTTTTATCATGTCGCTGATTAGGGCCAGGAGATCGAAATCAGAACGGTTCAGTTGAAACAGGCCGGATTCGATTTGCGATAAATTAAGCAGGTCTTTGACTAACTTATCCATTTTCTCCGCTTCATCAATGATGATGGAACAGTAATAGTTTCTGCTTTCCGCGTCGGCGGCTACATTTTCCCGCAGCCCTTCGGCATAACCCAGGATCAGGGCCAAGGGTGTTTTTAACTCATGGGAGACGCTGGAAACAAAACTTTTGCGCATGCCGTCCAGGGCCCGCTCCTTTTCCACGTCAGCTGTTAACTGCCGGTTTTTTGTACTAAGCTCAATAATCGCACTGTCCAGCTGCTCTGACAAATGGTTGATGCTTTGACCGAGTTCCCCCAGCTCATCGCTGCGGGTTACTGTGCAGGTAAGGGAAAAATCGAGGCGGGCCATATTTTGGGCGATCCGGTTCAGTTCCAGAATCGGCTGGGTAAACTTTCGAGCCACAAGAAAGGCCCAGGTGCCGCCTGACAACAATACAAGCAGGCCGGTAAAGGCCATAAACTGAGCGGCCACAACGGCACTTTCCGATACCGGCGCCAAGGGCTGCCTAATGATCAAGATATCATTGTTTGCCAGCTGCCGCTGCAAAGCCATGAATTCAATCCGCAGGTTCAGGTCCTGCTGCATCTCCAGCACGGTCCGGCTGTCGATGGTTTTCTGGCTTTTAAGCTCATAGGGGGGAACCGGGGGTGGTGGGGGCGGAGGGGCGGCCGGCGGGGTGTGCTCGGGTGGGGGCGGCAGTACCGGTGCTGACGCGGTATCCTGAAATTTTTGATTAATGATCCGGCTGAAGGAACTGTATTTAATGTAGCCGTCCTGGGTAAAGATGATAACGCCAGCCCCAAGGCTGTTGGCAATCCGTTCCAGCTCCAGGGTGATTTCTCCCGGATTCTCCTGGTACCGTTCATCAATAAGCATGCTGTTCGCCAGCAGAATATCCTGTTTTTGCCAGATATAGTATTTCTCCAGGCCAAGGCGGATCAGGCCCCAGGATATTACTACAAAAAACAGCAGCAGCCCGCTGAGGACAATAAACAGTTTGGTGCGAATCGATAGTGTCATCTTCCGGCCTCGAACCGGTAGCCGTAGCCCCTGATCGTCTGGATCAGGCTGCTTTTGCCGCCTAATTTGCTGCGCAGCCGGTTAATGTGGGTGTCCACCGTCCTTAGGTCACCGAAGTAATCGTAAGTCCAGACCTGGTCCAGAATTTGCTGGCGGCTGAGGGCATTGCCCCTATTATCTGAAAGATAAATCAGGAGCTCATATTCTTTGGGGCTTAGGTCAATGAGGTTTTGATCAATAGATACCTGCCGGGCGGCCAAATCAATTGACAAACCGCCGTAGACAGCCGGTCTGTCTGTTTCTATGCGCCGGAACAGGGCATTGACCCGTGCCGTCAGAACCTTCGGACTAAACGGCTTGGTAATATATTCATCAACGCCAAGCTCAAAGGCAAATAACTGATCCACTTCTTCGCCTTTGGCAGTAAGCATTATAATAGGAACATTGCTGCTTTTCCGGATGCGCCGGCACACTGTCCAGCCATCAGGCTCAGGCATCATAACATCCAGAATGACAAGGTCTGCCGTATGGCTTGACAGCATATCGAGGGCAGTCTGGCCGCTGTCTGCTTCGAGGATGTTATAGCTCTCCCGCCTAAGAAAATCAGCCACCAATTTACGCATACGCAGTTCATCATCCACAATCAAAACGGTTTTGTTCATACGGGGTCTCCTTGCTGCTTTATGTATAAGCATAGCATAAGGGAGCCAGCGGCGGAAAGTCAATTGCTTTTATGCGGCAAACCCAACCCGGGCAGAGAGAGAAATAGTAGCAGTTTATCCAGGACTTGTAACAAAACTGTAACAATGTACCGCCATACTTATAGATATATCAAAGCAGCAGGGGGAATAACCGTGAATTTCAACAGCAAGAGCGTGAGCAATAGGATCACAGCATAAAAGAAATGAGGGGAAGTTATGCAACTGATTTGGCAAAAAGTTAAGCAATATAAACTGTGGCTGGCCACCATCGCGGTGGTACTGCTGGCCGCCGCCGGGGGCCTGACCTATTACGGGAAAAGCAGCCAGCCTGCAGCCCTGGAGGCTGCCGTCGTTGTGGAACGCGGCAATATTCAGGCTGCCGTGTCAGCTACAGGCACAATTTCCGCAGTCAATACCGTTGAAATCAGTTCCCGCGTCACCGGGTTAATTACTGAAGTCCGGGTGAAAGAAAATGATGTTGTAAAAGCCGGACAGGTTTTATTGGTACTGGATGACTCCAGCGTCAGAGCCCAGGTCGCCCAATATAGCGCCCAACTGGCAAACTACGCCGGTATCTATGAACGCAGCCAGCAACTGGCTGCCATCGGCGGGCAGTCGGTACAGCAGCTGGATGCCGACCGGACAAATTATCTTGTTGCCCAGTCCAACTATGACAACTATGCGACGCAGCTGGCTTATTATGTCATTAAAGCACCGATTGACGGTGTTGTCATTGGCAAGCCGACACCGGCCGGCCAGACTGTTGCTCAGGGCATTTCCACCCCCCAGGTGATTATGACCATTGCCGATATGTCTAAAATGCAGATTAAAGTGCTTGTTGATGAAACCGATATCGGCCGGGTAAAAGACGGCCAGACGGTGTCCTTCACCGTAGATACCTATACCGATAAAACCTTTACCGGTAAAGTAACCAAGATATCCCGGGAAGCGACCACCTCATCCAATGTTGTCTATTATCCGGTATATGTGGATGTCGATTTGCCGGAGGGGTTACTGTACCCCACCATGACGGCCAGGGTAACAATTCAGGTTGGGGAAAGCCGGAATGTGCTTGTTGTCCCCCTGTCGGCAGTCAAAGAAGATAAGGGACAAAAATATGTACAGGTTATGGCAGCGGGCGAAAGCCGGAAAACCACAGTTAAAACAGGCCTGAGCGATGATGAACAGATCGAGATTACCAGCGGCCTGAATGAGGGTGACCGGATTGTCCTGCCTGCAGCCAAGGCTGCCACTACTGCCAATACCCAGCAGGGGCCGCCACCGCCGATCTAATATTTCATTGCTGCTGCACTGCCGTTTTCAAAATGATGAAATACCAGGGAGGGGAGCCATAATGAGCATTGTTCTAACAGACATAATGAAAATTTATTATATGGGCGATACGGTGGTGCCGGCTTTGGCGGGAGTATCTTTAACAATTGAAGCCGGTGAATTTGCTGCCATCATCGGCCCGTCCGGATCAGGCAAGTCCACCCTGATGAATATTATCGGCTGCCTGGACCGGCCCACCAGCGGCTCATACCGGTTAGCGGCTGTGGAAGTAGCCACAATGACCGATGATCAATTGGCGGCAGTCCGTAACCGGCAAATCGGGTTTGTATTTCAGAATTTTAATCTGTTGTCCCGGGTTTCGGCCCTGCAGAATGTGGCGCTGCCTCTGATTTATGCCGGGGCTGATAAAAAACTGCGGCTGGCCCGGGCGGCGCAGAATCTGGACAAGGTCGGTTTGGGCGAGCGTATCCATCACCGGCCTAATGAGCTTTCCGGCGGCCAGCGGCAGCGGGTGGCTATTGCCCGGGCGCTGATCAACGACCCTCCGATTCTGATTGCCGATGAACCTACCGGCAACCTTGATTCCAAATCAAGCAATGAGATTATGGAGATTTTCTGCCGGCTGAACCAGCAGGGCCGCACCGTAATCATGGTGACCCATGAGCCGGACATTGCGGCCTACGCCCGGCGGGTTATCCAGGTCCGGGACGGCAAAATCCTTACTGACGAAATCAAACAGGGGGTGGGAGCATGTTCTGGGAAAGCGTCCTCATTGCGTTAGAAGGGCTCAGGACCAATAAACTGCGCTCTGCGCTTACCATGCTGGGTATCATTATCGGGGTTGGGGCCGTGATTGCCATGGTATCAGTCGGTTTGGGGGTACAGCAGAAGGTACAAAACTCGATTGCCGGTCTGGGCAGCAACCTGCTGATTGTTATGCCTGGCGCTAATTCCCCCTCTGGCGGGGTGCGGCTGGCGGCCGGGTCCAATATAACCCTGACCAAACAGGATGCCCAGGCCATTGCCCGGGAAATTTCCGGTGTTAATTATGTGGCGCCGTCTGTCAGCCAACAGTTTCAGGTGATCTACGGCAATCAGAACTGGAAAACCAATGTCCAGGGAACCACCCAGGATTTTTTGCAGATCCGGAATTTTACGGTAGACACCGGTGCCTTTTTCAGCACCAGTGATGAAAATACGCGGGCCCGGGTGGCTGTACTTGGTCAGACGGTAGCCACGAATTTATTTGGCGGCGCCAGTCCGCTGGGGCAGACCCTGCGGATTGGTACGGCTCCGTTTCGGGTGATAGGTGTGCTGGCAGCTAAAGGCCAGTCGTCGATGGGGCAGGACCAGGACGATATGATTCTGGTGCCGCTGACTACTGCCCAGGATCGTCTGCTTGGTCAGGCCTATCTCAATAATATCAGCATCCAGGTCGAAAACGATAAGATGATGGATAAAGTGCAGGCCGATATTACCTCTTTGTTACGAGCCCGCCACCGTCTGGCGGCCAATGTGGAGAATGATTTTTCCGTGCGCAACCTGACTGCCCTGATGACGACCATGCAGGAAACTACCGGTACCATTACGCTGTTTCTGGGGGCTGTTGCCGCTATTTCGCTGGTTGTCGGCGGTATTGGCATTATGAACATCATGCTGGTTTCTGTTACGGAACGGACCCGGGAAATCGGCATCAGAAAAGCGTTAGGAGCAACCTATAGAAATATTCTCCTGCAGTTTATTATTGAGGCCATCGCCATTGGCGTTACCGGCGGTCTGATTGGCATTACCCTGGGCGTTGCCGCGGCCCGGCTGATATCGCTGCTGGCCGGCTGGAGTACGGTCGTATCAGGTATGGCCATCCTGGCAGCATTTGGTGTTTCCGTATGTATCGGTCTGTTTTTCGGCATTTACCCGGCCCGCAAAGCGGCCTTGCTTGATCCGATTGAAGCCCTCCGCTATGAATAAATGATCTAATATGGTACAAGCTGTTTCTTATCCCTGGCAGTCAGAAATGACTGGCAGGGAATTTTTTTATCCTGGCTTCACTAAACAAAATCTAAACATTTTTTTGCGAAACTATTGATGGCAAAACAGTTTTGTAGCACCGTTCCAGCAATTAGAACAATTAGAAGCAAATTTAAGGAGGAAAAACGCATGAGTACAAGCTCAGTCTCATCTTACTGGAAAACTCCGACTACCACCGCTGCCGACACCACCAGCACCGGGACAAGCTCGCTGGATTTTCAGGATTTTGTGGAATTATTGGCAACCGAACTTAAATATCAGGACCCGCAGGACCCGGTAAGCAGTACCGAATATGTGGCCCAGCTGGCTCAATTTGGGGCACTGGATAAGCTTAATACCATTGGCAACAGCGTCGATGCCTACCAGGCTTATGACTTGATTGGCAAGTCTGTTACCTATGCCACAACCGATGCCACCGGCGCAACTTCGAGCGCCACTGGTACAGTTGATTCGGTAACAATCAAAAGCGGCACCGCCTATCTGAATATCGGCAGTACGCAAATCGCACTGAGCTCAGTTGCCCAGGTAGCTGCGGCAAAAAGCTAGGCTGTTTTTTACATTGCGGGAAAGAAGCAGCTGGACTCCGGGTACGGGGAGGCTGTCATCTATTTCTGAACGATTGATGAAATAGAATTTTGGGAGGCAATATACTTATGATGACTTCAATTTATTCGGGGGTTTCCGGTCTTAAAGCCCAGCAGACGAAACTGGACGTGATCGGCAACAATATCTCGAATGTGAGTACAATCGGCTACAAATCACAAACCGTGAGCTTTGCCGATTTGTTAAGCCAGACAATCAGCGGCTCCACTTCAGCCAATGCGGCCACCGGTACCGGCGGCACCAATGCCAAGCAGATCGGGACCGGGGTAAGCGTCGCCTCCGTAGCGACCAATATAGCCACAGGCAGCACCCAGTCTACAGGCAACTCCAGCGATGTTTCCATCAGCGGCAGCGGCTATTTTATCGTCCAGGGCGGCAGCAGCGGGGAATATCAGTTTACCCGGGCCGGCAATTTCGGTGTCGATGGCAGCGGCAATCTGACTGTAAACGGATATACAGTCTGCGGCTGGCTGGATGGTACCAAAAATGCTGATGGCACCTATACCTACAATACTCAGACCGATGTGGAACCAATCAACATCTTTGCTGACAGCTACACCGGCAATAAAAAGATCAGCGCCCCGGCGGCTACCACCACAGCCACTGTCAGCGGCAGCGTAAATTCCGGGGCCGATGCCCAGGCCGCGGCGGCGACAACCGGCAGCTCCGCCAATGCCACTCTGAATGCGACCGGACTGACCGCAGTAACTGCTGATGCCGGTACCACTTTCGCCGGCACGATTACGGTGAATGGCACCACGGTTACCATTACCGCCGGCGATACGGTGCAAACCATCATTAATAATATTAATGCCGCCGGCGCCGGTGTCACTGCTGCCTGGAATGCCGGCGACGGTTCCAACGGCTATATTCAGCTGACCTCTACAGCCACCGGCAGCACGGCTGCCATTGAATTAGGCGGCACCAATGCCACTTTGGCCAAACTTTTCGGGGCCATTGACGGCACTACCGACACAACCAGCACCAGTGTGTCGGCCGCCGGCACCAACTATGACAGCAGCAGTCCGGACGCAACGACGACCTTGCAGGTATATGATGCCTTAGGCAACAGCTATGATGTGCTGGTCAATTTGTATAAGACCCAGGTTACCACCTCGGAAGGCCAATCGGTGACCGCCTGGAACTGGGAAGCGGTTTCTGCCGATTCGGGGCTGACTTTAAGCAACAACAGCGGCACAATTGCCTTTGATGGCAATGGCAAGATTGTGGACAATGGCACCTACGATACCTCGTTTACCCTTAATCTGACACCAACAAACGGTGCGGCGGCCTCAACCGTTACCCTGGATATGTCCAAAGTAACCTCTTATGCCACCAGCAGCAGCGACAGCCTGACAAATACCACCGATGGTTATGCTTCGGGTACGCTGGAGGACTTTACGATCGGCACCGACGGCATTATCTACGGGACTTACAGTAACGGCCAGACTGAGCCGCTGGGCATGATTGCCCTGGCCACTTTTACCAATCCCGCCGGTCTGGAGAAGATTGGCAGCAGTTTATATGTTACCAGCAATAATTCAGGTAAATTTACCGGTGGTGTGGTGGCCGGGACCAACGGCACCGGCGCCCTGAGTGCCGGTACGCTGGAGATGTCCAATGTGGATTTATCAGAACAATTCAGTGAGATGATGATTACCCAGCGGGCCTATCAGGCCAATAGTAAAATAATCAGCGCAGCCGACGAGTGTTTGAAAGCTGCCATTAATATGGCCGGTTAGCCATGGGCTCAACATTCGGCGGATATAGTATAGCCGTTTCCGGCATGAGAGTGAACCAGGCGGCATTAACGGTTACCAGCCATAATATAGCCAATGTGGATACTACCGGTTATTCCCGGCAGACAATCGCCCTGACCGAGACTGTCAACGACCCGGCCGGCAGCAGTGCGGCCGGCACCGGCGCAACTGTGGCCGAGGTAAAGCGGGCCCGCAGCCAGCTGCTGGACAATACCTATCGTCAGCAGAATACCGCAGTCGAGTATTGGTCAAGCAAAAGCGGCACTTTGGACTATCTCCAGGAAATTCTGGATGAATTTGCTATCAGTGACGCGTCTGATGATGACGCGTCTGCCGACGGCCTGCAGCAAACGATCCAGAATTTCTTTGACAGCTGGGACAATCTGGCCTCAGATCCCAGCAGTGTCAGCACCCGGCAGTCGGTAGTAGAGAATGCGGCCTCCCTGCTGGACACACTGAGCCAGATTGACGAGCAGCTGCAGTCACTGCAGGCTGACGCGCTTACGGCCGCGGGGGATATCGTTGATGAAATTAATAATATTGCCAGTCAGGTATCGGCCTTGAATTTGCTGATTGCCAAAGCGGAAGCCAACAGCGGCGAAGCCGGCGACTTGAGAGATCAGCGCGATGACCTTTTAGATCAATTATCAGCCTATACCAATTTCAGTTCCCAGGAAGCAAGCAGCGGCATGGTATCAGTCTTCATTGGCGGGGTAGCGCTGGTAAGCGGAACAAAGGCCAACAGCTTAAGCATCAGTGGTGACGGCTCAACCGCCAACCCGGTACAGGTAAGCTGGACAAGCACGCAAACCACGGCGAAAATTACCGGCGGCTCTTTGCTGGCGTGTCTGGAAGAAGCCGATCAAAGCGGGTTTGCTGCAATTAGTGATACGGATACTTATAACTTTACTGCTACGGCAACCAGCTCTATCAGTACGCTGCGGCAAGGGTTAAATGACCTGATTACCACAATTGCCAGCAAAATTAACTCACTCCACAGTGCCGGCACCGATCTGGAGGGCAATACCGGCCTCGATTTCTTTGTTGCTGTCGATGACAGTCAGCCTCTGAGTATCAGCAACATTCAGGTTAATCCGGAAATAGCGGCCAATACCAATAAACTTGTTGCCGGTACAAGCGGTGCTGCCGGTGATAATACGGTTGCCAATGCCATCAGCAGTTTGCTTTCAGAAAAAATCTTTCAATATAACGGCTTATCACAGGATCTTACCGGTTTTTATCAATCCATCATTGCCTGGGTGGGAACTGCGGGCAGCAATGCCACAAACGCCTATGATGTACATTCTACGCTGGCCACCCAGGCCGATAACCAGAGACTGTCCATCTCATCGACTTCACTTGACGAGGAAATGTCTAATATGATTAAGTATCAAACTGCCTACAGCGCAGCATCGCGGGTATTGAGTACGATCGATAATCTGATAGGCGGCTTGATTGAAGAATTAGGATGACAGGGGGTGGGTGAATGGCTTCCACATTCGCCGGACTAAGTATTGCTACGCGGGGGTTGTTTACAAGCGCTGCCGCGCTGGCGGTTACCAACAATAATATGAGTAATGCCAATACGACGGGCTATTCCCGCCAGGTAGTCAATCAGCAGGCCGTAGGGCCTGCTGCCGTTTACAACGGCAACTATGTCGGCGCCGGTTCGGAGGTAACCTCGGTTACCCATATCCGTAACTTCCGGCTTGACCAGAAATACTGGCGGGAAAACGGGCAGCTGGGTGAGCTGCAGACTAAATCAGATATGTTAAGCCAGATTGAAGCCGTTATGGGGGACACGGATGACAGCTCCCTTAGTGCGGTCATGGAGGATTTTTACGCGGCCATGGAAGACCTGGCCTCAGACCCGACCAGTTCAGCAACCCGGGCCGCCATGAAAGAGGCCGGTGTGGCGGTCTGCGAATATTTGAATACCGTATCCTCTCAGTTAGCTCAACTTAAGGAGGATATTAATTCTGAGGTGAAGACCGGAGTCGATCAAATAAACGCGTATGCTACCCAAATTGCTGAACTAAATGCAAAAATCCGGGTAGCGGCCGCAGCCGGAACTTCAACCAATGAACTGGAGGACCAGCGGACACTGCTGATTGACCAACTGTCCAGCCTAGCCGATGTTGAGGTTACACAAACCGTTGTTGGCACCTTGCCTAACGGGGCGGACGATGTCAAACTCTCTGTTTCCATAAGCGGAACTACTCTGGTCAGCAATGACCAGGCCAAGCAGCTGGAATGCTACGAGAATGGATCTGGTACGTATAGTATCCGGTGGCAGGATACCGGCGCCGACTTTGAGCCGGAAGGCGGTCTGCTCAAGGCTTGCTTTGATCTGCGGGATGGCGACGGTACCGGCTCCCAGTATAAAGGAATCAGCTATTACAGCAATCTCCTGGATCAGTTCGCCGGCACTTTTGCCGAGGCTTTTAATGCTGCCCATAGCAGCGGCTATGGCCTGGACGGTTCGACCGGTGTTGATTTTTTTGCCGCCAGTGATTCGGCAGCCGGCATTACGGCGGCGAACATCTCGGTAGCGGCGGCGATACTTGCGGATACGAATAAAATCGCGGCTGCTTCCTCCGCCGACGGTGGCACAGATAACAATGAAAACATGAACGCGTTGATTACATTATGTGAAGAATCCAAGATGTTTGGCAACAGTACGGCAGAAGATTTTATCAATTCTATTGTTTCGACCCTGGGAACAGCCAGCCAGCACGCCAAGACGATGACCAATAAACAGAACTCTTTTGTTACCAATATTGATACCCGCCGGGCGTCGGTATCCGGTGTTTCCATTAATGAGGAAACGGCTAATCTCACTAAATACGAAGCAGCATACGAAGCTTCGGCCCAGATGATTGCTGTTTGGCAGGAAATCTATCAAACAACCATCAGCATGGTTAATACCGATTAAGGGAGGAGGGGTAGTGTGCGTATTACCAACATAATGATGACTGACGCTTCGGTACGGAGTATCAATAAAAATATGGAACGGCTAAGCAAAGCGCAGGCGCAGGTATCAACACAGTCCAAGATCCAGCAGCCGTCCGATGACCCGGTTGTGGCCTCACGGGCCATCCGTTATCGCAGTTATGTCGCCAGGGTCGAGCAATATAAGGAAAACGTGAACAATGTTGCCTCCTGGCAGAAGGTGACTGACACGGCTTTGAGTGACCTGAGTGATACGGTTGTACAGCAGTTGAAGGAACTGGTGGTCAAAGCTTCTTCAACCGGTACGCTCAACAGCGAAAATCTGAGTGCAATCAAAGAAGAGGTCACTCAGCTGCAGCAGTCGGCTATAGATGCATTAAATACCACCTACGGCGGGCGCTACATTTTTGGCGGTTATGCTACCGATGTGGCCCCTTACTCATTAGACAGTGATAATAATGTACTGTTTAAGGGCCAGCTAGTCAGTGAGTTCACCGATAACGGCGAAGAGCAGGCCATTAAATCCAATATCGGCTATGGCAGTGCCGTCACCATTAATGTGGAAGGCCAGGCTGTAACCGGCACCGGTGACAGCAATCTGTTCGCTACCTTTGCCAAGGTGCTGGCCGGGCTCGACAGTGGCGACAGCGAGGCCCTGACAAGCTGCCTTGACGATATTGAAGCAAATCTGGACACCATCCTGGCCGCGCAGGCGGATCTGGGGGCCCGCATGAACTATGTGAGCATGGTGGGGGCCCGTCTTGCTAATGACTATACAACCTATAAGGAGCTAATGAGCAATAATGAGGATGCGGACATGGCCGAAGCCAGTGCCGAATCGGCTACCGCCCAGACTGTGTATGAGGCATCTTTGTCTGTCGGCGTCAAAGTAATGAGTAAATCGCTGCTTGATTATCTGGCATAGATCTGGCAGCTAATGAAGGAGGGCGTTATATGGCCAGTTCCAGCGGAACCGTCACGACAACCACCGTCAATGGCACAACAAGGCTCACCGGGCTGTCATCCGGCATTGACGTGGATTCTATTGTCGAGCAGCTTATGTCTGCGGAGAAAACGAAATTAAACCGGCTTAACCAACAGGCCCAGTTAATTGAGTGGAAACAAGAAGCCTACCGGGATGTAATCAGTGATATCCAGTCCTTTGCCAACACCTACTTCAATGTGACTTCGACCAGCAGTATCATGCGCAAAAGTACTTTCCAGGCCTATTCTGTCACCAGCAGCAGCAGCGCTGTTACTGCTGCCTATAGCAGTGACGCGGTTGCAGGCTCGCACACCATCAGTGTCAGCCAGCTGGCTACGGCCGCTTCCAAGCAGACCAGCGGCCGCCTGTCCAAGGACATTGAGGGGACGGCGGCAGCCAGCTTTACAGCGGCAGCCGGAAAAAGTTTTGTTATGACTGTCGATGGTACGGATTATACGATTGCCCTGGGGGACACTGTCACTGATGTCAGCGGGCTGCAGTCGGCGGTTGATACCGCGGTCGGCAGCGGCAAGGTGACAGTGGGGGCGGACAGTGATGGTATCCTTACGATCGCTGCCGCTGACGGGAGCGGTGTCCAGTCAGTCAGTATCAGTGACGCCGCCAGTAATAGTGCGCTGAGCGATTTGGGATTGACCGCCGGGGCCGCAAACCGGATCGATACCGCCAGCACGCTGGCCGAACTGGCGGCCACGACGGCCGTCAGTTTCGACTTTGACGACGACGGGCAGGTTGCGCTGACCATTAACGGGGTTAGTTTTACTTTTGACCAGGATATGACACTGGCGGAGATGATGACCGAAATCAATGACAGTGACGCCGGCGTTACCATGAAATATGACAAGCTGGCCGATAAACTGGTGCTGACCGCTGATAAGACCGGGGCCGGCAACACACTGGCGGTTAGCGAGACCGGCAGCAGTTTTCTGACTGCCGCCCTGGGGCAGGAAACGGTAGCCGGGGTGGATGCCAAGCTGACAGTGGACGGCGTCAGTCTGACCCGCAGTTCGAATACCGTCACTGTGGACGGCATTACCTATACTTTGAACAAGGAAACGACGGAAGAAGCCACAATCAATGTGTCTCAGGATGTCGATACTGTTTACAATAATATTGCTAGTTTTGTTGATGCCTATAATGAGCTGATCAGTTCCCTGAACAGTCTGTTGTCAGAATCCTATGATGCCGATTATCCGCCACTGACTGATGATCAAAAGGCGGAAATGTCGGATGATGAAATAGAAAGCTGGGAGAAAAAGGCCAAGGTAGGCTTGTTGGCAGGGGACACCACTATGCGCAGTTTTTTGAGCAACATGCGCAATGCCATTATTAACTCCGTTTCCGGGCTGTCCACCAGTATCACCAGCATTGGCATTACCACAGGCACTTATGATGAGAAGGGGAAGCTGTACATTGACGAAGACACCCTAAAGGAGGCTATTCAAAGCAACCCGGAAGGTGTCATGACGCTGTTCACCCAGACTTCCACCAGCTATCCCGGCACTACCTCGGTGCGTAAGCTCAATGCCAGTGCCCGGGCTATACGTACCGGCGAAGAGGGAATTGCTTACCGCATCTACGATATTCTGCAGGATAATATTTCCACCATTACCGACCGGGGTGGCAATAAAGGGTTGCTGCTGGCAAAGGCCGGTACAGAAAATGACACATCGGACAGCGATAACATGCTTACCGAGCAGCTGGAAGCGCTGCAAAAGCGGATTGCCAAGGAAGAAGACCGGCTTGATGCGAAAGAAGATCAGCTTTACGAGCAGTATACCACCCTGGAAACCTATATCAGCACGATGAATTCCCAGCTCTCAGCCCTGTCTTCTTATCTTTCGTCATAACAGGAGGAGATCTGATGCTATCAAAAGACGTTGAAGAATTATTGCACAGGAAACTGGCCATTATTAAAAAACTTAATACCAATACAGAAACACAAAGCCGCTTTGTCCGCCGGCGGGAGTTAAAGGGCTTGAACCGCCTGCTCAGAGAACGGGCGGCTTTAATTGATGAGCTGGTGACTGTGAGCGACAGGCTGAAAGGCAGCGGCAGCGATCCCTATCCGGCTGCACTGCGGGCCATGGCTACTACTGTGGAAAAAGAGCAACAAGCGGCCCTGACTGCTTGTGATCAGGTTCTGCGGGAAGCTCTGGTAGAGCATAAGCAGATTGCGGCCGAACTGAATAATCTCAAGGTCCTGCGGCAGGCCAAAGGCCGTTATCTTCATCAGTGGACGGTTATGGCGGCAGGCGCCAGTTTTAATGTCAAAGGCTAACCTCAAAGGCTTCTTATCTTGCTGAAACCGGAAGATAAGAAGCCTTTTTAAATGCGCAGATTTATACATTTTGCAAGTTGAAAGTCCTTGCACCCCCGGTAACCCATCGGCCATTGCCGGAAAAAGCGCTCCGCAGGAGAAAAGCAAAAACTCCCCGCTTCAACGAATGAAGGAGGAGTTTTGCTTATTTATTGCGGTTTATTTCAGGAGTGAAAGTACTTGCTGGGGGAGCTGATTGGCCTGGGCCAGCATCGCAGTGGCGGCCTGGTTAAGGGTGCTCAGCTTGGTGTACTCAGCCATCTCGGAGGCCATGTCCACATCGCGGATGCGGGATTCGGCCGAAGTCAGGTTTTCGCTGGAGGTTGTCAGGTTGTTGATCGTATGCTCCAGGCGGTTCTGTACGGCGCCCAGCTTGGAACGCTCTGCCGATACGGCGCTGGTAGCGGCATCAATAACACTGATAGCAGCTGTTGCCTTGTCAGCGCTGGAGACGTCCAGTGCGTATTCGGTATTGGTATCTGAAGTCCCGTCAGTTACCTCCGATACGGCTTTATAAGAGGCAGTCACATCATTGCCGTCATTGTCTTTGACCGTAACGCTGCCGCCGGAGGTTGTCGAAGATACCAGCAGGGCCTGGGAACGCATGTCATTGATGCTGAGGGACATAGTTTGTCCGGTATTGGCACCGATCTGGAAGGTCGCTTTGAAGGCTTCCTGCACACCGCCGTCTTTGACGGCAATACTGTTGCCGGCTTCACCCAGGTTGGAACTGTCAGCGGTGATGACCAGCTTGCTGGCAGTGACCGTGTCCTGGCTCAGGACAACGCCGTCAATCTCGGTACCGATCTGAGCTACAATGTTTTTCACAAGCTCATCTGTTTTGCCTGTAGCCGTGGTGGCTGCCAGGGCTGTGCTGATATTAACGCCGATGGCACTGCCGGTATAGGCGCCGTCGTCGGCGTTGTAGAATTCAATCTGCGTGCCGTTGATGGTCATGCCTGTCCCCACCAGGGCCTTGAGGTTGGTATCGGTGGCAGCGGCGTCGGCACCTTGCAGAGAAGTGAAATCAATGGTTTTCGTTGCCTGGGTATAGGTGGTAGTGCCGACATCGGCGGTGGCACCAGTCAAAGCGACAGTACCGGTAGAAGAGGCGGCGGCAATATTGCCTTTGGCGCCGTCGAGTGTGCCGCCATCATCCGTTTTCACCGCCGTAATAGTTACCGCATCGCCGGTAACTGAGACGGTGTAATTGCCTTTCAGCGTACTGTTGGCATTAATCATCTCCTGGAGGGCGCTGCCTAAGCCGGCTGCGGTAGTATCCTCATCGGCCGCAGCATCAATAGCCACACTGGCGCTGTTGGCAGTCACGTCATAGCCGGTATTGTCGGCAGTGCTGGAGCCGCTGGCTGTAAAAGTAACTGTCAGCGACTGGCCGTTAATGGTAAAGGTGGCGGTGTCGCCGGCAGCAGCAGTGGTTCCGACTGTAGCCGTCTGGGTTGCCTGGGTATAGTTGGTTTTACCGGCCGTGTTACCGGTTCCTACTCCCAGGGTTCCGTCAGTAACCAGCTTGGTAGATGCCAGATTTGTCTGGCCGTCCCCTTTTAACAGGTTTTTGGTATTAAATTCAGTCGTATTGCCAATCCGGTTCAGTTCCGAGGTTAACTGCGTCATCTCGTCCTGCACGGCAGTACGGTCATCGTCAGTTAAGGTGTCGGTGGAAGCCTGAACAGCCAGCTCGCGCATCCGCTGCAGGATACTGGTGGATTCGTCCAGGGCGCCTTCTGCTGTCTGCACTAAGGAGATAGCATCCTGCGCATTGGCACTGGCCTGATCGAGACCGCGGATCTGGCCGCGCATTTTCTCGGAGATGGCTAGGCCGGCAGCATCGTCGGCAGCGCTGTTAATGCGGTAGCCGGAGGATAACTTCTCCAGTGACGAGTTCATAAGACTGTTGTTTTTGTTTAACTGATTGTACGTGTTAAGAGCCGACATGTTAGTATTGATAACCATTCCCATAATAAATTCCTCCTTGAATTTTGAGTGTTAGCGTCCGTGCCGTTGTAGCAACGGGTAAAGCAGTGATTCACTCCTTTCGCTCTTGTCTGTTAATTAAATCGCACCTGTTTGTTTGGCAAATGTTTATTAAAATATTAGAAAAATGTTAAAAACAAAATACACTCCGGAAAACCACGAAGCCACCGGTAGGTTACCGGTGGCTTCGTATCAGGGTTTGCCGTTATAAGCTGTCCGACTAATTGGCGGCACTTGCCGCTTTATTTTTGGCATATAGGGAATAACCGACTCCCCAGATTGTTTTTAGATTGGAAATGTTGAGCTTTTTCCGCAAATAATGGATATACAGATTCACGGTTGTAAATTCAGCCTCCGAGTAATAACCCCAGACTTTTTGGATAATCTGTTCTTTGGTCACTACCCGGTCATAATTGCGGATTAAAAGCTCCAGCAGCTGCGATTCCTTAAGCGTGAGCTGAATGACCTCGCCGGCTTTAAGTACCTGGCAGCGCATCGGGTTGAGCACCAGGTCATCGGCAACTAATTCATTCTCTGTCAGTTCTTTGCCGCGACGGCGGGAAAGGGCCTGCAGCCTGGCCAGCAATTCGACCGAAAAAAATGGTTTGATCAAGTAGTCATCGGCCCCGGCATTCAAGCCTTCAGCCCGGTCATCAGGAGAATCCTTGGCAGTTAGAAAAAGCACCGGTGTATCATGGCCCAGACTGCGAAATTCTCTCAGGACTGTCAGTCCGTCCTGATAAGGCAGCATTCTGTCCAGGATGATAATGTCATATACCCCTGTACACGCCATATCAATTCCTGTCTGGCCATCTAAAGCCGCATCGACCACATAGCCGTTTCTTTTCAACAAATGGGATAAGGAGTCAACTAATCTGCTCTCATCCTCTACTAGCAGCAGTTTCATACAAAACATCCTTTTTAATGCCACAACCTTGTGAAAGATTATCCGTCCATGGATGTTTCCTACTATTTTGTTATCAGAACAACAGAGGTTAGCCGCATGCCGGCTTAGAAATAGCAATATCTTGTAAGGAATAACCAATACCCCGCAGGGTCTGGATACTCAGGATATTTAATTTTTTTCGCAGATAATAAATATACAGGTCAACATTAGCCCGGGTTGCCGGGGTGGATAGCCCCCAGATTTTTTTTAATATATACTCTTTGGTAACCACCTGGCGGTAATTCCGCATCAATAACTCCAGCAGCAGCGATTCTTTGGCTGTCAGCTGAAAGGTTTCGGTGCCTTTAACAACTTCACCCCGCTGCGGATCTAAGGTGAGGCCGGCAGCACTGAGTGGTGTTCCCAGAAACCTCCGGTCCTTGCGGCGGGCCAGAGCCCGCAATCTTGCCAGCAGTTCTTCGCCGGTAAACGGGGTGGTCAAGTAATCATCGGCGCCGGCATCCAAGCCGGCAATGCGATCCGCGGCAGTAGTATTGGCTGTCAGGAACAGAACAGGTGTTGCAAGCCCTTTACTGCGAAATTCTCTTAATAAGACCAGACCGTCTGTTGGCGGGCGAGTCCTTGCCAGAATGATCATGTCATAACCTCCCCCGCAAGCCATTGCCGCGCCCTCATCACCAGGGGGCGCAGTATCGACCTGAAACCCGTTCTTACATAATAAACAGGATAATGTTGCAATTAATTCGCCTTCGTCATGCACTAGCAGCAATTTCATGTAAGACTTCCTTTGCGGCCACAACCTTGTGAAAAATTTTCCTTCCCTGGACACTTTTCCTAATACCATTTTCGCAAATATTTATTGGAAATTTGTTTGGTTTTATTAAGATTTCTGTGTAAAAATTAATAAACAGTTAATATTTACGAATTTTTATGAAGGATTTCAGGGGGAGAAATAAAATAAAAACGTCTATCCCGCCGGGGGATAAACGCTTATAGAGACAAAATATTCATGGTGGCTGCCGCTGAGGCACTGCGGTAAATTTTCTTCAAAATAGCAACGAATTCATTGCATTAGCTATATACAGACAGCTTGTAAAGGCCAATCCTGTTTACAGTTGATTACGTTGTTTTTCATATTATTTCACCATATAAGGTTGGATTTTTTCCTGCAGATGGCTCCAGGACCGCTTCGAGAAGACGACCGGCAAGGAGGCTTCTTTGGCTTTACGTTTAATCAACTCGGCGATATTATGGGATATGTAATCTGTTATGACTAAGACTAAATCTGTATTTGCCGGTATCTGAATGTCCTCAGAAATACGTTTGCGACCTTTGAAATGCTGCAGGGTTTTGACACCTGCTTTGGAAAGATTGGATGGTATATTGCCTAACACATCGGCACCTACGATAAATACTGACATAATATCACTCCTATCTATTGAAAACTATTATCATTCTCAATTACATTATAAGGGACGAAAGGTCACACGTCAATAGGACAATTGGTCTATATTAGTCATTTATTGGTTCGACGGCAATTAATTTTACATCAGTCTGGTAGGTAAGCGGCATGGTGCTGGCAACGTCAAAATAGGCATCCTCATACGTGCTGGCAATGACAGGCTCACCCGTTTCCTGGCCGTTGATAATAACGCGGTATATTGGCATATATTTTTTCACCTCCCTTATTAGTCTGCCCCGTTACAGGCAATCCGCCATTGACAAAAATGTCCAAGAAAAGTACAATAGATACGTAAATTCTTCTACCAGCATGCTGATAGCGTGCTTTTTTTCTTACCCCATCAGAACCGGCAAAGATGCAGGGCCGGGTCTAAGGGAGAAGAAGGTTTCATTAAATATATAGGAACGGGATAGCAAATGATTACAGTACGGGAAAAAGTCAGGTTTGTGGAAACAGATATGATGGGAGTGGTGCACCATTCCAATTACTTTCGCTGGTTTGAGATGGCGAGAGTGGAGTATTTGCGGCAGGCCGGGGTGTTACTTAACGATTTAATGGCTGAGGATATTGTTTTTCCGATTACTGATGTGGATTGCAAATACCGCCAGTCAGCCAGGTTTGACGATTACATACTGATCGAAGCTGTGCTGGCGGAGATATCCAAAGTAAAGATGGTATTTATCTACAGGGTGTTGCGTGAGCATGACGGCGCCCTGCTGGCTACAGGCCGTACGCAAAATGCCTTTACAAACAGGCAGGGGAAAATCGTCCGCCTGCCGGACAGCTATTTTAAAAAAATGAGTAGCCCGTTGCCAGAGTAGGGTTGTTGATGACAAGGGGGGCAACAATCCCTGTCTTTTGCATATTATATATGGCGCCAAGGGAGACTAACTTGATAGGAGGTGGCGTCATGGGAGATAATGCGCCAATCGGGATTTATGATTCCGGGCTGGGCGGGCTGACGGTGGTTAGAGAGGTACTTAGCCTGCTGCCGGGAGAAGATATAATATATTTTGGCGATACTGCCCGTACCCCTTATGGTTCACGGCCGGCAGCAGAAATTCTGGGGTTTATGCAGGAGATTCTGGATTTTTTTTCGGTCCAGAAGGTCAAAATGGCCATAACAGCCTGTAACACGATGACGGCTCTTGGTCTGGAGCAAGCACAGGCAAGGTTTCCGTTTTTGGTGATCGGGGTGAACAATGGCGTAGCTGCCGCGCTGGCAGCCAGCCGGAACAAACGGATTGGGGTAATTGCCACCGAGGCGACTATCCATAGCGGCAAACATGCCCGGGCCATTAAGGCCGCGCTCCCGGCGGCCAGCGTATTTGCCCAGTCCTGCCCGCGCTTTGTGCCCCTCATTGAGCAGGAGAAATTATCCGGGCCTGAGATAGAAACGGCAGCCCGTGAGTATCTTAAGCCGCTTACCGACAGCGGTGTTGATACGTTGATTCTCGGTTGTACCCATTATCCGTTTATCAGCCCGCTGATCCGGGAGATTATGGGACCAGAGGTTGTCCTCATTGATCCGGCCAGGGAAACGGCAGCAGAGGCGCGCACGCAGCTTGCTCATAAAGATAAGCTCACCACCCGGGCGCGAGGGCGGGTGCGGTTATGTTTTTCGGCAGATTTGCCGCGGGCGGAACGGGTAGCGGCCTGCGCCATTGATTTTTCCCGGGCCCAGGGGCCGGTTCCGAGTTTTGAATTGGTCAATCTACAGGATTATTACTCAGAAGTCTAAAATACAAGGGTTTCCTTGCCGATACCCGATGTGGAGGCACTAATATGGAAGTTTTGGCTGTTTTACTGATTCTGGTGTTAGGGGCGGCAGCTGCCATCTGGCTGTACATTGCCAAACAGGGTGATGCCCATTTCCAATTTATTGTTGATCAGCGTACTGATTTTACTCTTACGGAGATTACCGACACTAAGGCCACGTTTAAGGCTACGGTGCCATTTGTTAATAACGGTACGCAGGATGGCACACTGATGGATGTTTTCCCCCGTCATTTTTTGCCATGTGAACAATTTGATGCCGTTGATACCGATGCCCGGCTGACGCTGGACAGTGCGAACCGCAATGACGGTTACTGGGAAGCTTATATTGTTCCTTTTAATACAGGCGGGGCTATTGTTTTAACCGTAACCTTCACCGCCAAAACCGGCGATATCCGGGAGGCTCTTAAAGATATGGTTGATATGCCGATTGATATTGTTTTTCAGGTAGTCGCCCGCAGCCCCTGGTATATTGATAAAAACCGGCTGGTCATGACGGCAGGCGAAATTCAGAAGGCTCTTGCCGCCGGCCAGCAAGCTGCAGTCAGATAGGGGGAATAGATATGACAGAGCAGGCATTAGAGCTAAGACCGGTACCAACCCGGATACTTACAGATAAAGATAATATTGTTGATATTATCGAGCAATATGCGAAAGCCGATATTGGCCCCAATGACGTTGTGTCGGTTGCCGAAAGTGTTGTGGCGATTACGCAGGGGCGGGTTGTGCGGCCTGAAGAACTCAAACCGTCGCTGTTAGCCCGGATACTTTGCCGCTTCGTGCCGCAGAAAGGCAGTTTGTCTTCTGTATATGGCATGCAGTCGGCCATGAACGCCGAAGGCAGCGGCCGGGTTGCCTGGGCCATGTTTCTGGGCATGCTGGGCAAACTGGTAGGCAAAAACGGTCTCTTTTATGAACTGGCCGGTGAACAGGCGGCCTTGATTGATGATGTGACCGGGACGATGCCGCCTTTTGATAAACATTTGGTGTACGGTCCGGCTGATCCTAACGGTGTGGCTGAGGCCATCAGGAAACGTTTGGGCTGTTATGGGGCGGTTGTAGCCGATGTCAACGATCTCAAGCGGGCCGCAGTACTGGGGGCTACCCAGGGGCTTAATCCGAAAGAGATTGCCAGGATACTTATTGATAATCCGTTTGGGAACGCCAGTCAAAAGACACCTATTGTGATTATCAAGAATTACAGCTTAGCCGCCCAAAAAGCAACAGGACAATAAATTGATCATTAAGCAAACAGAGGGTAGGCAGACTATCCTCTGTTTTAAATATCTATACACAGTCCACCGGTGACTTTATCTTAGCAGCCAGCCCTATGCCTGCGAGCCGCCAGGCGAAGCAAGCAGATGGTTGAGTCGCTCAGTTCTGAGCATAGCGAGGAACTTCTTTAAGGAGATGTGATTGATTATGGCCCGCATCGGCATTACGACTACTGTGCCGGTCGAGATTATTCTGGCGGCAGGGCATATCCCTGTTGATTTGAACAATATATTTATTACCAGTCCCGATGCCGGGCGTATGGTGGAAACGGCGGAAGAGGCCGGTTATCCCCGGAATATTTGCGGTTGGATAAAGGGATTATACGCGGTTGTGGTTAATAAGGAACTAAATGCCAGTTTTGGCGGTATTGATAAGGTCATCGCCGTTACGCAGGGGGATTGCAGCAATACCCACGCCCTGATGGAAACCTATGAGCTGGCCGGGGTCGAGACTATCCCTTTTGCCTATCCCTTTGACCGTGACTATGACCTGTTAAAACTGCAAATGGAAAAACTGATGGCCGCTCTGGGGACTGACTGGGCAGCGGTACATGCGGTCAAAAAACAGCTGGATCAGCTGCGGCTGAAAGTGGCTGAGATTGACCGGCTGACCTGGCAGGACAATACAGTAAGCGGGTTACATAATCACTTATATCAGGTAAGCTGCAGTGATTTTAACAGCGATGCCGGTGCTTTTGCCCAGGATGTGGACAAGTTCCTGGCTTTGACCGGCAATGCCTGTGAATATGCCGAGGAATTGCGGCTGGGCTATATTGGCGTGCCGCCAATTTTTACTGACTTATACCCTTACCTGGAAACGATGGGGGCCCGGGTTGTCTACAATGAGGTGCAGCGGCAGTTTGCCATGCCGTTTGCCACCGATGATATTGTTGAGCAATACCGGCAATACACCTACCCTTATGGTGTATTTGGGCGGATTAAAGATATTCAGGCCGAGATCGAAAGCCGCAATCTGGATGGGATTATTCATTATGTGCAGAGTTTCTGCTTCCGGCAGATTGAGGATATGATCCTGCGGGAGAAACTGACGGTGCCGATCCTGACGATTGAAGGCGATAAACCGGGGCGGCTTGATGCCAGAACCAGACTGCGTCTTGACAGTTTTCTGGAAATGCTGCGCTAAACCGGGCTGATAAAGGAGGAACAACTATGCGATGCGGCATCGATTTAGGCAGTCGCAGCGTGAAAGTGGTAGTTATGGCTGCAGACACCAAAGAGTTGACAGCAACTGTCGTGTATGAGACGGCTACATTCTACCGTGAGTATGGTCACCGGACGGACAGCGGGTTGGCGGTAGATTTTGCCGCTTTGCAGCTGCCGGCGGTAGCACAGCTGACTGCCACCGGCTATGGCCGTAATACCATAAATATTGTGGGGGCGACAGTCATTCCGGAACTGAAAGCCCATATGCTGGGGGCCATTGCGCAAACCGGTCTGACTGATTTTACCCTGCTCGACTTAGGTGGCCAGGACAGTAAGGTGATCAAGGTGCGCAACGGCAGGATGGTGGATTTCCAGACCAACGATAAGTGCGCGGCCAGTACCGGACGCTATCTGGAAAACATGGCGGCAGTGCTGGGGATTGGTCTGGAAGAGCTGGCCAACTATAGTGAACAGCCGGTCGAACTCAGCGCCACCTGTGCCATTTTTGGCGAATCCGAACTGATTGGGCGGATTGTGGAAGGCTTTACGGTGGCCGAGTTGGCTGCCGGCGTCAATTACACAATCTATAAGCGGATAAAACCCATGCTGAGTGCCCTGAAAAGCGATAAGATTATTTTTACCGGCGGCGTGGCCTTAGGCGGGGCAATTAAGCAGTTTATTACCCGGGAAATGGGGGTGGAGGTTATTGTACCGGCCCACCCGCAGCTTAATGGGGCAATTGGCTGTGCTGTATACAAATAGCCGGCAATAATGGTTGGGAGGCGGACAGTTTGTTGTTGGGAATTGATGTGGGTGGAACCTTTACCGATGCCGTAATCATCACAGCCGGCCACGTAACGGCCGCAGGCAAAACCCCGACTACACACGCAGATTTGTTAACAGGTATTGTGGCTGCAATGGATAAGGTGCTGGCAGGTCTTGCTGCAAACAAGATAAAGCGGGTGGCATTATCCACAACCATTGTGACCAATGCCCTGGTAGAAGAGACAATCGACAAAGCTGCCCTGCTGCTTATGCCCGGGCCGGGGCTTAATCTTGCCGGACTGGTCCCGGGAACCCCCTATTTTCTGTCAGGGTATACCGACCATCGCGGCCGGGAGCAGGCGTTTCCCGACCGGGCCGAGGTTGCGTCCGCCTGCCGGGAGTTGCGCGGAACAGCAGTGGCGGCGGTGGCCGGCAAGTTTGCTGTACGCAATCCGGTGCAGGAACAGCAGGTAGCCGGCTGGGTGGCCGAATATCTGAAGCCGGCCTGCCTATCACTGGGCGCTCAGGTTTCAGGTTCATTAAATTATCTCCGGCGGACTAATTCCGCTTATTATAATTCGGCGGTATGGCGGATATTCTCCCGTTTTGCCGCTGCCATTGAAATGGCTTTGGCTGAACGGGGGATCACCGCCCCTGTCTATATTCTCAAGGCGGATGGCGGCACCTTGCCGCTGGCCGCTGCCAAAGCCAGACCGGTTGAGGCTATTTTTACCGGACCGGCAGCCAGTGCGCTTGGGATAATGGCCCTGGCTGCTCCGGCCGGGCCGTCCGTGTCGCTGGACATTGGCGGCACCACCACCGATATCGCTTTATGGCAGCACGGAGTACCGCTGCTGGCACCGGGCGGGGCCACTGTGAACGGCTACCCCACGGCGGTACGCTCGTTCTGGCTGCGGTCTGTGGGCGTTGGCGGCGACAGCTATGTCCGCCGGGAAAACGGCAGCCTGGCCGTCGGGCCGATGCGCCGCGGACCGGCGATGGCCAACGGGGGTACGGAACCGGCGGTAGTCGATGCGCTGCTGGTGGCCGGTCTGATCGACTATGGCAAGCCGGCGCTGGCCAGAGAGGCGATGACCCGGGTGGCGGCAGAGGGACAGACACCGGAAGATGCTGCCTGGGCAACGCTGCGCGTAGCCACTGGTATTGTGTGCCGGACAATCCGGGCGATGCTGGCTGAACAGGCGGAAAAGCCTGTCTACAAGGTGGAAGATATTGTGGCCGGCGAAGTCTATCAGCCGGAGCTGGTTATCGGTGTCGGCGGTGCCGCCCTGGGGCTTGTACCGCTGGTGGCTGAGCAGCTGGAACTGCCATGGCAGGTGCCGCCGGGGTATATGGTGGCTAACGCGGTGGGGGCGGCGGCGGCCCGGTCAACAACGGAAATTACACTGCGGGCCGATACGGCCCAAGGGTTTTATACTGTGCCGGAACTGGGCATCAAGCAGCCGGTCGATAAAAAGAATTTTACATTGCAGCACGCCTGGGCGGCGGCGGCAGTCCATCTGGGCGAGCGGGCGGCGGCAGGCGGGATGGCCGAGGCTGCTGTCCACAGTGAGCGGATTTACGAGGAAGAATTTAATGTTATTCGCGGCTTTACGACCATTGGCAGGATTATGACCTGCAGGCTGCAGGCAACGCCCGGCGTATTGATGCCGGTACGGATGGGGGCGGCGGGCTTATGAGCGGCAAATCTTTGGGGTTAGTTTTTTTCCCGGCTTTTGACTGGGCGATAACACCGGCTCATCCGGAGCGCGAAGAGCGCCTGCTCTATACACGGGACCAGATTGTGGAAGAAGGGCTGCTGGATTTGCCGAATATCAGGGAATACCGCCCCCGGCTGGCCAAATTACAGGATGCCGAGCGGGTCCATATCGGTGTGCCCGGGCTTGACCGGCTGATTACCGACGCTCATCTGGTGTCGGCCGGCGGGGCAATAACTGCCGCTGAGGCCGTCATGCGCCGGGAAGTAAACCGGGCCTTTGCCCTGGTGCGGCCGCCCGGGCATCACGCCATGCGGGTGGTACATGGTACGCGGGGCTTCTGCACTATTAATATGGAAGCGGTTATGGTAGAATATCTCCGGCGCCACTATGGCCTTAACCGGGTAGCGATTGTGGATACCGATGTGCATCACGGGGATGGTACGCAGGATATTTTTTATCACGATCCGGACACACTGTTTATATCGATGCATCAGGATGGGCGCACACTGTACCCGGGGACGGGGGCCATGTCCGAGCTGGGCAGCCCCGGGGCATTCTGCTCAACCGTCAACATCCCGCTGCCGCCAGGCACCACCGACCAGGGGTTGCATGTTGTGCTTGATGAGATTGTTTTGCCGATGCTGGAAGATTTTAAGCCTGACATGATTATTAACTCAGCCGGGCAGGATAATCATTATAGCGACCCGCTGGCCAATATGGCGGTTACAGCCCAGGGGTATGCGCGGCTGACAGAAAAACTGGGCGCCGATATTGCCGTGCTTGAGGGCGGCTATTCTATCGAAGATGCCCTGCCCTATGTAAATACCGGCATCATCCTGGCCATGGCCGGCCTGGATTATAGCCGGGTGGTGGAGCCGGATATTGCCTGCTGTCCACGTCAGCCGGAAGCCAATACCCGGTATATTGCCAAGCTGGCAGCCGAGTGGCGGCAAATCTGGGGCAGCCGGGACGAACTTAAGCGTGAGGCTGTTGCCAAAGCCGGAGACCTTTGGCAGCGCCGGCGGAATATCTTCTATGACGACAGCGGCATCCGGGAAGAACAACAGGAAACAGTACGGCAATGTCCAAGTTGTCAGGGCTATCAGACCATAACTACCCGGGCTGATGGCCGCAATGCCGGCGCCAAGTCGGCATTTGCCGCCGTTATTCCCCGCCAAAGCTGCGGTGCCTGCCGGCGCCAGGCCCAGGCTGCCGTACATAAGGCCAAAAAAGATGGCCGGCACGATCACTACTACCTTCAGGATAAAGAGCAGGATACACTGGAAGAAATCTAATAAATATCTATTCTTTGAGGAGGTCATTATGACCAGAGCAGACGGACGGGCAGTCAACGAACTGCGGAAAGTTAAAATTACCCGCAATTATTTAAAATACGCCGAAGGCTCAGTACTGGTGGAGTTTGGGGATACCAAGGTCATCTGTGCTGCAACCATTGAGGATAAAGTACCTCCCTTTTTAAAGGGTTCCGGGGAAGGCTGGGTAAGTGCCGAATACTCATTGATGCCGCGCTCGACGCAAAGCCGCAATGTGCGGGAGGCTGCCAGGGGCAAGCTGACCGGCCGTACCCATGAAATCCAGCGGTTGATCGGCAGGGCCCTGCGGAGTGTGATTGACCTTAAGGCCCTGGGGGAAAAAACAATCTGGCTGGACTGTGACGTCATGCAGGCTGACGGCGGCACCCGGACCGCGGCCATTACCGGCTCTTTTGTGGCCCTTGTCGATGCGGTTAACAGCATCTGGGGCGAGAGTCCCAAGCCTTTTCCGGTGAAAGACTTTTTAGCGGCAGTCAGTGTCGGGGTTCTGCCGGCCGGCGTTTATCTGGATTTGTGCTACAGCGAAGACTCCACTGCCATCGTCGATATGAATCTGGTCATGACCGGCAGCGGGCAGTTTGTCGAAGTCCAGGGAACCGGCGAAAAAGGAACGTTTACGCAAACGCAGTTAACTGAGCTGCTGGCTGTCGGCGGTCAGGGCATAGAGCAATTGCTGGACATCCAGAAAGAAACTCTGGGCAAGCTGGCCTGGAAAGTTGGCCGGGAGGGATAAATCATGCCGCAGGTAATCAAAGAAATTATTGTTGCCAGTAAAAATGCCGGCAAGGTGGCGGAGTTTAAGCTGGCCTTAAGCAGCCTGCCCTACCGGGTGAGTTCCTTAGCTGATGTAGGTAATTTTCCGGAAGCGCCGGAAAACGGTCTGACTTTTACGGAAAATGCCTGTGCGAAAGCGCAGTTTTATGCCCGGCTGACAGGTAAGCTGTGCCTGGCTGACGACTCTGGCTTAGAGGTTGATTACCTGAAGGGCGACCCGGGGGTTTATTCGGCCCGGTATGCCGGTGACCATGCCGCTGATGAGGATAATAATAAAAAGCTGCTTGTTAACCTGACCGGGGTGCCTGCGGACAAACGCGGCGGCCGCTTCCGGTGTGTACTGGCGCTGGCTGATGCGGACAAAGTCCTTCTTACCGCCGAAGGGGCTGTGGAGGGCGTTATCCTTACTGAGCCGCGGGGCAGTCAGGGATTTGGTTACGACCCGTTGTTTTTATTGCCGGAATTTGAACGCACGCTGGCGGAAATGAGCAAGCAAGAAAAAAATGCCATTAGCCACCGGGGCCAGGCTATCAAAGAATTGGTTACCCAACTGGCGGCGCTGGCGAAATGAGAATCGGCGTTGTCAGTGACAGTCATGGCGACGCCGGGGTTCTGAACCGGGTTATTGCCGCCGCCGGGCCGGTTGCGCTGTGGCTGCATGCCGGCGATTACTGCCGGGACGGCCAGCAACTGGCTGCGCTGTCGGGACTGCCGGTGACCGGGGTGGCGGGCAATTGCGACCGGACCGGTGCCGTACTTGCCGATGAGTATATCGAAGCCGCCGGCAAGAAAATCTGGCTGACCCACGGCCACCGGCATAACGTAAAATATGGTGTTGCTGAGCTGGTCTGGTGGGGCCGGCAGTACGGTGTGGATATCGTGGTTTTTGGTCATACCCATATTCCTTACAATCACCGGCATCAGGAACTGCTGCTCTTTAATCCCGGCAGCCCGGGGGCGCCGCGGGGCGGATCAAAGCCAAGCTATGGCATCCTGGAGATCCGGGAAGATGGCACAATAGAAGGAAGTATCAGGGAATTATAACCTTGCCGGCCGGCAAGGTTTTCTTTTTGCCTGGCAGAATGTTTAACTCCTAACACGTACCCTGACGCTGACGCATATAGTAATACAAGTGATGTCAGGGTGTTGGAGGTGACGGAGATGGAAGGAGCCGGTGTTGGCATACGGGCCTTGTCCACAATTGTCGACGGGATTTTGCTGGTGGTAATCAGCGGCGCTGTTGCGGCGGCGCTCGGGGGAGCCCATTATCTGTGGTCGCTGGTTATCGGGTTTTGCTACTATACTTATTTTGAAAGCAGTCATGGGGCTACTCCCGGCAAAATGCTGTGCGGGCTTAAAGTTATCAAAGCCGACGGATCGGCCTGTGACCTGCGGGCGGCGGCTGTCCGGACGGTTTGCCGGCTTGTTGACGGCCTGTTTGTCTATTTTATCGGTGCGGTGCTGATCTGGACTTCGGTAAATAATCAGCGGCTGGGAGACCGGCTAGCGGCTACGCTGGTAATCAGGCAGCAATAGCGTAATTGGACAAAGCGCAGAAATAACACGGGAATGTATCAGGAATACTAAAGAGGCAGAGCGGGTTCTGCCTCTTTTTGCGTTGTTTGCCGATAATGGCTGGTGGCAGCCGGAAAGCGGGATGCGGAAGGATATGCGCGTTAGTAATTTGCAGAGAAGCGAGAAAAATACAAATTATTTCTCTTGCAGATGGATTTTCGGATAGAATGTTCTTGATTTTTGACACATGCTATGGGATAATAAGAGTGTAGAAGAAAATTGGATTAATCCATTAATCCAATTAATAGGGTGATGGCTGTGATTGTACAAAAACTTGGCGTACCGATTTACCTGCAAGTGAAAGCGCACATTCTGGACAAAATAAAAACAGGCTATTACAAACACGGTGACAAACTGCCCACTGAGCGTCAGTTGTCAGAACAGCTTGGTATTAGCCGGAATACGGTCAGCGCCGCTTACAAAGAACTGCTGTTAGAGGGAGTTCTTGAGGCGCAGCAGGGGCGGGGAACTTTTGTGCGCGAACAAACCGCCGATCCCATGATTGCCGGTGCCGATATTGCCGGCAGCAGGCTGGAACGGGCTCTCAAGGTGATTGACGCCGCCATGCTGCAGGTCGTGGAATTTGGTTTCACGGTTGAACAGTTTGCGGCACTGGTTGCTATCAGAGCCAAAGAAAAGGAGTTTGCTGTCAGGGAACTCCGGGTTGCTGTTGTGGACTGTACCCTTGAGTATGTGGAACGGTTTGTGACCCAGCTGGGGCAAATGGCCAAAGTACGTTTTGAAGCGGTTACACTGACCGATTTACTGACCGGAGCTGTGAAACCGGAGTTTCTTGCGGCCTGCGATCTGATCGTGACCACAATGGAGCATCAGGCGGTGATTGCCGAACGGCTGGGCAGCAGCAATAAGCTGATGGCTGTAGCTACAACGCCGAACCTGGAGGCCGTAATCAAGTTAGCCCGCTTAACGGCAGGTACAAACGTGGCTGTTGTTGCCAAAACCGAGGAATTTGTCACCGCCCTGAACCGGCTGCTGGCAAAAATCGGCGGCAGCGGCATCAGGCTGAACCCCTGCGTTGGTCAGAACGGGGAGCAGGTAAAACAGTGTATCGCGAATTACGATGTGGTTGTTACCGCTGATTCGATGCAAAGTATCGTACGCCAGGCGGCAGGTGCAACACAGGATATCATCACTTTTTATTATGAAATCGACCAGGGATCACTCCAACAGGTCATTAGCCGGTTGGTTACTGAGTCCGATAAAGCAAAGGAGTAGTGGAAATGACAAACAAGGTAAAGGTTATATTAGGTGTGATTGGCGCCGACTGTCATGCTGTAGGCAATAAAATTCTCAATCATGCGCTTACCGCTGCCGGATATGAGGTAATTAACCTGGGTGTGCTGGTTCCGCAAGAGGAATTTGTTAATGCAGCCATTGAAACTGACGCTAAAGCCATTCTGGTTGCTTCTCTGTATGGTCATGGTGAGATTGACTGCCGGGGGCTGCGTGACCGCTGCCGTGAAGCCGGCATTGAAGATATCCTGCTCTATGTTGGCGGCAACCTGGTTGTCGGCAAAACAGACTTTAAAGAAGTAGAAGAAAAGTTCCTTGCTATGGGGTATGACAAGGTGTATGAGCCAGGCACGCTGCCTGACATCGTACTGGCTGACCTGCAAGCGGATTTAATATAAAGGGGTCTTGTATTTTGAATAATGTATTGCTCATCGACTTCGGCAGTACTTATACCAAAATTACAGCGGTAGATATTGAACAGGAACAAGTACTGGGTACTGCCCGGGGGATTACTACGGTTACCACCGATATTATGGACGGCCTTAACCAGGCCCTGGAAGCTTTGTTTGCCCGGACCGGCAAACTTGATTTCAGCCAGGTGCTGGGGTGCTCAAGCGCCGCCGGCGGGCTTAAAATGATCGCTGTCGGCCTGGTGCCGGAGATGACGGCCGAAGCTGCCAAACGGGCGGCATTAGGCGCCGGGGCCAAAGTGCTGAAGGTGTTCAGCCATGAATTAAGTGAATATGAGATTGAAGAGATTGCCGAGCTAAAACCGGATATCATTCTGCTGGCCGGCGGCACTGACGGCGGCAACCAAAAAGTAATTGTCCATAATGCCCAAATGCTGGCCGGGCTAGGCCTGGACGTACCGGTGGTGGTAGCCGGCAATAAGTCGGTAACACCGACGGTGGTGAAAATACTGACGGCAAAAATGACCGAGGTTAGACCCACCGAAAATGTTATGCCCAGGCTGGATGAGCTGAATATTGAACCGGCCCGGGTGGTTATCCGCGATATATTCCTGAAACGCATTACCGAGGCCAAAGGGTTAAACCGGGCCAATAAAATGGTAGACCGGCTGGTTATGCCGACACCGGCTGCCGTATTGAAAGCTGCCGAGCTGTTAAGCCAGGGCGGCGGCGGGGAAAAAGGCCTTGGCGATGTAATGGTAATGGACATTGGCGGTGCCACCACCGATGTGTATTCGATTGCCAAAGGCGATCCCACCGTGGGCGGGGTTTCGTTAAAGGGACTGGCCGAGCCGTTTGGCAAACGGACGGTGGAAGGTGACCTGGGTATGCGCTATAGCGCCGGGGCGCTGTTAAAAGCCGCCGGGGCGGAAATGATTGCCGCCTATGCCGGGGCGGCGCCGGCAGATGTTACTGCCTATGTCGCCAAAGTGGAAGCCGACATCGACTACTTGCCGGCAACAGAGGCTGAAGCGGCCATTGAGATTGCGATGGGCAAGGCCTGTGTAAAGCTTAGCGCCGACAGGCATGTGGGGCATCTGGTTATTTACTACACGCCTTTTGGCATCAGTCATGTCCAGAATGGCAAGGATTTGACCAAGGTCGCCACTGTGATCGGTACCGGCGGGGTCATTGTCAACAACCCGCAGCCGGAGGAGATCCTAAAGGGTATATTATTTGACGAAAATAGCCCGGAAGTACTCAAGCCACAACAACCGGAGTTTTTCATTGATCAGGACTACATCATGGCATCGATGGGCCTGCTAGGGGAAGAATATCCTGCAGTAGCGGTACGAATGATGAAAAAATATATTATCAAGCAATAGATAAGAGGAGGCTTTTGTTCACATGGAACTTAAGAATAAAAAGTGGACGCATGACGAGTTTTACGCCACCCGCCAGGAAGTCCTTACCCACTGGCCGACAGGCAAAGAGGTAAATTTCGAAGAAGCGGTTAAATATCATGAAAACATCCCGGCCAAACGCCATTTTGCCAAACGCCTGGTAAAAGCCAAGAAGAATGGTGAAACCCTGACCCAGCCGCGCGCCGGTGTTGCCCTGATTGACGAACATATTAATTTGCTTAATTTCCTGAAGAACGAGGGCGAAGCAGACCTTCTGCCAAGCACTATCGACAGCTATACCCGGCAGAACCAGTATAAAGAAGCCCAGAACGGCATTGAAGAAAGCCTGAAAGCCGGACGTTCCCTGTTAAACGGCTTCCCGGCTGTTAACCATGGCGTTGCCGGTGTGCGCCGGGTTGTAGAAAGTGTTGATGCGCCGCTGCAGGTCCGCCACGGCACCCCGGATGCCCGTCTGTTAGGTGAGATTACCATTGCTGCCGGTTACACCTCGTACGAGGGCGGTGGTATTTCCTACAACATCCCTTATGCCAAAAGCGTGTCTCTGGAAAAAACAATCTATGACTGGCAGTATTGCGACCGGATGATTGGCATTTATGCTGAACACGGGATTGAGATCAACCGCGAACCGTTTGGTCCGCTGACAGGTACGCTGGTACCGCCCAGTGTTTCCCACTCGGTAGCCATCATCGAAGGTATCCTTGCCGCCGAACAAGGCGTAAAGAATATTACCCTCGGCTACGGCCAGTGCGGTAACCTGATTCAGGATATTGCCGCCATTCGTGCCCTTGAACAGCTGGCAGACGAATATATGAACAAGCATGGCTACAATGACTGCGTACTTACCACCGTGTTCCATCAATGGATGGGCGGCTTCCCGCAGGATGAAGCGAAAGCCTTTGGTGTTATTTCCTGGGGCGCGGCAACGGCAGCCCTGGCCAAAGCAACCAAGGTTATTGTCAAGACCCCGCATGAAGCCTTAGGCATTCCGACCAAGGAAGCCAATGCCCAGGGTCTGCGCACCACCAAACAAATGATTAATATGCTGAAGGATCAGGCTTTCCCCATGACCAGTGAGTTAGAACTGGAAATCAATATGATTAAAGCCGAAACCCGCTGCATTCTGGATAAGGTATTTGAACTGGGCGGCAGCGATTATGCTGTCGGGGCCGTGCGCGCGTTTGAAGCCGGTGTACTTGACGTGCCGTTTGCTCCCAGCAAGTTCAGCCTGAACAAAATCCTGCCGGCCCGTGACAACAACGGCGCTGTGCGTCTGTTCGATGTCGGCAACCTGCCGTTTACTCCGGACCTTGTTGCTTTCCATCAGGACAAGATGGCTGAACGGGCCAAAGCAGAAGGCCGTTCCCCCAGCTTCCAAATGGTTATTGACGATATCTATGCTATCTCCAAAGGCAATCTGGTAGGACGCCCGCGCTAAGCCGGACGGTCCGGTTGCTGAACCGGATGAGTGCGTCAGGCTGGTAACCCAGCCTGAACGCACTCCTGCCTTATGTATTATCATAAATAATAAGGAGCGATAACATGAAAATAGTTGATGTAGTTTGCGCAAAAGGCCGCACCGGTTTTTACTTTGATGATCAGCGGGCCATTAAGGCCGGGGCTGCTCATGACGGCTTTACCTATATCGGACAACCTGTAACTGACGGTTTCAAGGCTGTACGCCAGGCCGGTGAAGCTGTATCGGTTATGATTATTCTGGAAGACGGCCAGATTGCTCATGGCGACTGCGCCGCTGTGCAATACAGCGGCGCCGGCGGACGGGATCCCCTCTTCCTGGCCGAAGACTTTATTCCTGTTATTGAAACCATGATTAAACCCCGCCTGGTTGGCCGGGAACTGGCTTCCTTCAAGCAGCTGGCAGAAGAGATTGACAACCTGAACTACGAAAATGGCAAACGGATTCATACGGCCCTGCGGTATGGGGTTACCCAGGCTATTTTGGATGCGGTGGCCAAAGCCAAAAAACAGCTGATGTGCGAAGTAATTGCCGCCGAATATAACACCCAGGTGAGCGATAAGGAAATTGCTATCTTTACCCAATCGGGCGATGACCGTTATAATAATGTTGATAAAATGATTATTAAGCATGCTGAGGTATTACCCCACGGCCTGATCAACAATGTGAAGGAAAAGCTGGGCGAAAACGGCGAATTGCTGTTAGAGTATGTGGGCTGGCTGCGCGACCGGGTTGCTCAGCTTAAAACCACTGCTGACTATGCGCCGGTACTGCATATTGACGTGTATGGCACCATCGGCCTCGCCTTCCATAATAACGTTGACCGGATGGTGGAATTCTTCCGTCAGCTTGAGAAGGCCGCTGCGCCGCTTGCGCTCCGCATCGAAGGCCCGGTGGATGTGGAAGACCGGGAAAAACAGATTGAGGTGCTGGCCGAGATCACTTCCCGCCTCCATGCCGAGAAAATTAATGTGGAGATTGTTGCCGACGAATGGTGCAATACCTTTGAAGATATTAAGGATTTTGCCGATAAAGGCGCCGGTGATATGCTGCAGATTAAAACCCCTGACCTTGGCGGCATTAATAACATTATTGAGGCTGTCCTGTACTGCAAGCAGAAAGGTGTTGGCGCTTATCAGGGCGGTACCTGCAATGAGACCAACCGTTCCGCTGAGGTATGCGTTCATGTCGCAATGGCGACCCAGCCTGTACAAATGCTCGCTAAACCGGGCATGGGCGTAGACGAAGGCTATATGATTGTTTATAATGAAATGCAGCGCATCCTTGCAGTGCGCCAGGCTCGTAAAAACTAAGAGAATAACTGCTAGAAGGTTCCGGGTGCCAGGCAAAACCAGGACGCTGACAGGGGTTTAGCAGTTCAGAGGGGGGACCTGTCATGAAATCCACCATTACCCTAGGTCTGGGTGACCAGCTTATGTATTCCAGCTACTTTGCTCCCCGCGGCCGCAACCGCATGTACATCCTGGGGCAGCAGCTGAGTGAACGCTATTTGTCGCCGCTTGACCGGCTCATCGGGATCATCGGTGATGCCGGTGCGGGTAAATCATCGATGGTCAGGGGGATGTTCCCCGGACTGGAGCTTACCAACGATGACGACGGTGTGAATATCAGGCCGCTGCCGTTGCTTAAGAATATTGACCGGGGATTTTTCTCCAGCCATACTTATCACATTGATATGCGGTTTGAACTGGCATTTACGCAAATACATGTGTTGGCGGAGGCTGTCAGGCAGGCTCTGGCTCATGATAAACGGGTTATTGTCGAACACTTTGATCTTCTGTACCCCTTACTCAAAACCAATGCCGATGTACTCATCGGCGTTGGCGGCGAGGTTATTGTCGTCAGGCCAACGGTGTTTGGCCCTGTACCCCAGGAAATCAGGGATGTTGTTGTAAAAACCCTCCAATACCGAAAAATGGCACATACGGCCGAAGACCTTACCACCCGTATCCTGGTTAATGACTATGGCGCGATTCTGGAGTTTCGCCATCGCGATGTGCATCATGGCTTTGTGCTGGAATACCCGCTGGAACTGTCGGCCGCCTTGCCCGAGGTGGAGCGTAAGGTGAAAAAACTGATTGAAGAAGAAATAAATATCAGTTATTGTGATGAGGGCCACATTAAGATCGGCGATATGACCTGGGCTTGCTCCGGGCCGCGCACGCATGTGCGCAATACGGAAGAGATTGAAAATTTCCGGCTGATGCCTGAATACAAATTTGATCCCAAAACCCGGACCTATCTTATTATCGGCCTTGTTGGTCCCATGTCTGATACGCTTGATGGGTTTACGCTGTTAAACACCGTCAATTGCTAAGCGTGGCAGCCGCCACGCTGCTAAAGGCTGATTACCTGCTTAGGCTGATCAGTCTTGTTTTTCTTATTCCGGCAGCAGCATGTATCTGCTTGCTGTCAAGTCAGGGATAGGAAGAATTTTTTAAGGAGGGCTAGTATGATGGAGCTTAAACCGGCGCAAGCCGGAACGCTTGAATCCAATGATATTATGATCACCGTGGCGCCCGGTGCGCAAGGCAGTGGCGTAAGCATTGAACTGGAAAGCATTGTTTTCGCCCAATACGGCCAGGCGATCCGTAAGACGATTGCGGCCGTAATTGCCGGGCAAAACGTTACTGATGTATATATTAAGGCTGTGGACCGGGGGGCGCTGGACTGCACAATCCGGGCCCGGACAATGACCGCCCTGGCCCGGGCCGGCGTTGTGATGGCAGAGGAGTTGATATAATGGATTTGCGCCGGACTATGTTATTTATGCCGGGCAATAATCCCGGTATGCTGCAAAACGGCGGTGTTTTCGGGGCTGATGCCATTATTCTTGATCTGGAAGACGCCGTGGCGCCGCAGGAAAAAGACGCTGCCCGGCTGCTGGTTGCCGAAGCCCTGAGAACAATAGATTATCGTGCCAGTGAGAAGGTAGTGCGGATTAATCCGCTGGACACCTTTGCCAGGCAGGACATCAAGGCGATTGTGCCTTGCTGCCCTGATGCCATTTTAATGCCGAAAGTGGAGAGCCCGGAAGATATCCGGGAGGCAGCCCGCCTGGTGGCGGCCGCCGAAACACCGGGGCAGACGCCGGTTAAACTGATTGCCCTGCTGGAAACCCCCCGTGGCATTGCTGAGGCGTATCCCATTGCCAAGGCCGATAAACGGGTGGTAGGACTGGCTTTTGGCGCCGAGGATTATACGGCGGCCCTAGGGGCTAAACGTACCAAAGAAGGTACGGAGATATTCAGCGCCCGGACCATTGTCGTGAACAGCGCCGCTGCCGCTGGCATTCAGTCCATTGACACCCCGTTTACCGATGTCAATGACCGGGATGGCCTGCTGGCAGATACTGCTTTGGCCAAACAACTGGGTTTTAAAGGCAAACTCGCCATTAACCCCCGCCAGATTGATGATATCCACCGTGTATTTGACCCCACAGCCCAGGAAATCGACTGGGCCCGGCGGGTCATCAAAGCGATCCGCAAAGCTGAAGCCGAAGGTTCAGGCGTCGCGTCGCTTGACGGCAAAATGGTGGATGCCCCGATTGTTGCCAGGGCGGAGCGGATCCTGTTTCTGGCCCGTTTGCTGGGGTTGGCAGAGGGAGGCTTATTATGAATCAATTAACAAATGCTATCGGCCGCAGCCTGCCGGCCGCGGTGGACGGCTACGGTCCGGTCCGGCCTTTTGCCGGGGCTTTTGCCACTGCCCCTGATATGCAGCGGCAGGCGCCGAAGGTAAAACGGATTTTACCGGGAGAGCAGAAGCTGACAACAGACCTGGCGGCAGTATTTAAGCGTATTCCCGTTACCGACGGCATGACGTTGTCTTTTCATCATCACCTGCGTAATGGTGACGGTGTTGTCAATATGGTATTGGATGTGGCGGCTCAGCTGGGGCTTAAGAACCTGACTGTGGCGCTAAGCTCGGTTTTTCCTGTCCATGCCCCGCTTGTGGAGCATGTTAACAAGGGTGTGGTAACAGGTCTTGACACGAATTATATGTCAGGGCCGGTGGCCCAGGCAGTATCAAAGGGTGTATTCCCCCGGCCGGTAGTGCTGAGAACACACGGTGGCCGGGCCCGGGCCATCGAATGCGGCCAGTTGAAAATCGATGTGGCCTTTATTGCCGCCCCGGCGGCTGATGAGTATGGCAACCTTAACGGTGTTGAAGGTCCGGCGGCCTGCGGCTCACTCGGCTATGCCATACCTGACGCCCAGTATGCCGACCATGTTGTGGCCATTACCGATCATCTGGCGCCGTTTCCGCTGTCACCGATATCGATCCCGCAAACGCGGGTCGACTATGTTGTGAAGGTGGACTGCATTGGCGATCCGAAAGGGATTGTTTCCGGCACCACTAAGATAACCCGCGACCCGGTTGGCCTGAAAATTGCCGAAACCACGGCTAAAGTAATCAAAGCCACCGGTCTTATAAAAGACGGATTTTCCTTCCAGACCGGTGCCGGCGGTGCATCGCTGGCTGCCGCCTACTATGTCCGGCAGATGATGGAAGAAACCGGCGTAACCGGCAGCTTCGCCCTGGGCGGCATAACCGGTTATATGGTCGAGATGCTGGAAAGCGGACTGTTTAGAAAGCTGATCGACGTCCAGGGGTTTGACCTTGAGGCAGTGCGTTCGTTAGCTGCCAATCCCAATCACCTGGAGGTAGGCGCCGATTTTTATGCCAGCCCGTTTAATCTGGGGGCCGCTGTTAATAACCTGGATGTGGTAGTCCTGGGAGCGACCGAGATTGATACCGGGTTCAATATTAATGTGGTAACAGGCTCAGACGGAGTGGT
>JAEWGR010000093.1 GCA_023388195.1 Bacillota bacterium
CCGGTACTCAGCAAACTGCCCGGCCCGCAGCTGCTCATGTATTCGCTGATCGCTATCATAACATCTGGCTGCAGTCTCAGGAAAAACACGGTGAAACTTCTGGCATATATCCTGCCAGCCGCTGGCAATTAAAACAGCAGAATGATTATCTAAAATCGCAGAAGGTATTCCGGTTGCAGCATACATAGAATCAAGCAATTGCTGCAATTGCGCTATATCCACTAACTCGGGGAACTCCATAGCCTGATTTTCCTCTCTCTTTCATAACCGCTTTTCTTCATCTTAACATTATTATAGATTATGCAATCCTTTTCTTGCAAACTATATTCGCAACATTTCCTTAGTATGCCCAATAGAAAAAGTCAACTTCCACCAGAGTCAATTATTTTGTGCGAAAGGATTTTGTCGCAATTTATCGAATAATTCTACAGCATAATTTAACTGCACTTATTATAGTTTCTCCCAAAATTAAATAAAACAGGAGTAGATGATGATTACTTCAGAAAGCTGCGATCCACCAGAAGAAAACAGGTTAACAGACTGCGAACGTTATTGCAGTCTGTTAACCGAAAATGCGTTAGATATTATTACAATCCTTGAACCAGACGGTATAATCAAATACCAGAGCCCCTCCATAACCGGCATCCTGGGTTATCAGCAAGATGAATTAGCCGGGCTCAATGCCTTTGACTTTATATATCCGGAAGAGCTGTTGATTGTTAAATCAACAATTGAGCAAATCATGACCCTTGGCCGGCCCCAACAGATTGAATTTCGGTTCCGGCATAAAAACGGCTCCTGGATTTATTTAGAGTCTATCGGCAATCGGAAGAAGTATTGCCAGACAGCTACAGAGCTGATCGTTACTTCCCGCGATATCAGCCAACGCAAACTGCTGGAAGAACAGCTGCAGTTCCGGACTTTTTACGACACCCTCACAGGGCTGCCAAACCGAACTCTACTTGTGGAACATATTAAAAACTCCTTTGGGCATGTACATCGTAATTCCCGTTATTTATTTGCCATACTCATGATTGGACTGGACCGGTTCAAGAATATTAATGACAGCCTGGGTTACGCCACAGGAGATAATATCCTGCAATTAATTGCTCAGCGAATTAATAACTGTACCCGCACAGGCGATATGGTCTCAAGGCTGGGTGAGGATAAATTCGCCCTATTGCTGGATGATATCAGTGACGGCTATGATGCCATTAAGATCGCCAACCGGATACGGGAAGCCTTACGGCTGGCCTTTAAAGTCAATGCGCAGGATGTGTTTATATCGGCAACCATAGGTATCGCCCTGGCAACACCGGACTATCATACAGCCGAGGATCTGTTACGGGATGCCGAAATGGCCATGCATGCGGCCAAGCAATCCCACCGGGGTGGTTTTGAATTTTTCCGTTCCGAAATGCTAGAGACAGCACTGCAGCGGGTTAAACTGGAAACAGACCTTTGCCGGGCGATCAGGCATGACCAGTTTATTTTGCATTACCTGCCGATACTCTCCCTTGAAAACGGCAAAATTGTTGGTTTAGAGGCTCTTGTACGCTGGCAGCATCCCACGCGCGGCTTGATCTACCCCGACTCTTTTATCGCGGTGGCCGAAGAAGCCAACCTAATCTCCCTTCTGGGTGAATGGGTATTAAGAACCGCCTGTTCCCAGCTAAAAGAATGGCACCGGCAGGGGTTTGACGATCTTAGAATTGCCGTAAACTTTTCCGCCCAGCAATTTCAGAAACAAGACATCTGCCATCTTATTAAGAATGTTCTCTTAGACCATCAACTAAGCCCGGAGTTCCTGGAAATGGAAATTACCGAAAGCATTGCCATGTCTAATAGCCTGCAAACCCATAAAGATTTAACGAACCTCCGTAATCTAGGCATCAAAATCTCTATTGATGATTTTGGAACAGGCTATTCTTCCCTTAGTTATTTAAAACGCCTGCCATCTCATGTACTAAAAATTGACCGCTCTTTTGTACAGGAGATAATGACAAACCCGGACGACAAAATCATCGTTAATACGGTAGTCGTAATGGCCCACAGCCTTGGCCTCAAAGTGCTGGCCGAAGGTGTGGAAACTGCCGAGCAGCTGCTGTTATTAAAATCGCTTGGTTGTAATGAGATGCAGGGCTTCTGGTTTAGTCCCCCCAAACCGGCCGCTGATATTACCAGCCTGCTCACTGACGCCCAGCCGTTGAATTTTGACAATATTCTCAAAACATCCACGCCATAATCTAAACAAAAATCCGTTTCACTGCCTCAATGCTATTGCACCTCAACACAGTAAAACGGATTTTTTGTGTATCAACCTTCCTCCCGGGCTTTCATCTTTGCAATAATACTAAGTACATAAATAATTACGAATAAGTTAAGCAAACATAAAATCCACATCATAAGTCTCCATCACTCCGTTATATTTCACTTCTATCTCATAGTATATATCATCATCGTCAAATATTTTGATGCTTTTTGTCAGCTATGCCACAATATGGAAATTAATATTGGAAACAAGGCCGAAGTAATCACGGCTGACAAGGTCATCCCAATTCCAGCCATCATCCCCTGCTGCTCACCCTCCATCAGCGCCGTTGCCGTCCCTTGGCCGTGGGCAGTCGTCCCCATAGCCAGGCCACGTATCATTGGATTGGTAATCCGGAGCAGGGTTAACAGCGTTGGCCCGGCGATGGCTCCTAACGCGCCGGTCACAACAACAAAGGCAATTGCCATGTCCGGGTCGCCGCCATTAACCTCTGCCACCTGGGCAGCGATTGGAGCGGTGACTGACTTGGAGCCAATCGAAACAACAATATCTTTTGGCATCCCCAGCATCCGGGTAATGCCCATTGCTGTCAGCGAAGTTAACAACGAAGCCAGGCAAACCCCCACAATTACTGTTACAAGATTTTTCTTTACAATAGCGCGGTTGTTATATAACGGCACGGCCAACGCAACCGTGGCCGGCCCCAGCAGCATTGTCATAATCTCCTTCCCCGGCTGGTAAGCGGTATAGGGCAAATGCAGTGTCAGCAAAACGCCCACAATTAAAGCCGAGCTGATAATAACTACATTCAGCAAGGGGTTATGGTAGCGTATAAACAGGAAACGGCTGAACAGATAGGCCGCAAAAGTCAGTATGATCAGTAACAACGTAGTGACATAGTCCATCTTCATTCTCCCCCTTTCTCTCTGGGCCCGGTTATTCTAAAAACCAGGAATGCGATCAACAAACTCACTGCCATTGAGCCAAACAACCCGATTCCATTTACATAAAAGAAATCCCAGTAGTTCATCAGGCCTACAGTAATCGGTATAAAAAAGAACGCCATATGTTTAAGTAAAAAACCGGTGACCATTTGCAATTGCGATACCTTGACAATGCCCAGGCTCAATAAAGCAAATAAAATGGCTATTCCTAAAACACTGCCAGGCAGCGGCAGATGAAACCATTGAACAATATGATCCCCCGTAAATGAAATCAGTGACAGTACGCACAATTGCCAGGTTATCGCTTTTAATTTTACTGCCATCTTGTTCACACCTCTCTTGCCCTGTAACTAAGAATAACTTTCCGCCTGGATAAAGTAGTTGAATATTATTTTACCTACAGACAAACTATAAGTAAAATATATAGTTTAGATATTGAGTATAACTAAAATAGATAGTACACTGGGACCAGGGGGAAGCTATGGATATTCACCATCTGAAATACTTTATTGAAGTTGCCCGGCAAAAAAATTTTAGCAAAGCCGCCAGTATAAACCATATATCACAATCGGCAATCAGCAAAATGGTTAAAGACCTGGAACGTGAGCTCGGGGTCGCTTTGCTTAACCGCAACTCCAAATCGGTGCAATTAACAGATGCGGGTATGATCTTCTTTGAAAAAGCACAGAACGTAGTCTCCTTGTTTGATAACCTGACCAGTGAGTTTGCCAGCGAATTTAAACTGGAAAAAGGTAAAATAGTGATCGGCTTGCCCCCGATCACAGAAGCAACTGTCTTTGCCCAGTTGCTGGGTGAATTTCGCAATAAGTATCCCAAAATAGATATTGAATTATTTGAATATGGTTCAAAAAAAATTGAACTGGCTATCCAGAAAGGTACCCTGGACTTTGGCATTATTTGCAGCGTACCCGATGTTACCGTGCATGAATTTTTTTCGCTTACCAATGACCCGCTCAATGTCATTATTAACAATAAGCATCCGCTAAGCGACAATAAAGAGCTGGACCTGCTCGCTCTTGCCGGTGAATCGTTTGTCATTTACCGCGACGACTTCAGCCTCCATGACGAAATTATCAGCGACTGCAAAACAGCCGGCTTTCAGCCCCGGATTATATTTGAAACCTCCCAGCGTGATCTTATGGTGCAAACCGTGGCAGCAAATCTGGGAATTGCCTTTTTGGCCAGCAAATTATGTTCCGAACTGGATGCGAAAGTGATTACAGCTATTCCCCTGGTCCGTCCGCAAATTTGGCATCGACTTTCTGTCATCTGGAAAAAGGGGCGCCATTTATCCCATGCAGCCCAATTATGGTTAAGCTTCGCCAAAAAACATCTCCTGCAGTAAGCAGGGTCGAAATGAAAAAACAGCCCGCTAAAGGGCTGTTTTGCATTTATTAATATCTTCGCCAAAAGTTGCGCTCAGCCATTGGCCAACGGCCTGACCGATGAGGGCTTTCCCCCTGCTGTCAGGATGTAAGCCGTCAGTTGCATAATCGGCAGGCATAATCCCTTCAGGGGTTGTGAACAGGGGCGCAATATCCACATAATAAGCTTGATCCCTGACCCATTCGTTCACCTTATGCCACTCTTCGTGCCAGTTGTCACTGGTATCCTCGTTAAAAGCCCGTTTTATCAGGGCTGGGTTAACCGGCGTGAGTGTCAGGAACACAGGCGTAATTTTATTCTCCCGGCACTGTTCCCCAATTTGACTCAGGTTGCTGATCACTTCTGACGCTGGCGTTCCAGCGCGAATATCATTAATCCCGCCCATAACCACAAGTATTTTGGGCCGGAAAGGCAATACCTCTTCGCTAAACCGGGCCAAAATAGTACTGGCCGTATCCCCGCTCCGACCTAGATTTTTTACCGGCAGACCAACATAACTTGTCCAGTCATAAACAGGGTCACTGGGCGGATTGGAAATCGCACCGCCGCCATGGGTAACACTGTCCCCCAGGGCAGCCACATTGTTCCCCTCCCGTTGTACGGTAAAGGGCTGGGCCTCCGACCACGTTCCTACAGCTTGCCCTTTGGCGTCCAAAGCTATGACGCGCCACCAATAGTCGCCTGCCGTTGTAAACGCGTCCGTATCATAATAATCAAAGGACGATGCCCCTTTTATTACATAACTTTTTTTAAGGGCGCCGGACTGGATTTGCCCGGAAAAAATCTGAACCTCATAGGCCTCAGCCCCCAACACTGGAATCCAGGCATAAACGGGATATAAAGGCAGTCGGGGCAAAGCATTCAGATGTGCTGTAATATAAGGCGCAACCGGATCAATCTCTCCGGCTGCCACTTCCTGCGCAGCGGTAAACCCGGAAATGGGTTCCCTGTCCAGGTTTAAAGCCCGGACTTGCCACCAAATTGTTTCGCCTTTAGGAAGGAGGGATAAATCTAATTCAACACCGGGAGTATATATTTCTTTAGGAAAAATAATATCAGTAAGACTGGCCTCGTCATTTATTTCGCCCTGTTCATTTCTAAACATAATTTGGTAGGCTACCGCATCCGGGATCGGCTCCCATACCAGACGGATTTTCTTGCCTGTAAGCTCGCCCGGATGAGCTTCAGAAGTGCTGGGCTCGGAAATCGCCGACTGCAGAAAAGGGGTCAATAATACCAGACAAACCATGATCCCTATGATTCTAAAGAGAAAAGAACCCTTATGCCCACAGCCTGTATGATTGTGACGTAACGGTCGATTACGTTCGGAACGCGTCATTGGAATTACCTGCCTCGCCATGTATTTCGGTATGCCTCTATACAATACCTAAATTGTGATAATGATTATCACAATTTAGGTACATTTTAGCAGACCGTCTGCCTGCTGTCAAATTTGGCAGTCGGCAACAGGCTGGCGGATCAGGCTTATGTTACACTAGGAACTTTCTCACAGCTTCCTGCAGGTCTGTTGCCAGGTGGGCAAGGCTTTGACTGGAGGCTGCGATTTCCTCCATTGTCGCCGACTGTTCCTCAGTAGCCGCCGATACGACCTGGGCTTCCCCGGCCGCTGTTTTGCTCAGGTTGTCAATCCGTTTTACCGAACCAACAATCTGTTGACTGCCCAGCTTCATCTGCTCAATCGCGGTAGATATTTCCGCCACCTGATCTGATACCTGGGTTACCAGCAGCACGATTTCCTGAAAAGCCTGGCCGGCGGCATTGACCACTTCCGCCCCCAGTTTGACTTCGCGGGTTCCGGCATCCATTGCTTGTACCGCTTTCCCCGTATCCCCCTGAATGCCGCCAATCAGAGCGGCAATTTGTTCTGTAGCTGCCTGAGACTGCTCGGCCAGCTTACGTACCTCTTCAGCCACAACGGCAAAGCCCCGTCCCTGTTCACCGGCCCGGGCCGCCTCAATAGCTGCATTAAGCGCCAATAAATTGGTCTGCCCGGCAATACCGGAAATAGTGGCAACAATCTGGCCGATCTCGCGTGACCGTTCTCCCAGTTCACTCACTACCTTGGCTGAATTATTTACAGTTTCTTCAATTTGAGTCATTTGATATACCGCTTTATTTACAGCGTCACTGCCTTCATTGGCTTTACCGGCAGCCTGTGAAGATTGTCCGGCTACCCCATTGGCGGTTGCCGCCACCTGCTGAATGCTGGCTGACATCGCTTCAACGACTGCCGCCGTTTCATTGGCTGCCGTCAGCTGCTCTCCAGCCCCTGCTGCCACAGCAGTAATAGAGATAGCGACTTGATTGGCAGCTTCTGCCGATTGGTCGGCACTGGCAGTCAGTTCCTCACTCGAAGCCGCCAGTTGCTCGGCCTGAGAGTGTACCCGGGCAATAAGTGTACGCAGGTTTTCCCTCATCTCCCTGAAGCCTTGGGCCAATTGGCCAATCTCATCTTCGGAAAAAACTTTAGCTTCCCGTTCCCGCAAGTCCCCCTGGGCCAGCAACAGGCATTCATCCCGGATCAGGGAAATAGGCTTGGCAATATATCTGGCAATCATAATAATCCCGGCAGTGGCAACAGCTAAACATAAAACAGCAATAATCAGCATCGTCCTTGCCAGGGTATCTGTGGGCCTGGTAGCCTCAGCCTGCGGTGCCGCCACCATCATGACCCAGCGTTGTCCCCCAGGCAGGTCAACCGGTGTGGATACGCTGACTCTTTCCACATCATCATTGAAGCGATATACCCCCCGGGCCTGCTTCCCCGTCTGGGCTGCTTCCTTAAACAAGTTGATCAGGCGGTCATCCAGTTCAGGTTGCTGCAACTTGAGTTCAGGATTTACCTTCTTCTCCGAGATATTTAGTTTACCAGCAAGTTCAGGCCGCTTGGGATGGGCAATAATGATGCCCGAATCATCACTGAGCTGACCATAACCGGTATCCAGGAAATGCAGGTCCTTTATCATGGCGGTCAGCCTTTCCATGGAAAATGTGCCGACAAGCACCCCGGTCAGCCGGCCATCTTGAGTAACCGGTACTGCCAGCACGACTGCCAATTTCCCGGTTGCCTTGGATACCAGCGGATCGGAGACAACGTTTGCCTTAGTTGCCAAAACCTTTTTAAAATAGTCACGTTCACCATAGGCGGCAGCGTCGCCGGTACCGGAAATACCGGTTCCATCCGGTAAGATAAAGATAACGGCATCAAAACTCTTACTCCGTTTTTGAAATTCTGCCAATGCCTGCGCAATCTGGGTTTTATCAGCCCCGGCCCCTACTTGCGGAATACTGGCCAGACCTTCCAACTGGGTAATCAGGAGACTGATGTCGGCCTGCACGCGCCGGGCATAATCAGTCCCTACAGACATAGCTGTTTCATCAATACTTGCCGACAGTGATTGGGTTGAAAGATAATAACTAACCCCGGTTAATACACTTAAAGCGGCTAACACCAGCGGCAACAATACCAGCAACAGGCGCGATTGTATCTTTTTTATCTTCACTTTTAAGCTCCCCTTTAATCATTAATATTGTGTCAGCACCTACATGAGCAATAGGCTAAAAATAAAAAAACGTCACATGCCTGTTGCCAAGCTGACGAATACTTCCGTTAGAACAATAGCAACCTGGCAGTCATAGAATAGTATCCATCCGTTAGACCCATGGCTTTGCGTCCTTACCTTTCAGTAAGTTTGCCAATATTTTGTTGGGAGCAGCAATGCCTATACCGCGTTTACTTCATCTAACATGGTAATGACCTCAAGATTTTTTTCCCTGTCAAGATCGATTAAATCCCCGCTTTCCAGTTGAACAACAGGTCTTAATTTTAACATGCCGTTCAACAGGACAACCTTTGCCTTGCTGCCATCATTTAACAGCACTGAGCTGCCGATAAGAAAACCGCGGATGTGGGCCAGAAAGATCAGGCAAATCTGGGGATTAAGCTTATCATACATCTGATCCAGAATAACCTCGACTACGGTAAAGGGAGGTACTTTCTTCCTATACACCCGTTCGGTGCTCATTGCATCATAGATATCGGCAATAGCAACAATTTTAGCGTATATATGTATCTTCTCCCGGGTTAGGCCTAACGGATAACCACTGCCGTCTTCCCGCTCATGATGCTGCAATATCCCCAGTTTTACCTCTTCCGTTATGTCAAAACAGTCGTCCAGTAAATGATACCCGTGGGTAGGATGGGCTCTGACAACTGCCATCTCTTCCGGTGTAAGCTTTCCCGGCTTATCCAGTATGTCCTCAGGGATTAACACCTTGCCAATATCATGCAACAATCCTGCCAATATAATGTCTTTTAGATCCTTCCCGGCAAACCCCATCCATTTGCCAATAATACCGGCAATGATTGCCACATTAAGAGAATGTCTGAAAGTATATTCATTGTGGGATTTAACATTATGCAAATCATCTATGACCCCGACAATATTGACAATCAGTTCAATGTAATTTTCGACTAATTCTTTACACTCGGCAATTGGCACTTCCTTAAACGCCCTGACTTTTTTAAAGGTTTCCTCTACAGATGTAAGGGTATCTTTATATATACAAAAAAACCGGCAATTTGAGGATAAGCTTGTATTAGGCAGCACAATACTGACATGGGATATTTTCCAGTTGCTAAGATTGCCAATAAAGTCTTGTGTCAAAAATATACCTTTTTCCAGCAGAATTTGTCCTGTGTCCGACAGGACCGGCTGCGCCACGATCATACCGGGCCTGAGTTCTTCTACCCGTAATAAGTGTTGGTTCGGAAACATCTTATCCTCCGTTCAAATAAAATAGTACCTAACTAGTTACAATAGCCAGGTACTTAATTATTCCGAGTGAGTTTCAACCCGCCTATTGTAGATTCTCTTCTGCAATTACCTGCGTGTGGTAAAGTGACATTCTCGGGGACAATCAAATTCCCGCATATTATTTCAAATTCATACATAATTCTACAATACTTTCTTTGTGAATACTATTGGAGTATAGTACAAAAAAAAACAGTAGCTGTTGTTGCCGCATAACAATAAACCATTGGCCGTAGATTCATCTGTTCTCACCTGTTTCCGCCTTCTGTAATTTCCAAATCTTCAAATACAATATCAGCAGCACCTTAGTCTCCATTTTATCCAGCGACATCCCCAAAAAATCCTCAATCCGCCTTTTTCTCCAGATGACCGTATTATGGTGAATAAAAAGCTTCTGTGATACTGTCTTAAGATTTATTTCTTCTAATATTAGTTCCAGTGTGAATAATAGGTTACTGCCGCGCACCTGGTCATACTCAGCCAGGCGGCCGATCGTATTTTGCACAAGTGCACAAGTATTCTCATCATGGAGTAATTGGAAAGCAACTTCATATATCCCGATATCATCACAATGCACCGCCTGCGCACAATTAGAAGCGGCAACGACAACTGCCCGGTTCGCTTTTTCATAAGTGTCCCTGAACCGGATGGGAGTCCCGGATGCACCGGAGATGCCTACCTTGGCACTAATATGAGGGAAAAGCACCTTCATTTCGCTAATCAGCTGGTGGGCAAACTCAATTTGCCTTTGTTTGCTGGTTATACCTGCTTGGATCAACGTTACCAGCAGAATAATATCATCATTAAATTTCCAGGTGCAGCCAATCTCTTTTTCTGCCAGCCAGACCAATACGGCCTGCTTGCCTGTCATCTTAGCGCTTACATCAGCAGCGGAACCTGCCGGCTTATACGTCAACTGGATCACAAAGCAACAATGTTCCGCTTTCGTTTCAATGCCAAACTCATTAAGAGCCTTGGTTATGTGTTCCGGCGAGTACGCATTGACCAGCAGCTTATTTAAATAAGCACTGCGACTGTTCAGCTGGTTGGAGAATACTAAGTCCTTTTCTACCCGCAAAATGCGATTTTCCGTCTGCTTCTGCTCGGTAATATCCTGAGTCGTCCCAAACAGGCTGGTGAAGGCACCTTGCTCATTGGCAATGGATTTGACTCCGGCCCATAGCCAGCCCACAGTCCGGTCAGGTCTAACGATCCTGAATTCTGATTCCACAAAGCCCTTCCGGGCTACCTCATTCGTCATATTTACGATTTCCAGATCCTCCGGATAAATCCGGCTTAGGTAAAACTCCATTGTGGGTATAAAAGACTGGGGCCTGTAGCCAAAATTCTTATACTGTTGATCAGACCAGTGCAGTTCATTTTTAACAAAATCCCATTCAAAGTACCCCAGTTTGGCAATATTCTGGGCCATACTGAATTTGCGGTGGACTACGGTCATTTCATCTTTTAGCCGTTGCTCCTGTGTCATATCGCGGACAATTCCCAGTATTGCTTCCACATTTCCCAGACAGTTACTTTCCGGCAGATATGAAATATGATAATACCGTGCACTGCTGCGTAGTTGAAAAACCACTTTAGCTGCCGTTGCCACAACCCTCTTAAAATAATGTTCGCATTTTTCATATATTTTTTTCTCTAACCCCAGCTCCCTGAGGTTTTTTCCGAGAAACTGATTTGGCGGCATGCCCAAAAATAAGTCATTATATAGAATATTCAAAATATATCCTTTACAATCCCAGCGTGTCACCAAAACAGGCATGTTATCTCCGTTGTATTCTCCTTGATTATCAGGCATCCTCTTGTTCTCCCACAGCAAATTTGATAGATATAAAATGAATACACTAGTGCAGTCACCAAGTCACTGCTGTCGGTCAGCTACTTTTAGCATAATGCATACTGACGTCACCTCCTTATCTATCACTAATTGCATAATATAACGGAGTTGGTCGGAATTTGTTACATAATTTATTATTCTGTAAAACAACACAAAGCCCTGCCTCAAGCAGGGCTCCTCATCAAAACACTTTATTAACCTCTTTAGAAAGTCATTTAAAATGCTTGTAACAGAGCTGAGGCTGCCTTCTGCAGATTATAGCCCCTGCAAAGACAGCCTCTTATTTGTTGCTACATTGTTTTTTAAAGCTGAAACCAGATAACCCTGCTACCTTGCCTATTGGCATATTGGGGCACAGCCGGATCTGATTCTCCTGATCAGCCACAGCTATGAAACAAAGGTCAGCCATAAGATCTGCAATGAGCTGCTGGTACATCCTTCGTGGCAAACACTCAAAGCGGTGCAGCAGAAACAGGTATACCAGCTGCCTTATCATTGTTTGCAGTCAATCCGGCCAGCCGGGTTAATGAAGCGATTGACTACCTGTCCAATCTGTTTTATCCGGAGGCCTGATGCTAATGCTTTGACCAGATAAAAAATGATTCAACCCTAACCTGTTTTCACCCGGCCAAGGTACTACCATGCGGCAACGGCGCGGACATTGACCTTCACATCATAAAAGGTGCTGCCCTGCCCCTGGTCAGTGAGGCGCTGTGAGGTCAAAGCATTGACTGACCGGCTGCCGGGAACGTGCTTCAGCCACCAAACCCCTTCGCCGACAACAACCCCGGCCGGTACGCCGGCGGTAACCTCCAGGGTAAAGGCTACCTCTCCCCGTTCATTATAGGCAACCACCGGCTGCCTGTCCTGAAATCCCTGACGGCCGGCATCGGCAGGATTCATCTTCAGCCGCATCCTGTCCGTCCTGGTAAGATCGTCCCGCTCATTAAAGGAAGAGTTCAACAACCGTATATCCGGCGCGTTAATCAGCCAGTAGTCGGCATCATCGCCATGGGGTTCCCTATATCCCGGCAGCGGCTCAGCCTGACTTGTATTTAAAATTTCAATTTTGCCTGAGGGGGTTTTGAAGTCAGTCTTATAGCCGGCCGGCAGCGGCAATTCAACCGGACAGCCAGCCTGCAGCGCTGACAGTGGCGCCCCGGCCAGCCACGCGGTTGGCTGGTCCAGCATACTGTCAATCAAATCATCGGCCGACTGGGAAAAGAAAGCTGGCTGCAAGCCCATGGCAGCGGCCAGCAGACAGAACACCTCCCAGTTGGATTTGGCCTCTCCCACTGCCGGTATCGCCGCCCGGGTCCGCTGGACACCGTAATGCCCGTACGAACGGTATATATCACTATGCTCCAGCGAGGTTGTAGCCGGCAAAACAATATCGGCATAATTCGCCGTATCTGTTAAAAAGCGTTCATGAACAACAGTAAATAAATCCTCCCGGGCCAGCCCCTGCAGCACCTGATTCTGATCGGGCGCTATGGCCGCAGGATTGGAGTGGTACACATACAAACTCATGACCGGGGGCTCACCTGACTCATTTAACACCTGCCCCAGTTGATTCATATTTATAGCCCGGGCCGGTTTTTTTATAAAATCCTCGCGGGTCACGCACTGCATGGGTAGCGCAGCACCGGTGGAAGTGCTGGCAAATAATCCGCCCCCGGGTTTGGCCCAGGCGCCAACAACCGCCGGCAGGCAAGTAATAGCCCGCACAGTCATGGCCCCGTTGCTATAACGGGACAGGCCGCTGCCCAACTGAATATACGGGGCCCGGGCCGCGGCATACAGCCGGGCCAGCTCCTCAATATCCGCAGCGGCAATGCCGGTGATCTGGCTGACTGCAGCCGGGGTGTACGCAGGCAGAACAGCAGTTTTTAGTTCCTCATACCCTTGCACATGACGGTTGATAAACTCCTGATCTGCCAGGTTTTCCCGGGCGATGACATGCAGTATTCCCAGCGCCAGGGCGCCGTCGGTTCCCGGCCGGACAACAATCAGCCTGTCGGCTACTTTGGCAGTGGAATTCTCATAGGTGTCAATCAGCCATACCCGGGCTCCCTGTTTGCGGGCTATGTGGATATCATGCATAATATGTATGTTTGTCGCCAGTGCATGAATACCCCAGAGAATAATCAGGTCGCTGGCCTGTATCTCCCGGGTATGCAGCGCCACCGTCTGTCCCATGACTGCGTTCCAGCCACAGCCCTTAGCCGGTGAACAGATGGTGCGTTCAAGCAGGGAAGCCCCCAGACTGTAGAAAAAAGGGTGCCCGCTATTACGCTGGACTAACCCCATCGTCCCGGCGTAAGAGTACGGCAGAATGGCCTCTGCTCCGTGCCGCTCAATAATCGCCTGCCACCTTGATGTTATATCTGCTATTGCTTCATCCCAGGAAACCGGCTCAAAACTGCCGCTCCCCTTGGCCCCGCACCGTCGCAGCGGGGTTGTAAGCCGCTGCGGCGAGTGGACAGTCCGCTCATAATGGGTCATTTTAGGGCAAAGGGTACCTCTGGTGTAGGGGTGATCCGGATCGCCCTGAACTTTGACCACTTTCCCTGCTTCTACTGACACCAGGAGACTACAGGCATCAGGACAATCATACGGACAAACCGAGCGAACCACTTCCATAACTATTACCTCCTTGGTTTTTCGCGGGGATAATACCGGTTCTATTGTCACCGGGTTAAAAATATATGGCTTACCCGCATTTGCTGAAGCCACAATGCCGGCAAATCATGCAGCCGCCTTCATGCTCCACCAGCTTACCGCATTCGGGACATCCGTTTTCCCCGGGCCGGAGGATGGCATTCCCTTCGGCCTGATCCCCGTTTTGCAGCTTCATTACCTTTTCAATAACCTTGCCGATCGCATCAGGGCAGGATAATACCTTGAGATCGTTTTGCCTGATTGTCGAATGGCATCTAATCCCTTTCAACTGGTCAATAATCGAATTAGCATCCATACCGGACCGCAAGGCAATAGAAACCAGCCTCGCCGTAGCCTCGGACTGGGAGGGGCAGCCACCGGCCCGGCCGGTGTTGGTGAACACCTCACAAATACCCTGCTGATCATAATTAACCGTTATAAATATCGTACCGCAGCCAATCTTGACCTTTTCCGTAAAGCCAGTGGTTATATCCGGCCTGGCTCTGGGCGCAAAGAAAACCTGCTTGGGTTCAGACGCGGGTTCTGCCGGTACCGGCGATTCTTTACCATTAACCTGACCAATATTCAACACCTGCAGATCCCTGCTGCCATCCCGGTAAATCGTTACCCCCTTGCACCCTGTTTCATAAGCCAGGGTAAATACATCGCTGACATCTTCCCGGGTGGCTTTGCTGCTAAGATTAACCGTCTTGGAGACAGCATTATCGGTGTGCCGCTGGAATGCGGCCTGCATTTTCACATGCCATTCCGGGCTAATGTCATGGGCCGTAACAAAAACCGCCTGTACGGAAGACGGAATGTCCTTCAGGCCTTTTATTGTTCCCTGGGCCGCAATCGTCCGCATCAAAGGCTCAGTATAAAAACCACCGGTCAGAGCCGCTTGTTTAAAAAACGGATTTGTCTCCATTAATTCATCATTGTCCATTACATTCCGGATATAAGCTAACGCAAATAATGGCTCAATCCCACTGGAAACGCCGGCCAGAATACTTAATGTGCCTGTTGGTGCAATCGTTGTTGTGGTGGCATTACGAACCCTGAGCCCCTGCCGGCCATATGTGCTCTTTTCAAACTGGGGAAATACACCTTTGAGCTCGGCCAGTTCTGCTGACGTTTTTCTGGCCTGCTCCCGGATAAAGCCCATAAGCTGCTCCGCAAGCGCCAGTGCCGGCTGTGAATTATAGGGGATATGCAAGCGGAATAACAAATCCGCCCAGCCCATAATCCCTAAGCCAATTTTCCTGGTACTTTTTGTTACCTGCTCAATTTCAGGCAAAGGATATTTATTGATATCAATCACATTATCGAGAAAGTGAACGGCCTTTTTTACAATTGCGCCCAGCCGTTCAAAATCGAGGGCAGGTCCGTTTTCCTTATCAGTTACCAGCAGGCTGACATTGATCGAACCAAGATTGCAGGATTCATAAGGCAGCAGTGGCTGTTCACCGCAGGGATTGGTGCTTTCAAAATCCCCCAGTTCCGGTGTCGCATTGTCCTGATTCAACCTGTCTAAGAAAATAATCCCCGGCTCGCCATTGCTCCAAGCCATGTCTACAATCGCAGCAAATACGGCCCTGGCATTCAAACTTCCGGTTACGGCCTGACCATGAGGGTCGATTAAATCATAATTGCTATTCGCGGCCACCGCTTTCATGAAATTTTCCGTAATGCCAACACTGAGATTAAAATTGGTAATATCGGCGTTATCCTGCTTGGCCGTGATAAAATCCATGATATCAGGATGATCTACCCGGAGAATGCCCATATTGGCCCCACGGCGTGTACCACCCTGTTTTACAGCTTCTGTCGCTGCGTTATAAACTTTCATAAAGCTAATCGGGCCGCTGGCAACCCCGCCGGTTGAATTGACTGCCGCCCCTTTCGGCCTCAACCGGGAAAAACTAAAACCTGTCCCACCGCCGCTTTTATGAATCATAGCGGCATTTTTCAGGGTTTCAAAAATATTTTCCATGGAGTCTTCTATCGGCAGTACAAAACAAGCACTTAATTGTCCCAAAGGCCGGCCGGCATTCATCAGGGTCGGTGAATTCGGCAGAAACTCCAGACCTGACATCATTTCGTAAAATTCATCCTCAAGCAACTGTACAGCCGGGGCTGATACATAAGGGGCATCGGCGGCCGCAACGGCTTTAGCAACCCTCCGGAACATCCCATCACTATCTTCCAGCAGCTGGCCATTTTCATCTTTGGCAAAATAACGTTTTTCCAGAACCTTAATCGCATTATCTGACAAAATCATCAAAAAACCCCCTGAACAAACACAATATTTAGTATATATTATTCTCACTGATACAATATATTGTATAGTTTACCTGTAAAATCGTCAAGAAAAATTTGGCTCCTCAGATTGGCTTGGCAGAGTACAAAAAAGCTCCCGCCTACCGGCAGGAGCATGGGGGTCACTCTTTATTGCTATTATAGTCGCGGTCATTAAAATAATTTAACCAGGAAGAGGTCCGGTGCAGATCCCAGTTGCAGGGCGGCATATATTTCGACTTCATGCGGTCCTCTTTGCCCTGACCTTTAAAGCCTTCATACATCTTAACATAAATACACTTTTGTTTGCCTGGATAAACCTCACACCAGCCGTCACGGCTGCCGCCGCAGGCCCCGTTTCGCTGCTGTTTGGGGCATTGGGACATCGGGCAGATAAAACCCAGTTCGTGCATGGCACAATCACCGCAAAACCGGCATTCATTTGTCACCGTTTTGGTTGTATATTCGGCAACCGTAAACGGCTGTTTCAGCCAGGACTTGTCCACAAATTTAGCAATAGCTTTGTTGACCGGATACAAGGGCGCCTTATGATCAAAGGCCACCTCATGCACCACATCCATCAGCGACTGCTTTAGGGATGAACTTGATGAACCGGTCTTACTGCGATTGACAGGCTGCCAGGTATTAAGCCCGGTTGCCTGATCCTTCTCAAAGAAATAGAAGCCGCCGGCCTGAGGATGATCAAATTCGGCAGCAGCAATCTCCTGCCAGTCAGCGCTTAGCTCCTCCCCTTTTTCAATAATATACTGTACCTCAGTATAACC
>JAEWGR010000080.1 GCA_023388195.1 Bacillota bacterium
ATCTGCGAGCATTCACCGATGACAAAAAAAGAAGCCGCCCGGGCTGCAGAGGCTATGCTGCGGAAAATGCATCTGCCCAATCCGGAAATTATTATGAAAGGCTATCCGTTTGAGCTGAGCGGCGGCATGCGCCAGCGGGTCGGTGTGGCCATGGCCATGTTTTTTACACCGCGACTGCTGCTGGCGGATGAGCCGACCTCTGCCCTGGATGTGACAACGCAGGCGCAGGTGGTAAAAGAAATGATGGATATCTGTCAAAAGGATAAAACAGCAATCATCATTGTAACCCATAATATTGGTGTGGCGGCCTATATGTCCGATAAACTGGCCGTTATGCAAGCGGGGCAGATCGTAGAGGCCGGCAGAACAGAAACTATTATCGCCCGGCCGCAATCGGCGTACACTAAAGAACTGCTGGCTGCGGTGCCGCAGGTCGGAGGCGAACGTTATGTCAGCTGACCAAGAAATAATTTTGTCAATTGAGCATGTTGTAAAACGTTTCCCGGTGGCTGGCGGGCGTATGTTGACAGCCTGCAATGATGTGTCACTGTCCCTTTACCGGGGGGAAACACTTGGTGTTGTTGGCGAGAGCGGCTGTGGCAAAAGCACGCTTGTAAAACTGATCATGCAGCTCTATGCGCCGACGAGCGGTGCAATCTGCTATCGGGGCGAAGACCTCACACGACTTAAGGGCGAGCGTATGCGGCAGAGCCGGCGGCATATACAGATGGTTTTTCAGGATCCGGCGCAGGCCTTCAATCCGAAAATGAAGATTAAGGATATCCTTTGTGAACCGTTGCGCAATTTCAAACTGATAAAAGACAGCGAGGCGGAGAAAAAAGCGCAAGACCTGCTGCGCAGGGTTGAACTGCCTGAACAATTTGCCGGCCGCTACCCCGCTAATATGAGCGGCGGGCAGCGTCAGCGCATCGGCATTGCCCGGGCGCTGGCACTGGAGCCGGAAATCCTCGTTTGCGATGAAGCGACCAGTGCGCTGGATGTATCTGTGCAGAAAAAAATTGTGGAACTGCTGGTCAAAATACAGCAGGAAAAGAATTTGTCCATGATTTTTATCTGTCATGATTTGGCCTTGATATCACAGATGAGTCATCGCATCGCTGTGATGTATCTTGGTAATATTGTGGAGGTGCTGGCGGGCAGCGCGCTGAATGATGCGCGGCATCCCTATACGAAAGCCCTGCTACAGGCGGTTTTTCCGGTCAGGAAAGGGCGGGCAGCGGTCCGGCCGCTGGCGGGAGAGATACCAAGTCCTCTCGACTTGCCGCCGGGATGCCCGTTTCAGACCAGGTGTCCGGAGTGCAGGGAGATATGCAGGCAAGAAAAGCCGGTACTTGAGGCGATTGGGCCAGGACACAGCATTGCCTGCCATTTGTTAAAGCCGCCCAGCTGAAATTGACCATCAAACTGAATCAATCAGTCTCCGGGAGTGGGTTCTGTATTTTACAGGGCTCATTTTCTTTTTTTAGTAATCGCCGGGCAAGTAGGTTTTCTCTTAGCTGTGGCCTGTATTTTTTGCGGGCACACTATTGACAGTAACACGATTTTAAGAGATAATAGCAACATACCGACTGGTAGGTATGTAAAGATGCATACTTTGTGAAAGGCGACGATAGGATGACCAAAGAGAGCATTATTATTGCAGCAACGCGCCTGTTCTTATGGCGTGGCTACAAATCGGTTTCCCTGATAGATGTTGCTAATGAGCTTGGTATTACCAAAGGCGGGATCTATCACTATTTCTCCAGCAAGGAGGACTTGCTGCGCACGGCCCTTACGTTTTTCTTTGAACGGTTTGAAGAAAAATACAGGGATTTGTTACATGACAAAAACAGTATTCAGGAAGTTTTGCAGTCACTCATGGTTGACGATGCCTTTGAGGAATACTCCAAAGATCTGTTTGGGCTGGACCGGGAATGTAGTGTCGATCACGTGCATTTTGTAATTGAGATGGTGAAGCTGTTTCCTGATATCCAGGAAAAGATTCAGCAAAGCCAGGTTTGGATCTGTGAGGCCTTAGCCAGACGGATTCAGACAGCAGTGGACAGCGGCGAACTTAAGAGCAGTCTCGACAGTTATGCCCTGGCAGCTAATATTTTGGCAACAGTTAACGGCCAAAAGTCACTGGGGAGCCACTTTAGGTACCCGGAGCTGCGTCAACGGATGATGGACAATATGTGGTCGTTGATGAATACTTAGCGCATTGCAACGCGCTAATATTTTTAGATTTAACATACCGACTGGTAGGTATGTTAAATGTTGCTAATTGAAATGGAGGAATTGTCTGCATGAACAGATTGAAAGCTAAGCACTGGATTATTCCCCTGATTTTATTAGTGGGAATTACCCTGGTTGTACGTACAGGTGTATTTGCAAATAAAAAACAAGTCAATACCGCCGAAAATGTGCTAAGTGTTAAAGCGGCTCAGACCGAATATGCGGAGGTTACTCCCAGCCTGGCCTTAAATGGTACACTGGAGGGACAGACCTCAGCTACCGTGAGCGCGAAAATTTCCGGGCGAATTGAAGAGGTGCTTGTCCAGGAGGGACAGCAGGTTAAAGCCGGTGATCCGCTGGTCAAGATGGAGTCAGTTGAACTGGCAAACTCGGCCCGCCAAGCCGGGGATGCCGTAAGAAAAGCCCAGGTGGGTTATGAACTGGCATTGAACGACTTTAACCGTTATCAAATGCTGTACGATAAAGGGGCTGTTTCTGAACAACAGCTGGATAATGCCAGGGCTAAACTGAAAACCGCTGAAGCAGATTTATCAAGTGCTGCTTCAAATCAGAGCAGTGCTCAGCAACAATACAGTTATGGTGTAATCAATTCACCTGTTGACGGTGTGATTGCGAATAAAACAGCCACAATTGGCCAGGTGGTTTCACCAGGCGCGGCATTGATGGTTGTACAGGATATTAACCAGGTATATGCCGTAATCAATGTGGAGCAAAAGGATTTGGGCCGCATTAAAATCGGCCAGAAGGCCAATATTACCGTCGACGCCTATGCCGGTCAGGTTTTCCCGGGGGTAGTCGAGGTTATGAATCCGGAAGCCGGCGCGGCCAGCCGGATGTTCCGCACCAAGATCAAAGTGGATAATACCGGCGGCGAGTTGAAACCAGGCATGTTTGCCAATATACAACTGACAACCGGCGATAGTGCCCAGGTGCTTACTGTACCGCAAGCTGCCGTTGTCCAAAAACAAGGCTTATATTATGTTTTTGTGGTAGAAAATGATAAAGCCGTTCGCCGCCAGATTGAGATTGGTGATGTCAGCGGCAGCACAATCACCGTCAAAGACGGGCTGCAGCCTGGAACGCAAGTGATTACAAGCAGTGTCAACCGTATTAAAGACGGAGATGCTGTGAGAGTAACGCAATAGAGTTAGGGGAGAGGTCATGAAACTTACTGAGATTAGTATTAAGCGTCCGGTATTTTCCACGGTAGTCATTTTGGCGCTGGTCGTGTTAGGCTTGGTTAGTTATATGTCCTTAAATGTGGATCAATATCCTAACATCGAAATTCCTGTTGTCGCTATTAGCGTACAGTATCCCGGCGCTTCACCGGAACAGGTTGAAACAAAGGTAACGAAAAAAATTGAAGAAGCCGTTAATGTGGTGGCTGGTGTTGACCATGTCACCTCGACGGTAAGTGAAGGGTTATCAACAACGGTTATTCAGTTTACGATGGAAACCAATGCCGATGCTGCTGCGCAGGATGTGCGCGATAAGGTCGGCGGTATCCAGGCCTTGCTGCCGCAGGATGCCAAAGCCCCTACCATTATCCGCTTTGACCCTGATGACACTCCGATTATGACGATTGCTTTAACCGGGGATCTTAATCAGCGGGAGTTGACGGTGTTTGCCGAAGATACGCTGACAGACCGGTTAAAAGCAATTAACGGGGTAGCCTCAGTTAATGTGCAGGGGGGGCTCGACCGGGAAATCCAAATCCGTCTGGACAGCAACCAGATGGCAGCCTATGGTCTGACTGTGCCGGAGGTTATCAATGGCCTGCGCAATGAGAATATTGAGTCTCCCGGCGGTAAAGTCACCGACGGCCAGCGGGAGACGGATTTACGGGCCGTAGGCAGTATTACGTCGACAGATCAGTTTCTGAATATTCCTGTCGGCCAGCGGGACGGTGTCCAGCTGTATGTAAAAAATATCGCTACAATAAAAGACACTACGGCTGATGTCACCTCGATTACCAAGCTGGACGGCAAGCCGGCGCTTGGTCTGGAGATCATGAAGCAATCAGGCAGCAACACGATCAATGTTGTTGATAATGTCAAGAAGCAGCTGGCTAGTATCCAGAGCGAGCTGCCGCCGGGGGTCGAGCTGGTTGTCGTACGCGACAATTCCGTACACATCCATGAATCGGTAGAAGATGTCCAGTTTAATCTGGTTGTTGGCGGTTTGCTGGCGGTTGCGATTGTATTCTTGTTCCTGGGTAACTGGCGAAGTACAATCATTGCCGGTATTGCCATTCCTGTATCTGTCATTACGTCTTTTCTGGCGATGAAAGTTATGGGCTTTACCCTTAACACAATGTCCTTGTTAGCCTTGTCATTGGCAGTTGGTCTGCTGATTGACGATGCGATTGTTGTTATTGAAAACATTGTGCGTCATCTGGAGATGGGCAAGGATAAGGTAACAGCCGCTTTTGACGGAACCTCCGAGATTGGCCTGGCCGTTATGGCCACTACGTTTACGCTGGTGGCAGTATTCTTGCCTGTCGGCATGATGAACGGGATAGTTGGCCAGTTTTTTAAAGAGTTTGGTATAACCGTTGCGGCCAGCGTACTGGTTTCCCTGTTTGTGGCCATTACCTTAACCCCGATGTTATCTGCTAAATATCTGGATCATGCCGAGATTAAGGGCAGTACCAAATTAAGTAAGGGTTGGCTTGCCTGGAGTAACTGGTTTGACAGGATCACCGCAAAATACGGTGATTTCCTACGGCAGGCTTTAGGTCATCGCCGTAAGGTTATGCTCATAGCAGTCGCCCTGTTTATCGGCAGCCTGGCGCTCCTGCCTCTTTTAGGCTCTACTTTTGTGCCTGATGCCGATAACGGGGAAATCACGGTGACGGCCGTTGTCGACCCCGGCCTGAGTGTGCAGGCGGTCAGTGAAATGGCTGACACCATGGCTCAAACAATCCGTGAGGTACCTGAGGCCAAAATGACCTATAGTGTGACGAAAGCCAATAATATTAATATTATGGCTCAGTTGTCGGCCAAAAATGAGCGCAGTGTGAGCGACACTGATATTATCGCCGATCTCAGGCAAAAATTTAGTGTGATTCCCGGGGCTGAAATCAGTGTGTCGAAACAATCGGGCATGTCAAACGGCAAGCCTGTATCAATCGTAATTCAGGGGCAGTCGCTGGACACATTAGCTGATATCGCCGAGCAGGTGCAGCAAATTGTCGCCAGCGTACCGGGCACAGTGGAGGTAACATCCAGCCATGAAGCCGGTAACCCTGACGCTCAAATTATGGTTAACCGGGATCGGGCTTCTGACCTTGGTATCTCGGCATCTAACATTGCCGATACGCTGCAGACGATGTTTAACGGTAAAATTGTGACTGATTTTAAAGAAGATGACGATGCTTATGATGTGAGGGTCATCCTTGATCCGGAAGCCCGCCGCAGTTTAGCTGATGTCAACAAGGTATATCTGCCCAGCACGGCCCGGATCAACGGCCAAGCCATGATGGTGCCGCTGTCGCAGGTAACCGACACAGTATATGCAACAAGCCCGGCGCAGATTAAGCGTTATGACAACCAGCAGCAGATCACAATCTCTGCTAATTTAAGCGGCACGACGCTGGGAGAATTCAACACCGAGTTTAATAAGCGGATTACGGCAGTAACTATGCCGGAAGGCTATAAATTTGTGACCACCGGTCAGACCCAGTCCATGAATGATGCTTTTACCGGTATGATTATGGCGCTGGCTATGGCGGTCCTGTTTATCTTCTTCGTACTGGCCGCTCAGTTTGAGAGCTACATTGATCCCTTTGCGATTATGCTGGCTTTACCGCTGGCGATCATTGGGGCTATTGTCGGTCTCCTGGTAATGGGCAGTGAATTGAGTATTATGTCTCTGATTGGGATTATTATGCTCATGGGTCTTGTAACCAAGAATGCCATTTTGCTCATCGACTTTGCCAAACAGCGCCGGGCGGCAGGGATAGAACGCAACCAGGCTCTGGTAGAGGCGGCGGTCCAGCGGATGCGGCCGATTATTATGACAACGGCAGCCATGATCATGGGGATGATTCCGTTAGCCCTGGGTATCGGGCCGGGGGCTGAAGCCCGGGCACCGATGGCCCATGCGATCATCGGCGGTTTGATCACCTCAACCATCCTTACGTTGGTAGTTGTACCTGTCGTATATACACTGTTTGATGATATGCAAAACGGCAGATTCAATATTAAACGGATTTTTCGCAAGACACAATAAAAAGACAACCTGATAGGCAGGCCGGTACCGTTTTTAACGGTGCCGGCCTGCGCTTTTTCGGTAATATTTTGCCGTAATCCTTTCCGTTAGCGGCAGCAGCCTGTATGATATAATGAAGAAAGAGCAGGCTGTCTGTTTGGCGGCAGATTCAGGCTGTGGCAATAGCAGGTGCTTTGATTAACCAGGGGGCTGAGACATATGAGGATAACAATCATTGCGCCGATGCGCAGTATTGTGGACACTGCCAATGAAGTGCTGGCAAAGCGGGACTTTGCGTGGGCAGGCGAGATAGAGGTCATTCCCGGCTTGCTGGAAGCAGGCTTGGCGCAAGCCTGCCAGGCGGCGGCCCGGGGTACGGATGTAATTATCAGCCGCGGCGCAACAGCCTCGCTGATCGCCAAATATGTGGATGTGCCTGTTGTCGAAATTCAGGTTACCGCCTTTGATATTCTGCGGGCATTACAAAGCATCGGCAAGGTGTCCGGCACTATTGGCGTGGTGTTTATGCGGCGTTTCCTATTTGAATGCGAAAAATTGGGGGAACTGATTGGCACACCGATGCGGGAGATCTTTATCGAAAGCGAGTCAGTGGCCCAACCCGTGCTGGAGGCTGCCTGCAGGGAAGGAATGAGCACCTTTCTGGGAGATGCTTCCTCAGCCGGTCTTTTGCTTGACAGGGGCGTACGGGTTGGACTGATCGAATCCTCAGCCGAAGCTGTCAGTAAAGCAATTATTGAGGCCGTCAATCTGGCGCATGTCCGTTGGCGCGAGCGGGAGAAGGCGGAGTTGTTCAGGACAATTATTAATGCCTCGGCTGATGGTATTATTGCTATTGATAAAAATGAGCAGATTACTATTTTTAATCCGGCGGTGGAACGAATGTACAAAATGGCAGGCGCCGAGGTTGTGGGCCGGGCAATTGGCAGCATAATCCCCGATGACCGCCTGCAGGAGTGCCTGATCGGCTGTAAATATGAGCGGGAAAGTGTACAAAGTATTAACGGCCGGATTTTTGCGATCAAACGTTTCCCGATTAAGCTCGGTGAGGATATCGTCGGTGCTGTTGCCAATGTGCAGGATGTAACCCAACTGCAGTACTTTGAACAGGTAGTGCGGCAAAAATTAAATAAAAATGGCCTCAAGGCCAAATTTCATCTAGATCAGTTAATTGCCTCCTCGCCGCAGATGCAGGCCATTAAGGCCCGGGTCCGTCAATACGCCGGCAATGATGCCACGGTGCTGATAACCGGCGAATCGGGGACAGGCAAAGAACGGGTAGCCCAGAGCATTCATAATGCCAGCCGCCGGAAAACAGGGCCGTTTGTGGCCGTTAATTGTGCGGCCCTGCCGGAAAACCTCCTGGAGAGTGAGCTTTTTGGCTATGAAGAAGGGGCTTTTACCGGGGCTAAAAAAGGGGGCAAATCAGGCCTGTTCGAGCTGGCCCATGGGGGAACGATCTTTCTGGACGAGGTGGGGGAGATGCCGCTGGCGCTGCAAGCCAGACTGCTGCGGGTTCTGCAGGAAAAAGAGGTAATGCGGCTGGGCGCTGACGGAGTCATACCGGTAAATGTGCGGGTGCTGGCGGCTACTAACCAGGATATGATGTCCTTGGTTGACAGCAAAAAGTTCCGGGCTGATTTGTATTACCGGCTGGATGTCCTCCGGCTGCATATCCCTCCCCTCCGGGAACGGATTGAGGATATTCCGGCATTAATCCGAAGTTTTCTGGAAAAAACACCAGGCAGCAGCGACGCGGCCATTAGTGAGGCCGCAATCAATTTATTGCAGCAGCAATATTGGCGGGGCAATATCAGAGAACTGGAAAACGTAATTGAAAGGGCCAGGATACTGGCAGACGGTCCGGTTATTGAGGAGCATGTGGTCAGGCGTGAGCTGTCAGGGCAGGCAGCCGTGGTTGTAAGTCAAGCTGTATCCGATATTGCAGAGCGAAACAAAATAGAGCAAATACTGTTTGAGGAAAAGTATAATTATACCCAGGCTGCCAGGCGGCTGGGTATTAGCCGCACCACTCTCTGGCGGAAACTCCGGTCCGCTAAAAAAATAAATGAAACAGAAGAATGAAACAAAATGTTGCAATTGGAAATAATTGTTTCAAAAAAATATCGGCCGCTTGCCGTCTGAACTGTCAGGGGTAGTGAAGCCTGCAGGCATTACACCCGGACAGAAGCGGCCGGCACCAGTCTGGCATGAATTTTGCTAATATTATAAATTGAAGTTACTATTTAAGGCCTGGAGGCGAAATTATGAATAAGTATAAAGCGATTGTTATGAAACCCAAGGATAATGTTGCAACCGTAACTGAGGATATTGCCGCCGGTTGTGATATTAAAATCAATATTGAAGGTAACATAATTGGCCTGCATGTGATCGACCAAATCCCGTTTGGACACAAAGTAGCGATCAGAGATATTGCCAAGGATGAAAGGATCGTTAAATATGGTGAGATAATCGGGGTGGCAACGGCGCCGATTGCTGCCGGCCGGCATACCCATGTACATAATCTGGGCGGCTGCCGGGGGCGCGGTGATTTAGACAATGGGAAACAGGAGGGACAATGAAATGAAATTTATGGGTTTTCGTCGGCCGGACGGTACTGTCGGCATCCGCAATCATGTACTGGTATTGCCAACCGTAAACTGTGCCAACCAGGTGGCAAGAGGGATTGCCGCAAATGTAAAGGGCGCTGTCTGGGTCGAGCATCAGCATGGCTGTTCCCAGCTGGGGGAAGATGCGCAGCAGACAACCCGGGCTTTTATCGGCCATGGTATTCATCCCAACGTCTATGGAATTGTTGTCGTCGGCTTAGGCTGTGAGGTGATCCGGGCCCAGGGTGTGGCTGATGAAATCAGGCGGCAATGCCCCTATAAGCCGGTTCATACGATCATTATCCAGGACGAGGGCGGCTCCAATAAGGCTATCCAAGCCGGAAGCACCGCCGCACAGGGCATGATGATTGCCGCGTCGGCTTTGTCGCGGGAGGCAGTTGATGCCGGCGAACTGATTCTGGGAACCGAATGCGGCGGCTCTGATGCCTGTTCGGGACTTTCCGGCAATCCGGCGCTGGGAGCGGCCAGTGATCTATTGATTGATGCCGGCGGCACGGCCATTCTGGCCGAGACTGCCGAATTGATCGGGGCTGAGCATATTATCGCCGAACGGGCTGTGAATGCGGCCGTCCGGGATCAGTGTTATGCAACAATCAGAGCTTTTGAAGACTCGGCAAAAACTATGGGCGTAGATATGCGGGGCAGCAACCCTACTCCCGGCAATATTGAGGGCGGCATATCTTCTATTGAGGAAAAATCCCTGGGCTGTGTGTACAAGGGTGGGACAAAGCCCCTGCAGGCCGTTATTGGCTGGGCGGAAAAGATAACGGCCACAGGGCTGGTTTTTATGAACACCCCTGGCAATGACATTGAACAGCTGACAGGCATGGTAGCCGGCGGCTGCCACATATGTGTCTTTACTACCGGCCGCGGCACGCCCACCGGCTCGCCGATAGCACCGACCATCAAGGTTGCGACCAATACGGCCATGTTCCAGCGCATGCAGGATAATATGGACCTGAACGCCGGCACCATCATAACCGGTGCGGAAACGGTAGACCAGGTCGGGCAGCGTATATTTGCCGAAATGCTGGCTGTGGCCTCCGGGAAGCTGACTAAAGCCGAGGTTTTGGGACAAAACGATTTTGCCATTATGCGCATAGGGCCGACAATGTAGTCAGAATAAACGCGGGGAGGGGATTTTCTTGGGTATTATACAGGAACTGCTGGCTGGGACAGAATTGCCGCGTATGGTTAAAATTCGCCAGAATTTTAAGGTAACCGAGGTAGAGGACATAGCGTTAACAATCAGGAGGGAGTTTGCCAAAGCCGGTATCGGTGAGCGGATTAAAGACGGCATGCAGATTGCCATTGCGGTTGGCAGCCGCGGGCTCGACAGACTGCCTGAACTGGTCCGGCTTACTGTGGCGGAGATTCGGCAGCGTGGCGGCCAGCCTTTCGTTGTGCCGGCAATGGGCAGCCATGGCGGGGCAACTGATGCCGGCCAGGCCCGGGTATTAGCCAATCTCGGGGTTACCGAAGAAAGTGTCGGCTGCCCGGTACGCTCCTCAATGGAAGTTGTGGAGGTAGGGAAAATTGACAATGGCCTGGCTGTTCACATGGACAAATTCGCTTATGAAGCAGACGGAATCGTTGTTATTAACCGGGTCAAACCCCATACGGCTTACCGGGGCCCCTGCGAAAGCGGCCTGGCAAAAATGCTGACAATCGGCCTGGGTAAGCAGAAAGGGGCAGAGACCTGTCATATGTACAGCTTTAAGCATATGGCCGAGCATGTTTTTGCCATGGCCCAGGTCAAGCTTGCCTGCTGCAAGGTGCTGTTCGCTATCGGCACGGTGGAAAATGCCTATGACAGGATATCAACGCTGGTTGCAGTGCCGGCGGAAAAAATTATGGAAATGGATCAGCAATTATTGGTTGAGGCCAAAGCTAAGATGCCGCGGATTCTGTTTGATGAAATCGATGTTCTTGTTGTTGATCAGATCGGCAAGGAAATATCCGGGGACGGAATGGACCCCAATATAACGGGCCGTTATCCTACCCCTTATGCCAGCGGCGGTCCGGAGGTCAATAAACTGGTTGTCCTTGATTTGACGAAAGCAACGAATGGCAATGCCTGTGGCATTGGTGTCGGCGATTATACTACCCGCAAATTATTTAACAAAATTGATTTTGATTATACCTACGCCAATTGCATTACCAATACAACCCCTGCCCCGGCCCGTATGCCGATGGTTATGGCCGATGACCGGGAGGCCCTGCTGGCTGCGGTTAAGACCTGCAATGCCCGGGATATGTCAAAAGTTAAGCTGGTCAGAATTAAAGATACTCTTCACCTGGGTGAGCTATTTATTTCTGAGGCCCTCCTGCCGGCAGCGCAGGCCAATCCGGCAATTGACGTGTGTGGTGAGCCGGCTGCGATGAAATTTGATGAGGCTGGCAATCTGCTTGATTAACAGGTGAAAAATTATAACCGGCCCCAACCTGCAGCGCTGCGGGGTGGGGCCGGTTGTTTACAATTCGGCAATAATTCTGCAAGGCAGTCCTGTCAGACCGGCATAATTGACCGGATAGGTATGGACCAGGAAATTACCGGTTTTGGCAGCCTGCAGTAACACATCCAGATTATTCAGGTTCTCAACAACAAAAATTCCATTATCGGCACAATACTTGTCGGCCTGAGGGTGTTCTGCCGCTTTGCGGATGCCGCAGGTGTCAATCCCGATCATGCTGACCTTGTTATTTACCAGATAGGTGATTAAAGTGCCGGCCAGTTCGGGATGATCGGTAAAATAAGCGGGCGTGCCGTAGCCGCGCTCCTTTAAGCAGCCGGTGTGAAACATAACAAAGACGTTTTCTGCAATCTTAGTGGTGTCAATATCACTGAGTTCTATATCCCGGCCTTTAATGTGACTGACATCAAACACGATTCCTGGCCGCTCGGTATTATCTAACTGAAACTCTTTATCCATAACGTCAAAATGGGTGCCGATATGGCCAAATTGAGCAACCGGCGGGACTTTGGCCGTTGTCCGGGTATTAAGCATGGCGTTTACAATCTCTGTAGTTATTGTGACTGACAGATCAATTTTCATTTGTCTGCTCTCCTTATTGTCAAATGGTTTCCTTGGAAATAATATTAGTATAACAGAATATTGTTTCCTTGTAAACTATTTAGCAGGACTGATTTTATTTTTTTATCACATACTGTATAATGAAAAGTGGCTCTTATATCACAACACTGGATAAAGTTAGGTTGATTAGCATGCAAAGCAGGGAATTGATGGTTCAGGCGCTGATACGTAAGCTGGAGACCCTTATTTATAACGTAAACAGTATTGAGGATTACGAGGAGAAAATACTGCAGGCGATCTTACAGGAACAGGACTACGAGGAGTTGCGGCAGGTGAGACTGACTTTGGCGGAATGCCATGTCATCGACTGTATTGAAAGAAATGCATTGCTCAATGCCACGGCCATTGCCAAACGCCTGCATATAACTAAAGGCGGAATCTCGAAAATAACCGCAAAATTAATTAATAAAGACATGATTGAGGTCCAGCGGCTGGCGAACAACCAGAAAGAAACATATTATAGGTTAACGCCGCTGGGGCAAAAAGTATTTAAGGTTCATGCAATCCTGCATGAACAGGCTCAGGCTGGTTTTATCCGGCTTTTTCGAGACTATCGGCAGGAAGAATTACATTTTGCCGGCCAATTTCTGGATGATCTCACTACCGCATTTCAGTCTACAGCCGGCAGGCAGGACAGTGAGTTTTAAGAGACGTTTTTAATTACTCAATGAGAATAAGGCAGGTGATTAAAATGACCACAGGAATTTTTGCCGACATTGTCATGATGAATGGTGTAGTATATACTGCCGATTCTCAGGATACTGTTTATCAGGCAGTCGCTGTGAAAGGGGAAAAGATACTCTTTGTTGGCAGTAATGAGCAAATAGTGGCCTATAGTAATGACGATACGGAAATAATTGATCTTCAGGGCAAGATGGTCATTCCTGGCTTGATTGACAGCCACATTCACCCGCCAGGCATTGCTCTGACTGAACTATATGAGGTGCAGTTGTTCGGGATCAACACCCTGGACGGCTACCTTGCGGCCGTACGGAACTTTATTCAGCAGCATCCGGATGCCAAAGCTGTCTTTGGGCAGGGCTGGTTGTGGAGTGCTTTTACCGGTGATGATTTAAACAAAGGCCCCCGGAAGGAGTATCTGGATGCCGTGGCGCCCGATATTCCCATTATCCTGCGGGCTATGGACGGTCACAGCTGGTGGGTTAACTCGCGGGCGTTAGTGCTTAGCGGGATAACGACTGAGACCCAGGCGCCTGAGGGCGGTGTCATTGAAAAAGATGCGGTCAGCGGTGAGTTGTGGGGAACCGTGAAGGAAAGTGCCATATCGCTGGTTATGCAGCCGCAATACACTCTCGAACAATATATACAGGCGATGGTTGCTTTTCAGAGCAAAATGCACAGCTTCGGCATTACCGGCATGCTGGCGATTCTGGGCCGGTTTATGCCGTTGATTCTGCAGGCCCTGAGCCACTTGGGACAGCAAGGGCAATTGGCCCTTCATGTCCGGGGGGCCATCATGGTTCAGCCACAGGATGACCTGGACGGCCAGCTTGAGGCTATTGGCGACCTGCAGACCGAATATCATTCTGCTAATTTCCGGATCACGACAGCAAAGTTTTTTGCTGATGGCGTCGTTGAGGGAGGCACAAGCTATTTACTGGCTCCATATACCCTGGCGACAGGCAAAGGCCCGGCTTATTACGGCCGCTTTCTTTGGAATGGGGGCAGGCTTGACGAGGCTTTTGCAGCTGCCAATCAGCGGGGCCTGCAGATTCATGTCCACTCAATCGGCGATGGGGCCACACGCAAGGTTCTGGATGCTTTTGCGGCAGCCCGGCTCCTGGCGCCTGCCGGCGATTTCCGCAATACAATTACCCACCTGCAGCTTGTTGATCAGGGCGATATTGAGCGGTTTAAACAGCTGCAGGTCATTGCCAGTGTTCAGCCTTACTGGCATTTCAAAGGGCCCAACTGGTGGCACAATGTCGATTACCGGCTGCTGGGGGCCAGGGCCGAGTATGAGTATCCGCTCCAGAGCTTTATCGATGCCGGTGTCCCCATCATCTCCTCCTCCGATTATCCGATAACCCCTGTGCCTAATCCGCTGTTTGCCATTGAAACAGGGGTTACCCGCAATATCTTCGACGGCCGTGTCTATGGTGTCGAAGATATAACCGACAGGGATGATGAGCGGTATTTGCTGAACAAGGCCGAACGGGTTACAGTGGCAGCTATGCTGAGAAGTTTTACGATCAACGGTGCCTATGCATTATTTGTTGAGCAAGAGACTGGTTCGCTTGAGGCCGGCAAGCAGGCTGACATGGTTGTGCTTGATCAAAATTTATTTGCCATTAATCCTGTTGACATTGACAAGGTCAAAGTACTGCGGACTTATTTTGCCGGCAGGCTGGTCTATCATCGGGCTGCAACAGGGGAAAGTCATGAGGCGACAGGGGCCTATGGCTGATCAGGGCTTATATAAAAACTATAGACCGGCTGTTGTTGCTCCTGCTGGCATTGCCGTTAAACAGGCCTGGATGTTCATCTTTAAAGCGGCCCAAATTCTGGTGAGAGACGGTTTGGCGCAGCCCGCGATCCCCACCGGCAGGGATATTGAACAAATAGAGGCAGAATTAAGCAGCCGGCAGTATTTGGGTGAACTGGTGGGGCGGCCCTGTTTTTGTATGGAAATAAATGAAACGGCCAGCCTTCCGCCCGGTTTGGTCTTTAAAGAGTTACGATCCTTGCTGGATCAGGTGGAAGAAGATGTATTCCTGTTAGCCGGCCGGGCCTTTCAGATTATTAACTGGCACCGGCTAAGCAAGTTCTGCGGTAAATGCGGTGTGTTGACAAAGCAGAAGCCCGGTGAGCTGTCAAGGCTGTGCCCGGGCTGTGAAACTGTATATTACCCCCGCATTTCACCGGCTGTCATTGTTGCCGTTGTCCGTGGTGACCGAATCCTGCTGGCGCATAACAGAAACTTCAGGCGTAACTGGTATAGTGTTATTGCAGGGTTTGTGGAACCGGGCGAGACTTTTGAGGAGTGTGTGGCCAGGGAGGTAATGGAAGAGGTCGGGCTTAAGGTTCGAAATATCCAATATTTCGGCAGCCAGCCCTGGCCTTTTCCTGACTCGCTGATGATTGGTTTTACGGCTGAATATGAAAGCGGGGAAATTCAAGTCGATGGTGAGGAAATCGACGAAGCCGCCTGGTTTGGGGGCGAGAACCTGCCGCCTTGTCCCGGCAATTATACCATTGCCGGCCAATTGATAGAAGCGGTACTGTTAAATACAAAGCGATAATGAACAGATCATAACAAAAAGCAATCTGCTCTGGGACAGATTGCTTTTTGTTTTTTTTATTTAAAAATCTGTATTTTCGAAATGTATTGACAATGATTAGGAGGTGGAATTATAATGAGCATAAATAATAATAAATGAGCAAAATATGCCATATTAAATTTAGAAAACGTGCAAAAATGACTGAATGAGAGGTGAGATTAGGGCAAGGCATAACCGGGATAATAATAGGGATCAAAATTAAGGAGGGAGAAATATGAGAGAAAGTCTGCAGAGATTTGGTGGGTTTCTGGCCGGCATGGTTATACCCAATATTGCAGCCATCATTTGCTGGGGTCTGATTACGGCACTTTTTATTCCCACCGGGTGGGCCCCGGACGAGAAGCTGGCTAAGCTTGTCGGGCCGATGATTCAATATCTGTTACCCATTCTCATCGGCTTTGCCGGTGGTCGTCTGGTGTATGGACTGCGGGGTGGGGTCATTGGTGCCACTGCTACTATGGGCGTTATTGTGGGCAGTGATATTCCCATGTTTATGGGGGCTATGGTAATGGGCCCCTTTGGCGGCTGGGTCATAAAAAAATGCGATGAGCTCATTGAAAACAAAATTCCCACAGGCTTTGAAATGCTGGTCAATAATTTTTCGGCCGGAATACTGGGTATGATTCTGGTGATTCTGGCTTACCACCTTATCGGACCGGTGGTGGCGGCGGCGGCCGCTCTGCTTGGCAATGCCGCGAAGGTTATAGCTGAGGCTAAACTGTTGCCGCTGCTAGCCCTGCTGATCGAACCGGGCAAAGTGCTGTTTTTGAACAATGCGATCAATCACGGCGTGTTTACGCCTATTGGCATTGCCGAGGTCAAGGAATTCGGCAGGTCGATCTTTTTCCTGCTGGAAACAAATCCCGGTCCCGGCCTGGGCTTGCTGCTGGCCTACTGGGTATTTGGCAAAGGCATGGGGAAACAGTCTGCACCAGGTGCTATCATTATTCATTTTTTTGGCGGTATTCATGAAATCTATTTCCCCTATGTGTTGATGAACCCATTGTGCATCATCGGGGTGATTGCCGGTGGTATGGCGGCGGATTTAACCTTTCTGCTGTTTAATGCCGGTCTTGTTGCGACTCCCTCGCCGGGCAGCATCTTCACCCTGATGGCGATGACACCAAAAGGGGGACTGTTCGGGGTTTTGGCAGGTATTACTGTCGGGACGGTTGTCTCCTTCCTTGTCTCCAGCATCTTTGTCCGGTCCTACAGCAGCAATGTCGATGAGCAGAGCGGCGCAGACCTGGCTGGTGCCCAGGAACTGGTCAAAGCAATGAAACCGGCGAAGGCCGGAGAACAAGTCCAGCTGTCAGCCAGCAACCAGACACTGGCCACTAAAGAAGCCGGCCTGGTGAAAAAGATTGTATTCGCCTGCGAGGCCGGAATGGGGTCGTCGGTAATGGCAGTTTCAGTGCTGAAGAAAAAACTCGCCCAGGCCGGCAAAAAGGGGATTGAGGTCGTCCACAGCCCGGTTAATCAAATACCACAGGACGCGGACATTGTGCTGACGGCGGCAGGATTGGTTGAAAGTGCCAAAAAGGTGGCCGCACCGGGAACCCGTGTATATGGGGTGCAGGACTTTATTAATACCCCGGTCTATGACGAGATCATTAGGCAGTGCTGAGATAATTCCCGGCCGGTAACTCAGCCGGGTGTAAGCCTTAATCCTACCCATTCAGATAACTAAGGAGAGCGAAACCCATGCGTTTTGACCGTAACCTGGTGTTTATAAAAGCTGACCTAAAGAGCAAGGCGGAGATTGTCGAGTTTCTGGGGCGCCAACTGGTAGTGGCCGGCGCTGTACAGCCTGATTATATAAGCGCTATGCATAAACGTGAGCAGGAAACCGGCACTTATATTACCGAGGGGGTTGCTATACCTCATGGCACGGAGGAGAGCCGCAGCCTGGTGAAGAAAGCGGCCATTGCCATTGTCAAGATTCCCCAGGGAATTGAATGGGTTGACGGCAAAAACGTATATCTGGCCTTCGGCATTGCCGGCAATAATGATGAGCATGTGGCCCTGCTGGGCGGGCTTGCCGGCATATTGATGGATGCCGGCCAAAAAGAGAAGCTGATGGCGGCCGGCACAGAAGAGGAGTTATTCACCTTTCTTGAAGAACATATCGAGTAAGTAGTTTTTTTATCTGCAGCATTGCTTTGTGCCGGTGTTTTGGCTAAAAATGCAGTTGCTTCTGTTGTGTTAAAGTGTAACTGGAGGAAATTATGTTTGCCGAAGAACGAAAAAATGAGATTTTACAACTTATCAGAATAGGCAACCCGGTAACGGTAAGCAGTTTAAGCCAGCGTTTCGGCGTTTCCGAGTCTACCGTGCGCCGTGATTTGCAGGAACTGGAGGACAACGGTCTCATCCAGCGGACCCATGGGGGAGCCATCTCAGTACAAACCGGTTTTGAAATGAGCTTTCAGGAAAAAGAAGTTCGTTTTCTTGCAGAAAAACAGCAGATTGCCGTCCTGGCTGCCGGCCTGGTCAATGATGGCGAGACTGTGCTCCTTGATTCAGGCACAACGACACTGGAGATTGCCCGTTTATTACGGACCAAAAAAATTACTGTTGCCACCAATAGTATGGATATTGCCCAGGTGTTTAGTGATGACGCCGCGGTTGAGACCGTATTGCTGGGAGGGACACTGCGGAAAAATACGCGGGCTTTAGTGGGGTATCTGACAAATGATGCTTTAAAAAAGATGTATTTTGACAAAGTCTTTCTGGCTACAAATGGTATTGATATTGAATTTGGAATTACTACGCCCAATCTGACAGAAGCCGAGACCAAACGCTATATGCTCCATGCGGGCAAACAAAAAATTCTGGTTGCCGACAGTTCCAAAATCGGCTGTCGCAGTCTGTCCCGGGTTTGCGGTCTTGAGGATATTGAGATCTTAATTACCGATACCGGCATTACTGATACCGACAGGCAACAGCTGGCGGCGTTGACGGCGGTCGTGACCGGGACAATATGCTAACAGGGAGGTGACCGGCTATGAACAGGCAACTGCAAATCGTGACAATTACCCTGAACCCGGCTCTTGATCAAACTGTATATATACCCTGTTTTCAGGAGGGAGAGGTTAATCGCGTCCACGAGCACCGTATTGATCCTGGCGGTAAAGGCATAAATGTTGCCAAAGTGGTCAGGGCCCTGGGGCATCCGGCTTGTGTTACCGGCTTTCTTGGACAGGACAATAGTAAGAGATTTTATGAGTACTTTCGCGAACAGGCGATTACTGACTGTTTTGTTGAGGTTGCCGGTGCCGCCAGGGTCAACATTAAAATTGTAGATGACCAAAGCGGTCGGGTAACCGAAATAAATTTCCCCGGTTTAACCTGCAGCAGCCGGGATCGCGAAGAGCTGGAAGCCGTTATTAGGAGGTTGGCCGGAGAGTATCAATGGTTCGTTATCGCCGGCAGCCTGCCGCAAGGTGCTCCTCCCGACCTGTACGGCCGGTTAACCGGACTGCTGCAGCAGCAGGGGGCCCGGGTATTCCTTGACAGCAGCGGGCCGGCTTTGCGTGAGGGGATTAAGGCCATTCCTCATGCCATCAAGCCTAATCTGGAGGAACTGGGACAACTGGTTGGCCGTTCGCTGGCCCAAGAAGCTGAGGTTAAACGTGCTGTCACCGATTTGCTGGCCGGGGGAATTCAGGAAGTCATTGTGACTATGGGGCCCCGCGGCGCCATTGTGGCCGATAAAACGGAAATGCTGCAGGTTACGCCGCCTGCTGTTGTCGCTAACAGTACCGTCGGCGCCGGCGATGCGATGGTGGCCGGTTTTGTTGTCGGTAAAACCCAGGGTTTGTCATTAGCCGATTGTGCTCGCCTGGGGACGGCTGCGGCCACGGCCTCGGTTATTCAACCCGGCACACAGGCCGGCCCGGTCAATGAAGTGAAGAAATTGCTGTCCCAGGTCCGGGTTAACTGGGAAACAGCGGCTTTGTAAAATAGGCTTACATTACAGGGCAGGTGAAGAAAAATGATTGTTCATGAATTTGTAATTAATAATAAAAGCGGGTTACATGCGCGGCCGGCCGCATTATGGGTTCAGACCGCCAGCCGGTATCAAAGCAGTATCAGGCTCAAGAAAGCAAACCGGGAAGTAGATGGTAAAAGCCTGTTAGCGATTCTCTCGCTTGGATTAACAGCAGGCAGCAGTGTCCAGGTGACGGTGGACGGTCCTGATGAAACGGCTGCTGACAGCGAGTTGAGGCAGATAATCGCTGAATTAGCGGCAAAGGGAGAGCAGGCAGAGCATGAATAAAAAAAGATGGCAGGGAATAGGGGCCTCAGCCGGTTTGGCGGCAGGCCTGGTCTGGCTGCTCCGGCCCGACGCCGCTGCCGTTGCCGAAACAGCAGCGGCTGATCCCGGCACTGTCGACAGTCCGAGTCAGCTGGCCCGCCTGCAACAAGCCATAGTGGCGACAGACCGGGCGCTTCTGCAAATGGAAGACCAGGTTAGGCGTGAACAAGGGGAAGAGCTGGCGCAGATCTTTGGCGCGCACCGCCTTTTATTGAGTGATCCGGCCTTTACCGGTGAAATGACACTGCGGATTCAGGACCAACGCCTGCCGGCAGAACAGGCGGTGCGGCAGGTAACGGCTGAAGCGGTGGCGCTGCTGGCTGCATTGGAAGATGCCTATTTCCGGGAGCGGGTCGTTGATATTCAGGATGTGTCACAGCAACTGCTGCAACAGTTGGCAGGTAAGCGCACCGGTGCAAGTCAGTTTCCTCCAGCCGGACATTGGGTAGTTGTGGCTGAGGAGTTAACGCCGGCCCAAACCATCTCGCTGCCTAAAGACCGTGTAACTGCTTTTATCGTCCGTACTGGCGGACGGACATCCCATGCGGCCATTCTGGCCCGCACCTACGGAATTCCGGCAGTTGTCGGCATAGCCGCCGGCTGGGAAGAACTGACCGCGGTTGAGGCAGTGGAGCTTGACGGCGATCAGGGCTGGATCGGTGCGTTTAATGCTGCTGACCTTGCGATAATGTCGGGAAAACCGGTAATGCCTGACGAACAGGTGTCGGCAGAAGGAGCCCCGGCTTATACCGGCATAACACTGGCGGCTAATATAGGCAATCCGTCTGATATCCCTTTAGTCCGGCGTTTCCAGGCGCAGGGGGTTGGTCTGTACCGTACCGAGTTTTTATTTATGGGTACTGCTCTGCCGACAGAAGAGGAGCAGGTTGCGGCCTATACCGGGGTAATCCGCGCCTGTGCCCCGCAAATAACTATTATCAGGACACTTGATATTGGCGGCGACAAACGGGCACCGGCTTTGGCGCTGCCTGAAGAAAAAAATCCGTTTCTGGGGGTTCGTGCCCTGCGGTTGTGTTTTAAAAGGCCGGAGCTTTTTGTCACCCAGCTGCGGGCTGTCTGGCGGTCTTCGGCGGCTGGCCCGGCAGCGGTGATGTTTCCGATGATAGCAACCCTGGAGGAGCTGCGCGAGGCCAAAGCGTATCTGGAAGCTGCCAGAAAGGCTGTTATCAGTCAGGGCCAGCCGGTTGGGACTGTGCAGGTGGGAATGATGATTGAAGTTCCCGCCGCCGTCTGGCTGGCGCCCAAGCTGGCAGCAGAGGTGGATTTCTTTAGTATTGGCACGAATGATCTGATCCAGTATGCTTTAGCCGTTGACCGCGAGAATAGTGCCCTGGCCGGTTTATATCAGGCTTATCATCCGGCAGTGCTGGGTATGATTGCCCAGGTGGCCCGGGCTGGCCGGGCTGCCGGTATCTGGACCGGCATCTGCGGCGAGGCCGGCGGCGATCCGCTACTGGCACCCTTCTTTGCCGGACTGGGGATTGATGAATTGAGCATGTCGCCGGGGTTATTACCGAAGATGCGTCAGGCCCTGGCCGGTCTTGACCGGGAGCAAATTGCCAGCGAAGGTTTTATCGATAAGATTCTTGCCTGTGCAACAGCGGCGGAAGTAACCGACCTGTTAACAGGTTACAGCAAAATAGGTGCTTAAGAGGTGGTAAGAATGCAAACACGGGCAGTAAGACTATATGGAAAAAAGGATTTGCGTCTGGAAACCTTCGAGTTACCGGTATTAAAAGCAGATGAAATTCTGGTGCAGATTATTTCCGACAGCATCTGCATGTCCAGTTATAAGGCAGCTGTTCTCGGGTCTGAGCACAAGCGCGTGCCCCAGGATATTGCTGAACATCCGGTCATTATCGGCCATGAAATGGCCGGGAATATTGTGGCAGTGGGCGGCAAATGGCAGTCTCTATTTACGCCGGGTGAAAAGTTTGCCCTGCAGCCGGCTTTAAACTATAAGGGCAGTATGGATTCGCCAGGGTACTCTTACCGCTATTGCGGGGGCGCGGCCACCTATGCCATATTGCCACAGGAGGTCATGGAGCTCGGTTGCCTGTTAAAATACGAGGGCGAAGCCTACTATGATGCCTCGCTGGCCGAGCCTATGTCCTGCATTATTGGCGCTTTCCATGCCAGTTATCATACTGACATGGGGTCTTATGAACACCGGATGGGCATTGTTGCCGGCGGCAAGCTGGCGATTCTGGCCGGGGCCGGCCCCATGGGTCTGGGGGCCATCGATTATGCACTCCATGGGGATCGGCGGCCGGCAATGATTGTGGTTACAGATGTTGATGAGGCTAAAATAGCGAGGGCGCAAGCTATCTTCCCCCCGGCTGAGGTTAAACAGGCCGGCGTGGAGCTGATTTTTGTCAACACGGCAGCAATCAGCGATGTAGCTGCTCATTTACGGGGACTTACCGGCGGTACCGGGTTTGATGATGTGCATGTGTATGCACCGGTGAGGGCAGTCGTGGAACAGGCTGATCAAATACTGGGGCGGGACGGCTGCCTGAATTTTTTTGCCGGCCCGACCGATACGGCCTTTGGCGGTTTGCTTAACTATTATAATGTTCATTACAATGCCGCCCATGTAATGGGCACAACCGGCGGGAATACCAATGATATGATTGAATCGCTGCGGCTGACGGAAAAGAAGCTCATCAATCCAGCTGTCATGGTTACCCACATCGGTGGCCTCGACAGTGCAGCCGCCGCGACCTTATCCCTGCCCGAACTGCCAGGCGGGAAGAAACTGATTTATACCGGAATTGATATGGACCTGACAGCTATTGAGGATTTTGCCAAACTGGGGACCGCCAATCCTCATTTTGCCAAACTGGCAGAAATAACAGGCCGTAATAAAGGCCTATGGTGTGCGGAAGCAGAGCAATATCTGCTGGCAAACTGGCAGTAAAGCCCGCCTGACTGCTTTAGAGAATAGTCTGCTTAGCGATCGTACTGAACCGCCGGATATTGACCGCAAATACCTCCTGCCGTAGGCTAACTACGGCAGGAGGTATTTGTTTAACAAACGAGGGCCGGGACTTTCAATTTGCTTTGGTTACTGCCGGACAGGCCTGGCTGGCCAGGTTATTCCTGCCAGCCAATCAGATTGGGTTTAGGGTCCAAGATTGATTGATACTGCTCTTGGCTGCCGTACAGAGCCTTTGGGTCTAATTGCTTGTAACGGTAATATTTATTAAGCCGGTCAGCGGGCCGGGACCAGCCCCAGTGCTGCAGCCGGATTTGACAGGGAACTGCCCGCAGATGGCCGGGATTGAGGGGCAGCCGGCCACAGTGCTGGGGGGTTTCCTGCCAGCTATATTCATAATCAGCCTGATAGCGCATCAGAAAAGGCCGGTAATGCAGATGGGCCTGCCAGCAGTTGTCTTCCCGGTACTGGGTTTTGCTCCACATATCATAGAGGCGGAAATGATAGATATCTGCCTGGGGATTGCGCAGCAAAAACGGCAGCCACCGGACAATACTGTCTTCGAAGATTTCATCTGCATCCAAAATGAGTATCCAGTCGGGATCGGTGGCGGCAGCCAGCGACCAGAGCTGCTTGCGCAGAACAATCTCATTATGAAAACCGGCTTCTGTGTTGACTACAATACGGTGAGGCACAGTGGCCAGGCAGCGGTGGCAAAGCTGCACAGTATTATCGGTACTGGCATCGTCGAGAATGACCACCTGATCGGCATAACCGGCGGCCTGTTGCAGCACCTGTTCGAGATAGCGATCTTCTTCATTATGTACAAGCATTGCCAGCGTCAGGCGGGGCGGCCGGCTGCTTTGCGCATAATCATAGTGCTCTTTATGTGTCACAAGTCCGGACAGTTCTGATTCCCGGTACATATGGTAGGGCGGATAGCAGGTATCGGCATAAAGTTCAAAGCCCAGGACTGCGGCCCGGACACAGAAATGCCGGTCTTCGCCGGCTAGGTCCAGGTTGTCTATGCGGCCGAAGGAAATACCGGCAGCCAGTGCTGCTTTGCTAAGCAGGGTGCAGGCTCCCAGGCCGCCGACCTTATAAGTTCCCGGACAGCGGAGGCTGCTAATGAAATGCTGCTGGCGCCTGCCCTTTTCTTCTTCACTCAGCGGCCGGCCGTCACCGGTTGCATGCAGGCGATACTGACCGCCTAACCATACCTGTGGCAGCGCGATCAGTTCCTTCTCCCACTGGGTCCAGTAAACCTCAGCGACAAGGTCTTTATCGAGACTGGCTAAATGAATGATGGTTTTTGGATGCAGGGCTAAGTCCGAATCAACCAGAAATAGATAGTCATATTGCTGTTCCCGGGCGAAGCGGATAAACTGGTCTTTATATTTGGCGACTTTCCACACAATATCTTCCTGCCAGTAATGGGTCTGGTCATCGCAGCGATAGATCTGGGACTGCTCTGTTCCCTGCAAAACAGTAACACCGGGATTGGCGGCGGCGAACTGCTGCAATTCGCGACTTGGGGAATCCTGATCATCAATGAACATAAAATCCAGGGTAAAGCCTGTTTGGTCCAGCCTTTGCAAGCAAGCAAGGAATTCAGCCAGAATGGCCGGTTTCTGCCTGATAGGACTGGCCAGTAAAATGCGTTTCACCGATAAATACCTCCTCCCAGAATGCTAATGGGTCAGTAAAGGGGACGTGGTGCTGAACAACTGCAGCAATCAGCAGCAAATTTTGCCGTACTTCCGTTGCTAATGGCTGCTGCCAATGGGGTGCATGACCGCCGGACAAGGCTAGCAGCCGGCTCTGAAGCAGCAGCTTGCTGCTGCTTTGCTCCAGAAGAAGATAAATTTCAGGCTGTGGCCAGTGTGCCGGGGAGAGTGTAGTCAAATACTGCGCATAGGTGCTGCAGGCGGAAACAATCTGCGGGAGATTCCCCAGGCTGACGCTTTCAAGGATAGCAAGCAAAAGAATGGCAATTGCCAGATCGGACTGGCCGGCCTGGATCAGTTGAGACGATAGTGCTGCTATTACAGCAGGGGGAATTTTATTCAGTTCCGGTTCACAGGCCTGAAGCGCTGCACTGCTGCGCCACATGGCCAATAATCTGATCAGCGGATAGAAGCCCAGTGTTGTTTCGGTTAAGGCCAGGATATAATGCTCACCGGCCCGGTCAAACTGACCGGTATAAGAATAAATATCCCCCAGGCAGCAATGGATCTGTCCGGGAGTTACCATGGCAAGCTGCTTTGATAATGCACCTGCCAGCAGGGGGACTGCTTCCGGCCAGCGCTTCTGCTGCATAAGCCATACCGCATACAGGCAGTATAAGTCCCCCTGGTCTGGCAGCGCCTGCAGGCAGTTGCCAAACAAGGCTTCGTCACCAGCCTTGCCGGGGTGGGCCAGTTTTGTCAGCAATAACGCCGATACTGCCTGGGGGATGTAGCCTTCTGTCCCCTGCAGCCGGGACAGCGCGTTTTCCAGGAATAAGCAGGCCTGGCGAAAGTCTTTGCGCTGCAAATATTCAACTGCCAGGCTATAGTACAAAAAGGGGTCCTGCGGGTTATGCCGCAGGGCTTTTTGAATAATGGCCGTATTGCGCTCGAATTTATGTTTAGCTGCCGTTTCCTGCTGCAGATAACCGTAGTGATGGATGGTATAAGGGGCAAAAATCAATTGGCCGGCGGGGTTATGATTTTGAATACTGCCGGCCACCTGTTCATGTATTGAACCGCTGAAGCAATAGGCAGGCTTATTTTTAAACAGACGGACTACATAATCACTAATTGTTTTATTGGCGTCGTCCAAATAACTGATAATCTCAAAATAATATCCTTCTGCCGGTGTTTGTTCCAGGTAACTGACCAGTTCGTACCGGGATAACGGTGCTAATACCTCATCAGCATCCAATACCAATATCCAATGCCCCTGGGCTTTGCTAAGTGCATAATTCCGGGCGGCGGCAAAGTCGTCTGTCCAGGAAAAATGGAATACGGCGGCGCCATGTTCGGCCGCAATTCCCGCCGTGGCATCTGTTGAGCCTGTATCAACCACGATGATTTCGTCTACAAGCTGCCGGACGCTGTTAAGGCAGTGAGCCAGGCAATGAGCCTCGTTTCTGGCAATAATGCACAAAGAAATGGAATTTGTCTTGTTCATGGGCATAAGCCTCTGAGGTTGGAAAAGGTGTAAGCCAGGCTTTGCTTCACATCCTGCTCTTTGCGGCTGAAATTACGAATAAATAAAGCAAAGGTGTCAGCCTCAGCGGCAAGGATATCGTTAATTGCTGTCAGTACAGCAGTAAAACTATGCAGTTCAGGATATTTTTTTGTCCGGACCTGCAGGCACCGGTTGCTGATCTCCAACAGGATAGGAGCTGCTTCGGGATTAGCCAACGGCAGGGTAATATTGTGGCACAACCGCTTATACAGGCAAAATACGGCCCTGAATACAGGCTGATTGCCCGGCATTTGCCGGAGGCGCCATAACTGCTGACGAGCTTCCTCAAAACGGTGTATGAGCATAAGCGCAATGACTTCATCTACGGCTGTAGTGGTCGAAAGCCTCAGCCCCAGCTGCCGCAGTTGCTGAACTGATTGTAAAGCGCCGCTGATTTCGCCGCTGTACAGCTGGCAGGCAACCAGTATCTCTGAGGCGGGCGAGGACTTCTGATCCGGGCATAGGCACTCAACGCCGATATCAGGATAACCTGCACTCCAGAAAAGCTCTGCCATTTTTCCGGCAAGATTATCAACGGCAAGGTAACCCTGTTCCCGGAGAAACGCTACTACCTCTCGGGCCGGCTGCCGGACCAGCTTTAACATGGTTAATGGATACAAAGGATAATAGTAATTTTCACTGATATGTACCGCCTGTTCATAGTACGTCTTCGCTTCTTTTACTAATCCCAGTTTCTCGGCACAGTAACCAAGATGATAATAAGCCAGGTAACTGTCTGTTCCTTCCGTATGAAAAAAAAACAGTGGCGGCGGACCTAAGCGAATGGCCTCCTGGAGCCATTTCATGGCCAGCGCGAATTCACCCTGGATTTCAAAGAGGACAGCGCCATCAAAAAAAAGATCGCAATACGCAGGATACCTTTCACTCTCTTCCAGACAAAGCCGGGTCGCCTCTGCCAATTGTGCCGACTGCCGGTAGCAGCTGATGAGATGGCGGACTGCCGGTGAGCGAAACATGACCTGAGTGGCAGGTAACTGCTGCAACGCTGTTTGAAAGGCGGGAATCGCCAGCTTGATACGGTTTAGCCCCAGCCATTCGATCCCTAAATAATAATGCAGGCATGGGGCGGGGTTAGTTTGGGCCAGCGCCCGCTTCAGCAGCCGGATATTTTGGCCCCGGCGGGAGTTGCGTTCAGAGACCGGCACAGCCTGATGCCGGATTACCGGCGAACAGGCCTGGCCGATAGTCTGCGGAGTGTCGATCAGGACATATTCGTGTACAGGACTGGTAAAGCGATAGTGGCGCCGGAATAAACGCAGCACCATATAGCGGTCATATTCATAATCTTCATTGCCGGGCTTTAATGCATGGAGCGGCAAAAAAAACGCAGTATACCCAGGCTGGCTGATTACAGCCTGCAAATCTCCGGCAGCTGCGGTTAGTTGCTCATCGGCATCTAGTGAAAGTATCCAGTCACCGGTCGTTTGCTCGATTGCATAATTACGGGCGGCCGCAAAGTCGTCACCCCACCGGTAAGAATAGACCTTTGCCGTATAGGTCCTGGCAATCTGCAGCGTAATATCGGTCGAACCGGTATCGACGATGACAATTTCATCAACTGCCTGTCTGACACTCTCCAGGCACTGGGCAAGCCGGGGGGCTTCATTGCGGACAATCATTGCCAAAGAAATACGCGGTAGGGTCATTGTTTGGCGGCCTCCTCCAATAACTCATGAAACAGGGGGATGTCAGGATACTTACGGTATGCTTCCGCCAGCAGTTCCTGACGCATAGCCTGATACAAACGTATTAATTTAACATAATACTGCGGCTGTTGGGGGTTAAGCGACAAGGCCCGCCGGTAACAGAGGCTGGCCTCTGCTGTTTGCCGGCCATGCTGCAGTGTTTCTCCTAACTGGCACCAGGCAGCCGCATCTTCCGGCTGTTCCTCTAAATATAGCTCGGCATACACTCTGGCTTGATCCCAATATTGGTAATGAGAAAAAATTTTGGCAATATCCAGGGCATATTCTTTTTTTGTTTCCGGGGCAACTTTACCCAGTAAGCTTTCGGCAAGCTGGAGTTCCTGCAGGTCGAGTGCCCGTAGCAGGATATCCTGTACAAGCGCCATGCCTTCCGGTCCCAGGGGGGCAGGCGGGGACGAGCCGCGTTTATATAAAGAGTCCTTCAGCATGGTGACAACAGCCCCGGTATCGGCTGACAGGCCGACAGCCAGGAAATCCTCACACAGTCTGCGGACTTTTGTCCGGTTTTTGTTTAGCCAGAAGCAGAGGATTTCATTCATTCTTGCTAAAGGGTATTGCGGATGATGCAGGGGAATGGCATCGAATATACGCATTGCTTCCAGTATTCTTTTTTGCTGAATGAGACATATGGCTTTCAGCATGCTGGTGTAATCATCCAACACCGCTGGTTCAAGCTGTTCGAAATACTCGAGGGCCAGCCGGTACGCTCCTTCGGTGAAATATACCGTACCAATAAGCCGTTTAGCGTCATCTGTACAGAAATCACACAGTGTTTCCAGTGCCTGTCTGGTATAATCCGGATCTTCCCGCGGGTTTAATATCCTGACAATGGCCGGCAGGGGGAGGGTAAACGCCGCATTATCCTGCAAGCTGAGAATGTAATAGCGCAGCGCTTCTTCTTCATTACCAAAGGCCTCTGCCAGACGGGCCAGCTGATAATAAGCCCGAAAGCCGCGGCTGCCGCTGAATGGAGCATAGTAAGCCGGCTGCTCCGGCATCGAGATTGCATTCTGGAAGCAGTCGAAGGCTCCCGCATAATTGTTAAGCTCAAGCTGGATTAAGCCACCGTAATAATATAAATCAGCATAATTGGGGAAAAAACGTAAGCCCAGGGCAATGGCCTCCAAGGCCCGGTCATACTGCCGGGCTCCATAGTGGGCTAAGGCTATGTAGCGCAACAGTTTAGGGTAATATATTGTACCCGGATCAGTATGATTGGCAGCTTTTGTTAATTCTGCTGCGGCTTCGGCAAAGTTGTCGATGCGGTACAATTCCACACCATAGTGGTAACGCAGCGCATGGTTATTGGGCTCATTTTCGATTTGTTTTTTAATTATGGCCAGATTCCGGTTTTTTTTGTTTTTCTCGCTAACCTGCCGGTCTAAATAGCCATAATGACGCAGCACAATATTTTCGGCGATCTGAAAAGCTGCCTGCCGGTTATTTTCCAGAATAACATCAACAATCTGTTCATGAATGGCCCCCCGGAAGCGATACTCCGGTTTATTGCGGAACAGACGAAATACCAAATCCGGGCAGGCTTCACAATTACCTTCCACACCGATGAGATTTATGATTTTTACAAAATAGCCTTCGTTATCTGATGCTGCCGCTTGCCTTAGTCCGCAGGCGGCCCCCGGTTCCAGCGCTTCATCGGCATCCAGGAAGAGGATCCAGTCGCCGGTAGCTATTTCTAAGGATACGTTGCGGGCCGCACTGAAATCATCCTGCCAAAGATGTGAGACAACCTGAGCTCCGGCCTGTTCGGCTATCTGGATGGTCTGATCTGATGATCCTGTATCGACAATGACAATTTCATCGACAGCTCCAGCCACACTGCGTAAACAACGGGCCAGATTAACCTCTTCATTTTTTACAATCATACACAGGCTGATTCTATTGGTCATGACCATACCCCATTTTTTTATTATCAGTATATGCCTGGGGGATGGTCCGCGTTCTCTCAGGATTAACTTTACATAAAGATAAAAAAGCGGTCACATAAGCTTTGGGAGCAACATATTATAGGGTGGGTAGAGCAATCTACAGAAGCAAAAATAGCGAAAGGAAGCGACAGCGATTATGCCAAACTTTAAGATTATCCAGGACGTTGCCGACCAGGCGCGAATTAAAATTTATGGTTCGGAAAACGCTGCTCTCATAACAGAAAACGGAGGATATTTATCAGTAACGGCTCCAGTCGGCGGCTTTAGTATTACAGCCCCTGTCAACGGTCTGCTAGTGACCGCATCGGCCGAAGGTCTGAGTGTAACCGGCCCCGCTAACGGGCTGATTGTGACCGCGCCGGCATCCGGCCTGAGTGTAACGGCCCCTGTCAACGGTCTGTTAGTGACCGCATCGGCCGAAGGTCTGAGTGTAACCGGCCCTGCCAACGGGCTGATTGTGACTGCGCCGGCATCCGGCCTGAGTGTAACGGCCCCTGTCAACGGTCTGTTAGTGACCGCATCGGTCGAAGGTCTGAGTGTAACCGGCCCTGCTAATGGTCTGATTGTCACGGCTCCATCTTCCGGCCTGAGTGTAACGCCACCGACCGGAGGCTTATTGATTACCAGCGATGGTTTAGCGGTTGTCTCCACCTTGTCTACCACTGATGTAACTGAAGCTAAAACCAGCCTGATTGATATTGCCGGTTCACCGTCGGAAACATACACAGTTTTAGGGGTGGCAACTTATTCCTTTGGCTTGGTAAATGAAGCTACATCCGACCCCAATGCCCAGGCTATTGTTCAGTTGCAGCTTAGCCCTGACGGTGAGGTCTGGTTTAGCGATAGTTCTGCAGTTACCCTTAGTCCTAATACTGCCACTGGGTTAGTTTCAGGTATTTTCCTAAAATATGCCAGAGTATATTACGCTGCTGTTAATGCCGCCAGTGCAGTAGACCTGACGATCTTCTTCCAGGGCCAATCGTCGTAAGCTGCTGATTGCTAATTTGTCTCCAACCAGTGTTGGAGACAAATTATACATAATAGCAATTGCGGATCGATTATGCTGTTGCTATTAACTATAGAGTTTCATCTGGTAAAAAGGGGGGAGGAGTAGGTGGGGGGGAAAACCATTAAGCCTCCTGTTAAAAATGTAACGCTAGTAAATAGCCGCGGCCGGCAACGGCACTTGAGCAGTAAAATGCTGACAGTAGGTTGTAAGAAACAGGTGTTTCAGTCGCTTATTGACTTTGATATTACAGTTTTGCCGCCTTGTCTGACTATTTTGCGTGGCACCCTCAATGTCTTTGTGCTCAAAAATACCTGCTATCCCTTAGCGCCGGCCATCGATGTGCATCAGATATTTTCACCCTGGTGTAAAAGAAAAGCGCTTCTGTTTAACAGCATACCGGCGGCCAGCACAGTCGTTACTGAGAAGGACTGCTCCTTAACCTTTGACATTACATCACTGATTACAGAGTGGTATACCGGTGACAGCGCAAACCTGGGAGTGCTTTTACAACTAAGAAATCAACAAAAGCCTGGAGTAATAGGCTTTTGTAGCAATAGAGCTTTTGATTCGCGGTGCTGGCCTTTTTTAGAAGTGACATTCTTAGAGACATTGCCTGGTGAGAATAGCTGCCAGACACTGGACGCAGATGAAAGCGTAACAACCGGCAACAGGGTGCGGACAACAACAAAATTAAACGTCCAGCATTTTAATTACACCTATTATGTTATTAATTGTGGCAAGCAGAGTGCCAGTGTTACTCTTGAACTTAGTCCTGACGGTGTAAACTGGATGACAGACGTAACCCCGCAGATTGTCAGTCCGGAAGCCATGGTAACTTTTGTTCCCGGTGTAATCGCCAGATTTGCCTGCCTGACTTTTCAATCGACTGCACCTGATCAGCATACTGATCTAAAGATATGTATAAGGGGCAGCTACTTATAAAAGAATATTACGTAAAGACCAAGGCCTATTTGCCGGAAAGCCCTGGTCTTTACTGTCCAGAGATTTGTTATAATTTATTGGCAAGAGGGATTAGACTCTCTTTCTGGAATATACAAATATTAACATTTGTATGATTGCAGAAGGGGAGCACTTTGCAAATAAGTCTCTCAGGCAGCGGGCACTTGGGCAATCACAATAAGAATAGCCAGGCCTGGACACATATGTGGCCGGGCCTGGCTAATTTTCTGGTAAGCGAACTATACCCTGTTCTAAGAAGAAACAGCAGGGACTTTTGTATTCCAGCGTCTCATAAACCATATCCATTCATCCGGATAGGCTTGTATAGCCTCTTCAATGACTTTTGTCATCTGTAGCGTATTATGATACAGTTCCTGGTTGGAATCCTCGTAATGCTGATAGGCTACAGGGGGTTTAATGACCACATGGTGACCGCCCTGGGGGCGGTGGTAAGTAAAGGCCGGTACAATAACAGCATTAAAGGTTTTGGCAAAATAGGCCGGGCCAACAGGCGATGATGCTTTTTTGCCCAAGAAATCAAAGAATACACCGTCGGTGCCACCATCCTGATCAGCCAGAAAACCTAATACTTTACCTTTTTTTAATGCCCGGGCCGCCTTAATCATATCTGCGGTTCCCCGGTTGAATACTTCCAGTCCGACCATAGTCCGGAATTCGTTCAGAATACGGGTATGCTGCGGATTGGGTTGCGGTTTGGCTATTGTTGTTATCGGGAAGCCAGCATAGGATAACGCTGCTGCCATCCATTCCCAGTTACCCATATGGGCAGTCAGAAAAACTACGCCATGTCCCTGGCTTAACGCTTTCTGCAAATGTTCCAGGCCGGAAATAGATACATATTGCTGTATATTTTTCGGAGTCAGGACAGGTGTGTACAGCACTTCCATCAGCGTTTGTCCCAGATTACAGAACACGCGGCGAATCAGGTGTTTGGCTTCTTCCGGGGTAAGTTTCATGCTGTCGGCAACCTGCATTATGCCTCGCTCCCGCTGACGCTTGGCCGCTAGATAGACGATATTCCCCAGTTGCCGGCCAAGCCAGCATATCAAACGGTATGGTAATAAGCAAATCAGCCGACTGAGCATTTTTAAGAAGAAATACTGTAAATTTCCTCGCATAGTTTATCTCCTCTCAAAATAGTAGGCTGAAGTGATTTGCAACTTCAGCTATTTGGAAAGCACATAGTTTGTTTACACTTAACACTATGCTCAATTCTATTTTAATACAAAACAGGGAAGATTACATCCTGAAAATTTTTTTAACCAGGATTATCCAGAAAAAGTTATATTTTCCTGCGATACCGGAATGCATATTATGCTGGATTCATGTACTTGGCGCAGTTGCATGAATATACTGTAATAGATATAAAAACTTCCAGGTTTGCTTGCCGGCCAAGGGAACCGCCAGGTCATTTTGCCAGAATAATTATTAGCGTTAGGTAGAGCCTCTGTCAATTCTGTGTGAATGTAACAGCAGTTTTATATATTACATTTACAAACATGCATGTATAATGCTGCAAAAAGTATTGAACAAATCAGAGATATTATGTAGAATTAGATACAATTATTAATAAGGTACCTTGCAGAACAGATTTTACAGCTGTTATTTGGGCAGATACTCGCGGGCAGGGGGTGCAAATCATTGCCGGAATAAATCGGGGTTATATCGTTTTTGTCTTGATCTTCGCGGGTGGGCTGTTCGCGGTGGTTCCCAAGGGAATCCCCCAAATTGGCGCGTTAATTATGCCTGTATTGTTATTAGCTGCTCTAAAGTATAACATAAAGCACCTTGCCTATCCATTAACCGGCAGTGCCCTGATTAGCCATCATTGTTTGCTTGCTGCCATTGTCAGGTATGAAAGCCTCGATGCCGATACCCTTACGGCCTTCGTTATCAATGCTGCTTTTTTGTATGCACCGGTACTACCTAATCCTTTTGTTGCAATTCCGGCTACCTTCTCCCTTTCTTATTATTTTTATAGTTACAATGGCGGGGTTTTTTCCATGGCCATTGGCCAGAAAATGTTTGTTACCTTGCTGATTGCCGCGACGGTCAGTACCGGTATCTGGCTGTACCGTAATTTAGCCGAACAGCGGGATAAGTATTACCAGGCAAGTATAACCGATGCGCTGACCGGATTATATACTTTTACGCATGCAGTTGCCAAGGGGCAGGAGTTGCTGGCTGATGGCAGCACAGTGACTGTTCTGCTTTTTGATCTAAATAATTTTAAAACAATAAATGACACCTTTGGTCATATAGCTGGCAATACTGTATTAACGCAATTTGCCGGCTCGCTGCGCGCGGCCCTGGATCAGGAAGCCATTATTGCCCGCATGGGCGGTGATGAATTTTTGGTCATTATAAACCAGGGGGAAAATGATTGCGGTAATCTGGAGTTTATTGAACGTTTAAAAAATCAAAATTATATAGTAGACCCTGATTTGATACCGATTGATGTAACTTTTTCCTATGGTGTTGCCAGACACAGCACCGGGCACCGGGGCAGCATTCAGGATCTGATTAATCTGGCTGATCAGGATATGTATTGTAATAAGGCCGAAAAAAATTTCAGCGACCATTTTCATATTAAGATGGTGCTGCCTGTCCAATATCAGGAGTTAATTAATGTATTGGCTCAAAAAGACGTTTATACTTATGTACATTCTTATTATGTAGCCAGATATAGTGCAATGTTAGCGGGGTTTATGGGTCTAAGTCCGGAGTATGTTGCCGATATTACAATTGCCGGCTGGCTGCATGATATTGGGAAAATTATTATTCCCAATGAGATTTTGCGCAAACATGAACAATTGACCGATGCTGAATATGAGCTGATGAAAACCCACGTGCTGGTCAGTATCAATTTACTGCGCACATATAGCCTTAATCAGTCGGTACTGCAAGCGATTGCCAGTCACCACGAGCATTATAACGGTTATGGTTATCCACAGGGCTGTAAAACCACAGCTATACCGCTAGCGGGAAGAATACTGGCAGTTGCAGACGCCTTTTCAGCTATGACTGTCAAAAGGGTGTATCGTAAGCAGCTTTCGGCGGCGGCAGCCCTGGCGGAACTAAGGCGGCAGCGAGGAGCCCAGTTTGATCCGGAAATAGTGGATCAATTCATTACAGTGATTGAAAAGGCAGTATTATTAAAATAAGACAAGTGAACGGCGGTACTGCCTTGATAACCAAAACAGTACCGCCGTTTCGCCTGTCTTTATTTTTTCTTCTTAATTGAAAATTTTTCTTATATACTTCTCAGTACTTTTGGTTAGTCCCGGTTTATTAGATTCTTTCCACAATGGTGGCGACCCCCTGGCCGCCGCCGATGCAAAGGGTGGCCAGGCCCAGTTTCTTATTGTTGTGTTCCAGTGCATGCAGCAGGGTGACCAGGATGCGGGCACCGCTGGCACCGATGGGATGGCCCAGCGCAATGGCGCCGCCGTTAATATTTACTTTTTCCGGTGCGAAACCTAATTCTTTGCCTACGGCCAGAAACTGGGCGGCAAAGGCTTCGTTGGCTTCAATCAGGTCAATGTCATTGATCGTTAAACCGGCTTTGGCGAGGGCCTTACGGGTTGCCGGCACCGGGCCGACGCCCATGATGCTGGGATCAACGCCGCCAGCGGCATAGGCGCGAATCCGGGCCAGCGGTTTAATGCCCAGTTCGCGGGCTTTATCACCGGACATGATCACAAGGGCCGCGCCGCCGTCATTAATGCCGGAGGCGTTGCCGGCAGTTACGGTACCGTCTTTTTTAAAGGCTGGTTTTAATTTACTCAAAGCTTCAAAAGTGGTTCCGGCCCGGGGATATTCGTCGGTGTCCACGGTAACCTCGCCTTTTCTGGTCTTAACGGCAAGTGGGACAATCTCCTGTTTAAACGCGCCGGCAGCAATGGCGGCAGCAGCCTTGCGCTGGGAGTCCGCAGCCACCTGATCCTGTTCCTGACGGCTGATGCTGTACTTTTCCGCAACGTTTTCAGCGGTGATGCCCATATGATAGTCATTGAAGGCGCACCAGAGGCCGTCCTGAATCATGACATCGGTGAGCTTGCCATTGCCCATGCGATAACCCCAGCGGGCTTTGGCATCAAGCAGGTACGGGGCATTGGTCATGCTTTCCATGCCGCCGGCAACCACTATGTCGGCATCACCGGCCAGAATGGCCTGGGCCGCCAGGTTGACGGTCTTTAAACCTGAACCGCATACCTTATTAATGGTATAAGCAGGTGTTTCTACTGCCAGGCCGGCTTTGACTGCCGCCTGCCGGGCCGGGTTTTGTCCAAGACCGGCCTGCAGGACATTGCCGAATATAACCTCATCGATACTATCTTTTGCAATACCAGCCCGGGTAACTGCCGCGCTAATGACGTGGGCTCCCAGTTCGACTGCTGAAAATGGTGCCAGGGCACCGTTAAAACTGCCGATCGCGGTGCGGACGGCACTGGCAATCACTACTTCTCTCATGTGTATCTACCTCCAATGGTTAAAATTTGCGAATGATCCTGTACTGTTAGAAGAAATGCAGACCAATAATAAAGATTACACCGGAAAACAACAGGGCTGTAACGCAATAACCCATGATGTCACGCACACCGAGGCCGGCTATGGCCAGGGCCGGCAGCGCCCAGAACGGCTGAGCCATATTCATCCAGGCTTCACCATAGGCGATGGCCATGGCGGCTTTACCCATATCGGCTCCTAAGGCCTGTGCGGCAGGCATGACGAATGGGCCCTGAACAACCCAATGGCCGCCGCCGGAAGGTACGGCAAAATTAATGAGGGCTGAACTAAAGAAGGCCATGATCGGGAAGGTCTCGGCTGTGGCTACATTGACAAACCAATTAGTAATAATTCCACCCAGGCCGGAGTGTTCCATCATAATCTGAATACCGGCGTAAAACGGGAACTGGATCAGGATACCGGCGGTTCCCTTGGCGGCTGCACTGATGGCCCGCACATACGCCATCGGCGTTTTATGCAGCAGAATGCCGGCAGTCAGGAACATCAGGTTTACGGTGTTAACATTCAGGTTAAAGCCTTTTTGGGCAAAGTAATTTCCCAGATAAACAATGCCAAGCAAGCCGACAACCCAGGCCAGTATCCGGCTTTCTTCAATTCTTTCGGCCCAGGTGGCATCAGAACCTAGCTCTTTGGCAACGGAGACATCTTCCCGCAAGAGGGCCGGATCAATGGCAACAATCTCATGCTCTTTGGGCATCATCATGCGGGCAATGAGGGGTACCAGAATAATCAGGCCGGCGGTAATAAACAGGTTATAACCGGTAAAGATGGTGCTGGAAATGGGAATCAGTCCCACCATTTTCTCCATCGGATTACCGGGTGTGGCAGCTACCAGCGGCACCGAGGCGGAAAAGCCGCCATGCCAGGATAAAAAGCCCATATAAGCGGTGGCGATAAGCAGGCGGTAATCAGATTTGGGGATACGGCGGGCTACTTCCCGGGCGAACATGGCACCTACCACCAGTCCGAAGCCCCAGTTAATGACACAGGCCACAGCGGAACAAAAACCGACCAGCATGACCCCCTGGGCCGGGGTTTTGGCGACTGAGGCCAGTGCGGTCATGCCTTTTTTCACCGGACCGGAGCTGGCCAGGGCATGGCCGGTTACGAGGACAAGCGACATTTGCATAGCAAAGGCCAATAGATTCCAGAAGCCGTCGCCCCACATGCCGACCATATCCATGGCTGAATGAGGGGTTATGGTAATACCTAAAATGAAGGTAATGATGGTAAGCAAGATAGCAAAGACTAACGGGTCAGGCAAATACTTGTTGACGATACTTGTGAAAAAACGTGAAATAACTCCTACCATTGCAGTTTTCCTCCTACGAAATATTTTGCATCGGTTTAAGATCAGGGCTGATAGTCAGGGTGGCCTCGGTACGGGCTTTTACGAACTCGATATCAATGCCGGCGGCAATTTCCTCAAGGACTAGACTGTCGCCGCTTACCCGGAATACGCCCAGCTCGGTTACAATGAGATCAACTACACCTTTGCCGGTCAGGGGCAGGCGGCATTCCCGCAACAGCTTGGCTGAGCCGTCTTTTGCGCAATGCTCCATAGCGATAATGACTTTTTTAGCCCCTGTTACCAGATCCATAGCTCCGCCCATGCCGGGCACCATTTTGCCGGGTACCATCCAGTTAGCCAGATTACCAGCCTGATCCACCTCCAGGCCGCCTAATACAGTAACATCGACATGTCCGCCGCGGATCAGCATAAAGGATGTCGCACTGTCAAACATTGCTGCCCCGGGGATTAAACCGCAGGGTTGGCCGCCGGCATTGGCCAGATTCGGGTCTATATTCCCGCTCAGGGAACCTAAGCCGACGAAGCCGTTTTCCGACTGGAGAGTTACGTCGACACCAGCGGGCAGGTAATTAACTACCATTGTCGGCAAGCCGATGCCGAGGTTAACCACATTACCATTTTCCAGCTCCAGGGCAACCCGTCTGGCAATGATTTCTTTTGTGTTCATCCTAACAACCTCCCCAAAAAACAATTTTATCGACAACTACGCCCGGGGTCATAACTTCATCGGGATCAATTTCTCCCACTTCCACCAGCTCATCCACCTCGGCAATGACTAAGTCGGCGGCCATCGCCATCAGCGGATTAAAGTTACGGGCTGATTTGTCATAGACAAGATTACCGGCTTTATCGGCTTTTTTGGCCCGGATCAGGGCCACGTCTGCCCGGAGGGGTGTTTCCAGCAAATACTCCACGCCGCCGACACTGAGCTTTTGTTTACCCTCTTCGACGACTGTGCCCACACCGGTGGGGGTAAGCACACCGCCCAGCCCGGCCCCGCCGCAGCGTACTCTTTCCGCCAGTGTGCCCTGGGGTACGAGCTCAACAGCCATCTCCCCGGCAATCATCTGTTTGCCTGTTTCCGGATTGGTGCCGATATGGGAGGCAATTACCCGGCCAACCTGACGGCTGACAACAAGGCGGCCAACCCCTTTGTCGGGGAACCCGGTATCATTGGCAATCAGTGTCAGGTTTTGAATTTTGTGATCAATGAGGGTCTGAATAAGATTCTCCGGAGAACCGACTGCTAAAAAGCCGCCGACCATAATCGTCATACCGTCTTTTAGATGGCCTGCAACCTGCTCGATACTTGCTTGCTTGTTTGTCATACTGACCTCCTGCTGAATTAGTCATAGGCATTTTGATGCTTGCGAAATTCTATATTAAACGACAAGAATTTCAAGCTGCCCCTATATTACGCATAATCCATGCCAAACAAAAAAAAGGTCTGCCGAAAAATCGACAGACCTTGTGAATAATTACAAATACTAGATTGAAGATTTCTTTAACCAGATTACTCTAAAAAATAATGCCCGCTTTCGTAGCCTTTGGCTGCGCAGGTTTTTGCGCAGTGAGCACTTTTTTTCACACTTACTCGATTTCATACTCCTGAATCTTGTATAAAAGTGAACGCCTGCTTACGCCAAGTTCCTTGGCGGTTTTTACCTTATTGCCATGATTGCGCAGCAATGCCTCTTTAATAAGCAGACATTCCGCTTGTTTTATCATTTCTTTTAAAGATTTGCCGGTCATTTTTTCAAAACCCAAGGTGTTAATGAGGTCGCTTTCGCTGCTATGCCTGACATTATCCGGGAGATCCTCCGGAAATATGCGGCTGCCTGTACTCATAATTACAGCCCGTTCCACGACATTGGCCAATTCGCGCACATTACCCGGCCAGTTGTAGTTTTCCAGTAATTTTATAACATCAGGATCAAAAGCCATAATAGCTTTTTCATTCTCGGCGGTAAATTTCTGTAAAAAGTAACCGGCCAGCAGTTCTATATCTTCACGTCGCTCACGCAGGGGCGGGGCTGACAGGGAGACAACATTCAGGCGGTAGTACAGGTCTTGCCGGAAGCTGCCCTGTTTGACCATTTCCTCCAGGTTCCGGTTTGTTGCCGCCAGTACCCGGATGTCGGTTTTGATTGTTGTATTGCCGCCAACCCGTTCAAATTCTCGCTCTTGCAATACCCTGAGCAGTTTTACCTGCAGGTTTGGCGAAATTTCACCAATCTCATCCAGAAACAGGGTTCCGTGATCAGCCTGTTCGAACCGGCCCGGGCGGCGCATGACAGCGCCGGTAAAGGCGCCCTTTTCGTGGCCGAACAGCTCACTGTCGAGCAGGCTTTCCGGCAGCGCCCCACAGTTGATCTTGATAAAAGGACCGCTGTTTCGCCTGCTGTTATAGTGGAGGGTGTTGGCAATCAGCTCTTTGCCTGTGCCGCTTTCACCGGTAATCAGCACGGTGGCATTGCTCTGGGCGATTTTAGCGATGCTCTGGCATAACTCCTTCATCTTGGGGCTGTTGGTAATAATCTTGTCCAGCCGGTAGCTGTCAATCAACTGCTGGTTCAGCACAAAGATTTTTTCTGTCATCCGCTGTAACTGTATGGCGCGGCTAGTCAGTAGTTTAACCTCTTCAATGTCAAAAGGCTTGATCACATAGTCAAAGGCTCCCAGTTTGATGGCTTCCACAGCTGTTTCCACAGCCGCGTAGGCTGTCATCAGGATTACAGTAACATTCTGGCTTATCTTGCGCATTTCCTTAAAGGCGGTGATGCCATCGGTGTTCGGCATCCGGATATCCATAATAATCAGGTCAGGCTGGAGAGCCTTGAATTTGCTCAGGGCCTCTTCGCCGCTGGCGGCGCACACCACCTGATACCCTTCGCGTTTCAAAATCGCAGACAATAATTTGCGCACACTGTCTTCGTCGTCAACAACCATAATGGTATAATTATTGTTTATCAGTCTCGCCTCCCTGATGGGTTACCGGCAACTGCAGGGTAACCACCGTGCCGTGGCCTGGCTCACTTTGAATAGTAATGCGTCCGTAGTGGGTGTTAATGATCCGCTGGACTACAGCCAGTCCTAAACCGGTGCCTGCGGTTTTGGTGGTGAAAAATGGATCAAATACCTTGTTCAAATCGGCGCTGTTAATGCCGGCCCCAGTATCTGTTATTTGTATATGGACAAAATCACTATGCTCCTGCCAGGTGATAATTTCGAGTGTCCCCTGGTCCAAAATAGCCTGGACCGCATTGATCAGCAAATTGAGAAAGACCTGCTTTAGCTGCTCAGGATCGCCTTCTATAAGCGGCAGTGTCCGGTCAAGGTGCAGCCGGAAGTCCACTTTGTGTTTAGTACCAGTATTTTTGACAAGTACCAGCGTTTCCTCGATCAAACTGTTGATGTCCATTAGCTGATAATTGGTTTTGCAGGGACGGGCAAAATACAGCAGCGTTTCAATAACCCGGTTTATCCGGTCAACTTCTTTGATAATTACCGGCATATATTCTTTTCTCTCGGCTTCATTGTCAGCACTTTGCAAATATTGTATAAAGCCTTTAATTGCCGTGAGCGGGTTGCGTATCTCATGGGCGACGCCGGCCATAAGCTCACCCAGTGAGGCTAGCCTTTCGGCGCGCAGCATCTGGGCCTGCAGGCGGTGTTGCTCGGTCAGGTCCTTGAAAACGACGACGGCACCGATAATTTTATCGTTACTGTCTTTCAGTCGGCTGGTGCTGATACTGATATAAATATCCTTGTTTTTGACGGGGTATTCCATCTCAATGCCAATGTAATTAGTGCCTGTGGCCAGGGTGTCCAGCAGCAAGCTGTTAAAATGCCGGCCTTCGCAAAAGATTTCCTTATATGGTTTATCAACAATTTCGGCACAAATAAAACCAGTCAGGTTTTCTGCTGATTTATTGGCACTCGTTATCGTACCGTTAATATCCACAGTAATAACGCCGTCGGCAATGCTGTGGAGGATATTTTCGTTTAACGTCTGGGCATTGAGCAAGGAGTGAGCCATATGATTAATGGCTTCACTAATTTGTCCTATTTCACCGGGCATGGGCATGATCCGGTGGCGTAAATTAAAACGCAGCAGTTCCAGGCTGTTTTTGATTGTTTCTACATTGCGAATAAAACCCCTGGTCATCCAGAAGATCAGCAGCAGGCTGAAAACAATGCCGAGGCTTACAGAGAGGTAAATATTATAGTCCATGGCCGCCATTTGGGCATGGATATCATCTGTTAGTTCGTTAGCCCAGATATAGCCGATCACTTCGCCGTGACGCACAATCGGCACCATGGCATTCATAATATCGCCTCTGACCATAGGGGCAAACGCAACCAGCCGTTCGCCGGTGGCCATAACCCTCCGGCCGGGATGAGCCGGGTCGATTGTAAGCCCGACTTTGTCAGCGTAATTGCTGCTGGGGCCATAGGTAATAATGGCGTCAAGCTCCTTGCTGTAATAGCCGGCGCCGACGCCGGGGTTAACACTGGTCACAGTATCTGTATATTTTCTTAAAGAATTATTCAACACTTGTATTTGGGCTGCACGATCGGCATTCTGCGCGTTTTGGGCCAGTAACTGCGCTTGATAGCCTTCGCCCAGGTAATTATCCAGCAATAAAGCAATCCCGAACAATTTAGCCTGTTTTTCCAGCAGGAGGGCTTCCTGGGTTTCAAGCTTGGTGACATAGCCTGTCAGCAGTATTGGTATACTGACAATGATTAAAGCAAATAACACCATCTTATTTCGTAAGGTTTGGGGCAATAAACGTTTCATAGAGCGCCTCCTCTGTGACATGAATGGGGACGGGACAGTGACGGCCGGGAAATGCGTCTGCTGCTGGCGCAGGCAAATGGAATTGTCGGTCAGTCCTTAGTCTGGCTTGGATTTGCTGATTATAATACTAGCTGATCTTCAGAACGCTGTAAACATCCGATTGTCAGGTATCCATTTTTGGAGGAAGAGGCCCTGCTGACGGCGAATGAAAAAGTATAGGTCAGGTGTCTGGCTAAAAGGCGGCAAAAGGTGAGGCCGACGACAGCATCCGGAAAGGCGGGAAGATAAATGCAGGTAAAACGGGTTGATACTCAATCGGAACTGAACGATGCCTGGCAGGTCAGGATAGCAGTATTTGTTGATGAGCAGGGGGTGCCCCCGGCAGTTGAACTTGACGAGTATGAGGCTTCGTCAGAGCATATTATCGTATATAATGATGATAAGCTGCCTGTTGGTACCGGCCGCCTGCGGATGGTTGACGGTGTGGCAAAACTGGAGCGGATTTGTATTCTGGCCGCTTACCGGCAATACGGACTCGGCAGGAAAATAGTCGCAGCGTTAGAGGAAATTGCCAGTGGCAAAGGTCTAACTACAGCAAAACTGCACGGACAAAGCCAGGCTGAGCATTTTTATCATAAGCTAGGCTACCAGACAAAGTCAGCCGTGTTTATGGAAGATGGAATTCCCCACGTGCTGATGACAAAAAGTCTATAAATACCATTGCTAGAAGGTGGAATGAACATAATGGCTGCGGAAAGATATACGGTTCCTTTTTCCCCTCTCACTGAGAGGATTGGCCAGGAAGCGCCGCACCTGTCGGCGGCCTTGGCGAAATTGCGGACGGCGATGGGAGAGGCTGATTTCGAGCGGTATATTGATTCTCTGGTTTCGCTGCGGCAAACAGAGGATCAGTTGCTGCTAATTACAAAACGGGAAATGCACAGATCCATACTGATGAGCCGGTTTTTGCCGGCTATAAAGCAGTGCTTCGCAGTACGGCTGGTGCGAATTGTTAGCCAATAGTTTAGAGAATAGGTTGAAATTTTTCTGGCAATTGGATAAAATGGATAATATAGCCAATCGTTTACGCTCATTTCTGCGCAATAGCCAAATTTATGATTATATATCTGAACTTAAATGTATTATGGAAAAGGCGCTGTCTTCAGTTAATAACCAATTATTTTCAAGGGAGATTGAGGTCACAATCTCCCTTAGCTTTATGGTAAGACAATAACGCCCAGCAAGAGATATTGATCAAAATAATAGCTTAATTGCCAGGAGAGCATGCCTTGTTGGCATGCTTTTTCGCTTTTACGATTCAGGATTACCGGTAATGAAAGATAGAAACTGATAACCAAAACAGTCTGAGTTCATTGCCGCAAAGGAGGGCAGGATTTGATATTACAGTAAAGGAGAGGATTTATATGAATTATTGTACACCCCCCGAGATTGCTCAGCATTGTATGGAGGCGCAGGTAACCCGAGCGACAATGCCTGCAGGTAAGCTGTTTATCTTAGGTATTCTTGCCGGTTGTTTTATTGCCTTTGGTGCAGAAGGCTCAACCATGGCCACCCATGATCTTACTGCCCTGGGTGCCGGCTGGCAGCGGTTTATTACTGGTTCTGTATTTTCAGTAGGCCTTATGTATGTTGTTATCTGCGGCGCAGAGTTATTTACAGGTAATGTTTTGATGTTGACTGCACTTTTTGCCGGCAGAATTAATTTGACGGCTGTATTACGGAACTGGACCATTGTGCTGACCGGGAATATGGTGGGGGCAGTATTAATTGCCTGGATTATGTATATGACCGGGCTGTTCAAGTTCAACAATCACTTGCTGGGGGCAGCTGCTTTAGCCATTGCCGTTGCTAAAGTCAACCTCACCTGGACCGAGATATTTTTTCGCGCAATTTTATGCAACTGGTTGGTAGGCCTGGCCGTATGGATGAGTTTCTCCTCCAAAGATATTATCAGTAAAGTTGCCACCTGTTACATCCCGATCATGACATTTGTTATGAGTGGTTTTGAGCATAGTATTGCCAACATGTATTACCTGCCTGCCGGGTTATTGGCAAAAACGGTGCCGGCTGTTGTTGAGGCCAGTAATTTAGGAGATAAAGTGGCTACGCTGACAATGGAAAGTATGGTTATGGCCAATTGGATTCCAGCCATATTAGGCAATATCGTTGGCCTTGGCCTGTTTGTCGCGACATTCTACTGGTATAGTTACCTTCGCAACAGGGTCGGCGAGGCGGGACATGGTGCATCAGCTCCGGCCGCTGTCACGAAAAAGTAAGTACTCCTAGCTGTAGCAACCCAAATTTAAAAGCTTTATTATTAGTAAGAATTTTTGATAGCCTGATGCCTCATACTGGTGGCTTGGGGCCACTGCCTTAGCAACAGCAGGATCATAAAGACAATAGTCCATAGCTCCTGGCAGAAATACCAGACAGAAGTGTTTAGGGCGCGGCGGTACTGGCAGAGTATAATTAAGTGGCAATTAGGTGAATATACTCACCTAATTGCCACTTAATTATGTAAAATGATTTATATGGAACGTTTAGCATTAAGCAATGTATGGTAATAGAAGCAGTCCAAAGATAAAAAGCCCCTTAATATGAAAAGTGTGTAGGGGCAGGTGCGGAAAGACCGAGGAAAAGAGGCACAATCATCAGCAAAAAAGACCGGGGCTTCTGCCAGTGCCCTGAGCACTTGGCAGAAGCCCAGTCTTTTCTTATTTCGCCAAGGTGCCTACAATGCGCCAGTCATTATTGTTGTTTCTTTCCAGAACCATATTAAATATTTTGCCTGTGTCGTTTTTAATTACTTCTACAATGGCCCTGTTGCTTGTCCGGGACAAGAGGGTAAATGAGTCTGTATAACGGTTGAAACCATAGAGCGAGGCAGATTCTTTTACCACAGTAACCGGATTGCTGGCCGAGGTATAGGCATAGTTGGAGCGATAGTGATTGGAATCACTGCGATAATAGATCCGTCCGTCCTGATACCAGGCCTGATTTTCATCCGAGCTTGGCCAGCTGTGATTATGTTCATGCCAGCCCCGGCCCGGCGGTCCGTTACGGTCTCTATCCCGGTATCTTTCAGCATACACTTTTTTCACCGTTGTTTTTGTATCTTTATCCTGGGTTGAATAGGTCGCAGCCGGGGCGGGTGAAGCTGAGGGACTTTCAGCGGCAAAGGCTTGGGCAACCGGGATACCTGGCAGGGCGGCACCGGTCATAATAGCGGCACCGGCCAGAGCGGCGGCATACCGTTTATATTTGCGGCGAAAATGATGGCTCAGTTGCTTACGTTTGGCTGATTTTCGTTCCAAATTAAATCCCTCCTTATTTTATTGTTAGTGTCTCATGTTATCGACGGCAAAATTCCTGGTATATGCAAGCAACTGTTTACCAGGCCGACAAGATAGTGATATTATTACAATTGAACAAAATTTGCAGGGAAATCAACAAGGAAGGTCAAATATAGTCATAAAAAGCCACTGAGGTGAAGAATATGAACTTTGGATTTACTGAGATAATCTGGATTGTTTTCTTGTTATTTACTGTTTTACCCATGCTCCAGCAAAGAAGCATTGCCGTGCGCCGGCTAAACCTGCTGCGCAAGATTGAGGAGAAGCGGCAGTCACGTGTTATCAGCCTGATTCACAGGCAGGAGGCAATCAGTCTTTTGGGCATACCAATCAGCCGGTATATTAATGTGGAAGACTCTGAACATATTCTGCGCGCTATCCGCCTGACCCCGGATGATATGCCGATAGATTTAATCCTGCATACCCCTGGTGGTTTAGTGCTGGCTTCGGAGCAAATTGCCAGAGCCCTGCAGCAGCACCGGGCTAAGGTTACTGTGTTTGTGCCCCATTACGCAATGTCCGGTGGGACGTTGATATCATTGGCGGCCGATGAAATCATCCTTGATCCCAACGCTGTTTTGGGGCCGGTAGACCCGCAGCTGGGCCAGTATCCGGCCGCCTCGATTCTAAAGGTTGTCCAGCAAAAGAACATTAACCGCATTGACGACAATACCCTGATTTTAGCCGATATGGCTGCAAAGGCTGTCCGGCAGGTGCAGGAGTTTGTTGAAACCCTGCTGCTTGATAAGATGTCAGCCGAAAAAGCCCGGGAATTGGCTAAAATGCTGGCCGAAGGCCGCTGGACCCATGATTATCCGATAACCTGCGACAAATTACGGGAGATGGAATTGCCTTCCATTTGCAATGAAATGCCTCTGGAGGTATATGAACTGATGGAATTGTATCCACAGCCGGCTCAGCAGCGCCCATCTGTTCAATATATTCCCCTGCCTTATGATAATGGCAAAAAACTGCCGGGATGAAACCAACACAGGTTCAGTCGGCAAACAAACCCGCAGCTGTCTGGAGGATAGCTGCGGGTTGTTTTTGTTCTGCAGCTATTATAATATCTTAATTGCGCTTATATGGGCACCGTAGCGGTTGAGTCAGTAATTGCAGGCAAAGATAAGGAAAATATATATTGCTGAAATGTAATATTTATAGTAATATGATTCTATTCTATAGACTGATAAGACAGATGATACTTTGGGGGTCATACTGTCGAACAGCTATTGATCAAAGGTAAGTAAATCATTTCCTTATACCGCTTGGATCCGACACGGACTTAGACGGGTGATACTTCAACAGGTGTAGTATGCCTTCTTGTCTGTATTAGTGCGGATAAGAAGGTTTTTTATTTGCCTCCATCATGAGGGGAAGGTGCGATATGGCCAGAATTGTTGAAAGTGTTGCCGAAATGAGAGCCTTAGCTGCGGCGGCCCGCAAAGAGGGAAAAAGCATTGGTTTTGTTCCTACCATGGGAGCTCTTCACGCCGGACATCTGGAACTTATGAAAGAAGCCCGGAAGCTGTGCGACCTGGTAGTAGTGAGCATCTTTGTAAACCCGACACAGTTTGGGCCGAACGAGGATTTTGACGCTTATCCGCGCACCTGGGACGAGGATGTAGCTGCCTGTCGTTCTGTTGGGGTTGACGCCGTGTTTCGCCCCCCGGTGCGGGAATTATATCCTGATGGCTGGGGGACCTGGGTGGAGGTAGCGGGTGTAACCGATAAGCTCTGTGGCCAATCGCGGCCAACGCATTTTCGCGGTGTTGCCACCGTGGTGACTAAGCTGTTTAATATAATACAGCCTGACAAAGCTTTTTTCGGTCAAAAGGATGCTCAGCAGGTAATTGTCCTTAAAAAGATGGTTCGAGATCTGAATATGTTTCACGAGATCGTAATGGTGCCGATTGTCCGGGATGCAGACGGTTTGGCCAAAAGTTCACGCAATGCCTATCTAAGTCCGGAACAGCGTCAGGCTGCACTGGTTCTGCATCAGGGGTTGAGTAAGGCTCTCGTTATGGTGGAAGCGGGCGAACGGGATATTGCAACAATTAAGGCCGCTGTCCTGAGACATATTCAGTCGGTTGCGCTGGCAGAAGTGGAGTATGTAGAGGTCTATTCCTTTCCCGGCTTAGCCGAAATGGGTCTCCTGGACCAGGCTGCACTCCTTGCTGTTGCCGTCAGGTTTGGCTCTACCAGGCTGATTGATAACATGATCCTGACCCCGAAATTGCACTTAGGAGGCTGACTATGTTTTTGACAATGATGAAATCGAAGATTCACCGGGCAACTGTTACTGAGGCGAATTTAAATTATATGGGCAGTATCACTATTGATGAGGCTTTACTGCGGGCGGCCCATATTCTGCCCGGGGAAAAGGTGCAGATTGTTAACAATAACAATGGCGCCCGTCTGGAAACCTATACTATTGCCGGCAAAGAAAACTCCGGCATCATTTGTTTGAACGGCGCGGCCGCCAGACTGGTGCAGCCCGGCGATACGGTTATTATTATTACATATGCTTTGGTAAGCGAGCAGGAGGCCGGGCATATAAAACCTGTTGTGGTCATGGTGGATGAAAGCAATCGTGTCATCGATACCAAAGCCTGTGAGCTGCATGGGCAAGTCAGTTAAGGCAGTGGGCGGCCAGCGTGCTGCCCGGCGCTGTAAAATCATAAGGGTTTGAGACTGCGGTACAGACTTCAGCCTGAATAGCTATATTTTACCCGAAGAGCCTGTTAAGGCTCTTTTTTTTGCATTCCTTTCGTCAGTTGCTCTGTTTGTTGCTATGGAAATAACAGTCTTTTACAATCAGGATCTCTACTCATAACATTAGCCTTCTTCGCAGATACTTGAATATATACTCAGCGGTATATTAAGGAGGGTTAATTTGAAGAAACACGGAGAAGGTCTGACAGCCTGGCAATTAACGATGCTGGCATTAGGAACAGTGATTGGCGGCTCGTTTTTTCTCGGGTCTGCCGTTGCCATCCGGGCCGCAGGTCCTGCAATTATCATCGCTTATCTGGCTGGTGGCGCTCTGGTTTACGCGATTCTTTATGCCTTATCGGAAATGACAGTTGCCGATCCGGCTCCGGGATCTTTCCGTACCTTTGCCCAAAAAGCCTATGGGCCGGCGGCCGGGTTTGTTGTGGGTTGGGTGTATTGGACCGGGTTAGTGCTGGCCATGTCCAGTGAGGCAATCGCCGTGTCGGAATTACTGCGGGGCTGGCTGCCAGGTCTGTCCCTGCCACTGCTCGGTTCGGCTATTATCATTATTGTCACGCTGCTCAACCTGTTTGGGGCCGAGCGCTTAAGCAAACTGGAAAGTGGTCTTGCCGCGATCAAACTGATTGCCATTGTTGGTTTTGTAATCCTGGGCCTGGCTATTGTCAGCGGGCTTATGCCGGGAATGAGAGAGGCAGGCACAGGCACGGTGGCCGCCCAGCCCCTGCTGCCAGGGGGAATCGGAGGCTTGGCCGGGAGTATGCTGATCGTAATGTTCTCTTATGCCGGCTTTGAGGTTATTGGTCTGGCAGCCTCGGAAACTGCCGAGCCGGGAAAAACGGTACCCCGGGCGATTACCTATACCGTTTTTGGCTTAACCGGGTTATATGTAACGGCCATCGCCGCGTTGCTGCTGCTGGTACCGACCGCAGTTTTGACGCCGGAGCAAAGCCCGCTGGTTACGGCATTGACAAGCTGGAACTTCACCTGGGCCGGCAATATAATCAATATCGTCCTGGTAACGGCCATTCTCTCCACTATGCTGGCGGCTATGTTCGGCCTGGGACGCATGCTGCGGTCCCTGGCAGATGAGGGGCACGCCCCGGCCTGGCTGCAGGATCGGGGCGACATACCCTATAAGGGAATTGGTTTTTCCGGTTTTTCGATGCTGGCTGCGCTGGGAATCGGCTTATTGCTGCCTGCCCAGGTTTATCTTTTTCTGGTTAGTTCTGGCGGCTTTTCTTTACTTTTCTCCTATTTTGTGATTCTTCTGACCCATTATAAACTGCGGCAGCAGCAGGGGTGCCCGCCTGAGGGGCGGTGCCAGCTGCCCGGATATCCTGTTACTTCATTAATCGCCCTGGCCAGTATCGTGCTGATTATCGTCAGCATGCCGTTAATTCCCGGACAGGGGGCCGGCCTGTTTGCCGGCTTGGGCTTTGTGGTGCTGTTTTCCGTGATCTATTTGGCCGCAGACAGATGGGGGAGCAGCCAAGAGGCAGGGCTGCCGTCCGGTAAGAAATATGTAAGCAACCAGTCACCCCAAACACTGGCAACCCAGTTTGAAACAGCGGAGGAGCTTACCGGTGAGGCCGGTCCGGCTCAAGCGGCTTGCCGCCGTCAAGGTCGCCAGGACAGTGAAAAAGATGAACAATAAACCCGGATAAGTTAGCAAAGATGCGCAGCCAGAAGCTGCGCATCTTTATTTTTTTACCAGGCAATTGATGGCCAGGGGTAAGTCAACAACAGGTGCTACGTAAGGCCTTAGAGATGTAGATAATGACAATAGATGTCGTAATTTGCTATAATAACGTAATAAGTTTTTTGTTTTAAACAATGTATAAATGTATATAGGAAGGGATTTTAGCAAAATTAATGGCAAAACTACTATCAATCATTATAACGATACCATTTGGGTTATTAGTTGCTGTCAGTATTGCCTATTCTGCGGTAGAAGCAGAATATCAATTGTTGGCTATGATCAGCAATGCCGCCTATGCAGTGTATGCCGTTGCTATGCTGCTAAGCTGGTGGTTTAACCGCAGCCGGGTCTTTTTTATTACAACCGTGATTGCCCTGGCCCAATATGCTCTCGGTGATTTGGCTGCCGCCGCCGCCGGGATGCCGGATTTGCCGGCAGTGATCTATCCGGTTATATGTTTACTGCTGCCTGTTAATATATTGATTTTTTCCCTGCTGAAAGAACGGGGCATTTTCAATACCTGGGGTTGTGGCCGGTTCGGCATTATTGGTTTTCAGTTATTTTATATTTCGCTGGCAATCATCTCACATGATCAGATTTTTCTTGGTTTCTTTGATAAAATGGCTCTGGCTGACACTGCGGCTGTTGCCACCGCTATGCCGCCGGCTGCAATACTGGCCTATAGCCTGGCATGTATAATCAGCGTCGGCAGGCAGTTTAAGAACCGTACCCATATCGATAATGCCATTTTGACGGTATTAATAGCAACCATGCTGGCGTTGCACTTGCATCCCCAGCCGTTAGCGATTCCCCTGTTTTTTGGTGCTGCCGTCATTATGCTGATTATCGCGGTGATTCAGGACTCGTATTCTATGGCTTACCTGGATGAACTGACCGGCTTGCCTGCCAGGCGCGCCCTGAAAGAGGAACTGATGAAGCTGCGGGGCGAGTATACTATTGCTATGGTGGACATAGACTTTTTTAAGAAGTTTAATGATACTTACGGCCATGATACCGGTGATGAGGTATTACGTTTGGTTGCTTCGGTATTGAAGAAGGTAGCTGGCGGCGGCAAGGCCTTCCGTTATGGCGGCGAAGAGTTTACCATCGTCTTTCCTCATACTAAAGCAGCCGAAGCCGTACCATTTCTGGAAGAATTACGTCTGGCCGTGGAGAAAACCCCTTACACCTATCAGGGGAAAAAAGAGAAAAAAACCAAAAGAAAATCAACAGGCAAAAAGCTGTTTGTAACAATAAGTATTGGGGTCGCCGAGCGCAGTGAAAAGAATAAACAAACACAGCAAGTGATCAAAGCAGCCGATACGGCCCTTTACCGGGCGAAAAAAAAGGGCCGGAACTGTGTAAGTAAATAGAGTGGCCTGTACAGATAAAGTAGTCGAGATTAGTTGTAACAGACTCAGGAGAACCGTCCCCGTGAGTCTGTTAGCAGTAAAGGCAGGGGAGTTTATGATAACGTCGTGGAAAAGTTTCCTGATTGGTGCGGTATGTATGCTGGTGGCAGTTACAGCCGGGTATATGGTTTATACAGGGATCGACACCGGTTTTAACGGGACTGAGAAAGGAATAACAGATGCACCGGTTCCAACTGACCGGGTTACGATTACGCCGTTGCCGTCCCTGCGGATTATCCATGGGATTGAGGTGCCTTTCGAGGGGCGGGTTGAATTGCGGCAGACGATTGCCGGGCGGGCTGCCCGGGATGTGTCTGTTATCAGTTTTCAGGCAACCGGTGAAAATGCAGGCAAATCAGAGATTAGGATTGTATGGGAAAATGGTGAGATTGAAACTATTCATCCAGGCGTGCAAAATACAAGGTTTTCCCCTGACAAGCGGGCTGTGGAGATTATAGTCATAGGTTACAGCATGCATGAACGGCGGATTTTTAAGGATAGCAACCGCAAAGGAACCCTTACCTGGGAAATCCGTTATGAGCCGGTTGAGTAAACAATGTGGTACTTCGCTTACTGCTAACAATAGGATAAGACGTGGTTTCGCGAGATCCTTAGGCTGATGGCAGAAGCCGACTGTCCCCCGGATAAAGAAAGCCCCTTAAAGGGGCTTTTTTTATTAATCACCAATAGGATCTTCAATTAGAGTAGCAAAAACAAAACCATGCACATGATCTTCTGCTTCAGTGGTTATGCCGGCTACAAAATGAACATGCTTTCCCCCGCCTACTGGAATGTTTTCTTGCGTCCGCACACAGATTTCGTGAAAGTGGTCTTCGTAGAAGTCTGTTCGTGTAAAGATCGCGTGTATATGCTTGCCATTTCCTATCGGAATAACCTGATCTGAAACCCCGGCAAAACGATGATTGTGGAATTCTTCGGCGTCTTCTTCCGGCACAACCTTGACACTTCCTAAAAATTCATGCACATGCGTCTGCTCTTCTTCTTTCCAGCAACCGCAGGAATTGTTATTTCCCGTCATTGATTCACCTCCTTTTTATGTTCTATCTTATGTAAATTGGAAAGAGAATGTTACTGACAGGCGGCAACAGGTTGCTGCCGTCCAAAGTTAGCAACCATAAACTGTAGTGGCAGTGTGCCGCCTTGCTGGAGTTGGTTCGGGACAAATAATCTGTTTCAACGTTTCGATTATCTTACGTATTTGCCTGCAGGGAAATAGAAATGGTTGTCGAAATATATTGTCGGTATTTACAAACCCATATCATTTGGCTGGGGGGTTATGAGAATCCATGGAAATAAATTTACTGGATCTACAAAAGTTATTACAAAATTACGGTGTGTTAATAAGTTTTTCGGGCCGTTTCACACAGGCAATTATTGAAGAACTGGGCGATGCAGTAAAAAAATATCTGGAAACTGAAGCAACATCGCAAAATGATACCTATAACGTATTTTCCGTATTTATTGAACAGACACAAAACATTAAGAATTACAGTTCACAGCAGCGGGACTCCCTGCTCGGCGAAAAAATCGCCAATTCGGGTATTGTCGCTATTGGCAAGTCTGAAGACGGCTATTTTGTATCATCAGGTAATCTCGTGGAAAATGAGGCCATTGACAGGCTTACTGCCAGATTGGATGAGATTTTGACCTTAGATAAGGCTGGGTTAAAAAAACTATATAAAGAACAGATGAAGAAGGTTATGCCAATAGATTGTGGCGGGGCCGGGCTTGGTTTGATTGACATGGCACGGCGTTCCAGCAAACCATTAAACTATTCTGTTGTTAAACTGGATGATCAAATCTCATTTTTTACATTGAAGGCCTATGTTTAGGAGGATTAATGTGGAAGGTTTATATATTGAGAAGACGAAGTCAACACCCGCAATCCAATTTAATGCTGAAGACCATAAGTTGCGCATAGAAGGCCAGTCCTACCCTGAGAATGCTTTTAAATTTTATGAGCCGGTGTTTGCGTGGCTGGACAAGTATTTACCGCAAATAGAGCAAGAGGTAATTCTGGAGATATATTTTCATATGCCTTACATAAATACAAGCAGTTCAAAGTGTGTGATGATGCTGCTGGAAAAGCTGGAAAGCGCCCATCAGGCCGGCAAACAGGTTGTGGTTCGCTGGTATTATGAAATAGAAAATGATACTGCGCTGGAGTGTGCGGAAGAATTTAAGGAAGACCTGGTATTGCCTTTCGAGATTACGCCGGTGGAGGAAACAGATGCACAGGCTGAGCAATGACCGGCAACCACCGGTTCCGGGTCCTGCTAACAAGGACATTATGTATGACCGCGGAACAATTAAGGTCGTTGTGTTTGCCTGTTTTATTATTGTAATAGCCGTTATTCTGACAGGCAGCATCAGTTATCTGATAACCCGGAATGCCGTCGTAGACAAATTAAAATCCCGTGATCTTGTGTATATTACAGAGTCCATTTCCGCCAAAATTGACGGTCGTATTGAACGGGCAAAAGAGACGGCGGCCATTCTGGCAAAAGACCCGGCAATTATTGACTGGGTCGCGGGGGCCGAGCGGGATGAACGGTTAGGTGAATACGCTAAAGCCAAGATCACCGAGATTACGCAAAGCCATGGCTATGCCAACTCTTTTATCGTCAGTGCATTAACGAAACATTATTGGGCCGAAGGCTCAAAATTAATCCAGGTTATGTCCGAAACCGACCGGGACTCCAAATGGTTTTACGATGCACTTACATCAGGCAAAGCTGTTGATTTAAATATTGATTACAATAGCAGCAGGCATGACACCTTTGTATTTGTGAACGCTTTGGTTGGCAATGTAGAACAGCCGATTGCCGTAACCGGTGTCGGGCTGAGTCTTAACCACATTGCCGAAGAATTTCAAAAATACAAATTTGGTGAGCAAAGTAATTTATGGCTAGTGGATCGCAACGGGAAAATTCACTTATCGGACAATGTTAGCCATAATGGCAGCTATCTTAATGATTTTGTTCCGGCCGATATATTTTCTCAGGTTATCCGGGATGACAATAATGTGTCTGGAACGCCAAAAATTATTGAGTACACAGACCGTGCCGGCAATACAGTCGATCTGGCTTATCAATTAACCAAATCAACTGACTGGAAAGTGGTATTTCAGATTCCCCGGAGTGAAAGTATTGCCGTTCTTGATAATATTAAGCTGAATACCGGTATTTCTGCCCTGATTGCGCTTGTTTTGATGATATTTATTTTCTATATTGTATCTCGTCGTATTGCGGATCCGCTGAAACGGGCGCTGCTTATCACGAAAGAGATGGAAAAGCAGGTTGAGGAGCGAACCCGGGAACTAGTCGAAAAAAATCAGAAGATTATTGATAGTATTGACTATGCCAAAAGACTCCAGGAATCGATTTTGTCAACAGACGAAGAATTACGTTGTGTTCTTGGTGATTATTTTGTCTTATGGCAGCCACGGGATATTGTAGGCGGTGATTTTTACCTTGTCCGGCAGGTGGATACAGACCGGAGCCTGGTAGTAGTGGTTGATTGTACCGGCCATGGCGTTCCGGGGGCCTTTATGACAATGGCTGTTAATTCTGTTCTAAAACATATTATAGACCAGAATAATACCGATCCCGGTTATATTCTGACAGAGTTGAACTGCCGGATGAAGGAAATCCTGCATCGTAATGACCAGGCCAGTATAACTGACGATGGGCTGGATATAGGGATCTGCTGTATTGAGCAGAATAAGCGGTTGGTTTTTGCCGGCGCTAAGATTTCACTGTATATTGGCAGAGATAATCAGGTGAAGGTGATCAAGGGCAATAACCGCAGTATTGGCTACCGGCGTTCCAGTGCCGATCTGAAGTTTACGAACCATATGTGGGATATTCAGGCCGGCGATAGATTTTACCTGACAACAGACGGTTATATTGATCAAAATGGTGGAACCAAGGATTATCCTTTGGGCAGCAAAAGACTGATCCAGGCTATTATTGACCTGGCTGAGCAGGAATTGCCGCTGCAAGGGGACGCCTTTGAGAAGGTGTTAAATCAATATATGGGCAATGAGCCGCAGCGGGACGATATTACTGTGATCGGGTTTTCACTTAAATAGAAAGCGGGTGTAAAGGAGGTGGGTAAAACTAATATTGATGAAAACTTATTTGAGGCTGAGAGAAGAGTATTACAGCATGCTATGACCGATATCACCAATGCTGAATATGGCGACAACGAACTCTTGCCGCGTTATCAGGGGCTGGTGGCCGATTATCAGAAGCTGTTGCGGATAACGAAGAAGATTTTCCGGATTAGTGACAGCCAGGGTCAGGTTTTACAGCGGCATCAAAATGAGCTGCAAAACTTATTGGATAATGCTGATCAGGGTTTCCTCACCTTTGGCCGGGACCTAAAGGTAAACCGGCAATTTAGTGCCGAATGTATAAGGATTTTCGGCAGGCAGATTGCCGGTGTGCCGATTACCGAGCTCCTGAGGCCGGGATGCGGCAGCGCCTGTGAAGCCCTGCCGACAATTCTGGAGCGTATTTTACTATGCAGGAAAGGCTTTGAGCAAGAGGCTTTAAATCAGGTACCGTCGATATGTAGAATTGGCGGTAAGGACATCCGGGTCGAATGCAAATTAATAGCTCAGACAGAGACAGACACAGCAGGCAATCTGGTCATGATGATCCTGACTGATATAACTGAACGTTTGCGGACAGAGGAACAGATCCGGTTTCTCAGTTATCATGACAATCTGACCGCCTTATATAACCGTGCTCACGTTGCAACGGTGCTGCCTCAACTGGAAAGACCGGAAGCTTTGCCTGTAAGTATGATCATGATTGATATGAATGGCCTAAAACTGGTCAATGATGTATTTGGACATCAACAAGGCGATCTTATTTTGGTTTCCATGGCTAAAGTTCTTCAGCAATCCTGCCGGCCTCAGGATGTCATTTCCCGGTGGGGTGGGGACGAATTCCTGATTATTCTTCCTCAAACCAACAGCCACGATTGCCAACAGGTTTGCCAGCAGATCCAAGCCGCCTGCACAGCGGTTGTCGATTGTGCGATCCCCCTAAGTGCCGCTATCGGTATGGCCACTAAAGACAGCGGGGTTGTGCGTCTTGCTGAAATGTTCACTGTTGCCGAAAGCAGGATGTACAATGATAAAATGATTAAAGGCAGGGAAGTTCGGAAAAGCATGATTGCCTGCCTGTAAGAGACACTCCGTACCTGCTGTTTTGAGAATGAGGGGCATTGTGAAAGAGTGAAGAAGCTAGTGAGTGAATTTGCGGTGTTTCTGGGGTTTGCTCCTAATGCCGCCGAACTCAAGCCATTACCGCAGCTGGCTGCACTCCATGATATTGGCAAGGTGACCATTCCCCGTGAAATTCTGGGAAAAGAAGGACCTCTAACCCACAGTGAGTGGGAAATTGTCAAAAGTCATAGTGATGTGGGCTATCGAATGGCCCAATCGATTGGCGAGCCGGCTGTAGCGGAAATTATTCTGGCTCTTCATGAGCACTGGGATGGCAATGGTTATCCCTATGGGCTTAAAGGCGATCAGATTCCTGTTCTCGCCAGGATATTTTCCCTGGCCGACACCTATGATGTGCTTACACATGACCGCCCGTACAAAGCGGCTATGAGTAAAAGAACGGCCTTGCGGGAAATGGAAGCCGCGATTGGCACTCAATTTGATCCAGTCCTGGCGAGACAATTTATTGCTTACCTGGACTCGCGGTAAAGGGATTATAGGTAATTAATATTACAAACATATCAAGTGGAAAGTGATAAATATAAATGGGTGTAATTTTTTTGTGTAACTATGCAGGACAAATAGTGTCATATAACGAATAAAAAAACGATGATTCGCTTTTTTGAGGCTAAATCATCGTTTTTATTTTTTTAGTCTACTAGAATTTGTAATGAATCTTGTAAACATAAGAACACCTATATCCTAAAGGGCACAGGCGGCTTCTGCCGGCGTCCTGAGAGACTTGGCACACGCCAAATCTTTTCTTATACTGTTATGTTTGGCTATCATAGATGTCTATTAGTTATAAGGGAGTGTTTATTCATGAAAGGTTTTTCCAAACTTACCCAGGGGTTGTTAGGCCAGCCGATGCTGGATATATTAACAAATGTCTGTGCGCTTGAAGCTGCCGGCAAAAAGGTTTACCGGTTTGAAGTGGGGGATGCCAACATAGATCCGTATCCTCATGTAATCAATGCGACCAAAGACGCCCTGGATGCAGGCCATATCAAATATTGTGATTCCCTCGGCATCCTGCCCCTGCGCGAGGCTATTTGCGGTTATACGGAGCGAAAGCTGGGTTTTAGACCGGATGTATCCCAGGTGGCCATTATGCCGGCAAATAGTGTTATTGATTTTGTCATGCGCTGCGTTATTAACCCAGGGGAAGAAGTAATTTTTTCTGACCCGGGTTTTGCCGTATATATTGCTGTTGCCAGTTATCTGGGGATAAAAGCTGTCAAGGTACCGGTGCGGGAAGAGAATGAATTCCGGCTTAACCCTGATGACCTGCTATCGAGAATTACCGATAAAACCCGGCTGATTATCATTACGTCGCCCCAGAATCCTACCGGCGGGGTAATGACAGAAGCGGAAATGCTGCGGGTGGCCGAAATCGCCCGGGAAAAAGATATTTATCTGCTCAGCGATGAAATTTATGCTGAGAATTTGTATGATTGCTGTCATTATTCACCGGCTGTTGTTGATCAATGCCGGGAGAGAACGATCATTCTCAGCGGTTTTTCCAAGGGGCATTCCATGTCAGGCTGGCGGTTGGGATATGCTATCGGTCCTGCCGACCTGATTGCCAAGATGGGGCAGATGTTTGAGACCGTTTATACCTGTGTGCCGCCCTTTATTCAGTATGCCGGCATTAGTGCCCTGAATACACCGGCTGAATTGATGGCTGAGCGCATCAGCCGCTATAAGAAGCTGCGTGATCTCATGGTGGAAAAATTAAATGAAATCCCTGGTGTCACCTGCAGCACACCTAAAGGCGCTATCTATGTCTTTCCCAATATAACCGGAACTGGCCTCACCAGTAAGGAGTTTGCCAAACTTGTGCTGGAGAAAGCCGGGGTGGCTGTTGTGCCTGGTTCCTGTTTCGGGGAAAACGGCGAAGGGTATGTTCGTTTGTGTTATGTCCGCGATGAGGCCATGATTACAGAGGCCTGTGCGGCAATGAAAACAGTTTTGACAGGGCATAGGTAGTTTCATTTTTAGAGAAATATGTCAAGTGAATAAAATCACTTGACAGGAAAGATAATGTGCTTTAGAATAAAAGGAAATGCATAATATCAGAATATGATACCGTTTAGTCATAGCAGACTTTCTCGCAAATTTGTGAGAAAGTCTTTTTTTGTCTACCAGAATTTACATATAAATTTTGTAAATGTGAGGCCTATACTCTAAGGGGGGGACAGGCGCTTCTGCCGCTGTCCCAGAGGACTTGGCACAAGCCAAGTCTTATCTTATTGTCAGACGCTGACCCTATAAACGGATACAAAACATACCCAAAATAATTAATGTTGGAGTGTTGTTATGTCTGCATTACTTGAATGTCTGTTACAGGCCCTGTTGCCAATTGCACGTATTACCGGCGGCTATGCCACTGTTACTGATAGAAAAGGATTACGGATCAAGACTGTCGACTCCCATGGTCAAGAGGTCGAAACCTTAAAAGGTAAGATATTTAGCCTAGCTCAGGAAGCCGGCAGTACCGGCAAGGTGAGTGTTGGCCCGTCGCAATTGACTGAGGGGGCTGAAGCCTGGAGTCTGCCTGTGGGCGATTATGTGCTGGCAGCCAGCAATTTTGAACGGCTGAAATGTGAGCAGCAATTAGAAGAGTCGCTGAAGCAAGCCCTGCCGTTTATTGCCAGGGTTGCCGGTGGCGAGGCCGTCCTGTTTAACGAGGAGGGGCGGCGGATAGCCAGTGTTGGGGTCGATGGTCAACCCAACATTAATTATGTCGGTAAAATCAGTTTTGCTGCCCAGCGAGCTATCCAGAGCCAGCGGCCGGTCATTGGCGAATCCATATCCGGCATGGGGGCTGTGGCTGTGCGTATCCCTATTACACGCAAGTTTGGCTTTGGCTTCAATAATGAACAGGGTGTGCGAAGGCAGCAAAAATTACTGGAGGAAGTAAAAAAATTTCAGTATGCCCGTTATAATTTTTCCGATATTATCGGTTTCAGCGAGGCTATTGCCAAAATGAAAAGCAGGGCTGCGTTTGTGGCCAATGGCATTTCGTCCATCATTATCTCCGGTGAGACCGGTACCGGCAAGGAGTTATTTGCCCAGTCCATCCATAATGCCAGCGAACGGCGCAGCAAGCCGTTTATCGCCATTAATTGCGGCGCTTTGCCCGAATCGTTAATTGAGAGTTATTTTTTTGGCTATGAAGAGGGCGCTTTTACCGGTGCCAAAAAAAGAGGAAGCCCGGGAGCGTTTGAACAGGCCAATGGCGGTACCATCTTTCTTGATGAAATCAGCGAGATGGATTTTAATTTGCAGAGTAAGCTGCTGCGCGTATTGCAGGAACGGGAGGTTACCCGCATTGGCGGTGGTCAGCCGCTGCGGGTTGATGTGAGGGTCATTGCCTCAACCAACCGCGATCTGGTTGAAATGATCAACAACGGTACCTTCAGAAATGACTTATATTATCGTTTGAATGTCGTTGAGCTTAAAGTACCGTCTTTACGGGAACGGTCGGAGGATATTCCGGCATTGGTCAAGTTGTTTATCAATGAATTTAATACATTGCTGGGGAAATTTGTTACCGGGTTTTCCGAGCAGGCCATCTATCATTTATGCCGTTATCAGTGGCCTGGCAATATTCGTGAATTGAAAAACTGCATTGAATATATTATGAACATTGTCAGTGTTAATGAAAGTACAATTGATATAAATCATTTGCCCCATTATATTCATGGTCCGGCATCACATGGCAAAAATAACCGGCAGATTGGCACTTTGGCCGAAGCGGTGGCGGCGGTGGAACGGGAGGCCATTATTAATGCCCTGAAATATACCGGCGGGACAAAAAGGGAAGCTGCCAAACTACTGGGGGTTAGTACAACAACTTTATGGCGCAAGATGGTGGAACTGGGCATTGCAACAAATGTAAGTGTACAGTAAACGCTGGCAGGCGATTGCGATTATGGAAGCTGCATTGCAAAAATAAAATGCCATAAAAGCGCATACCCACGTCTTTTATGGTGATTATCTAAAAAAGCATTTCATAATTGGAATGCTTTTTGTTTAATATACCAATATTTGCAAATAAATTCTGTGGACATAGAACAACTAAGGCTTCTGCCGGCGTCCTAAAGGACTTGGTATAAGCCAACTTTTGTCTTAATTTATCTCATTTACAACCGGAAAATGCACTCTGAATCTCAAATTACTGGGGATTTTTATCGTGTTTTATCTTAAAATAAGTATTTTTGTTAGATTGGCATGAATTTTGCATTTGTAATTCAACGCAGTAAAGAATTATTGCAAACAAATTTATTCCCCTTTGGTGATTTGCAGTATTTGCGGATAACTTCGGGATTTAGGATAGCATTTGTCCACCAATCGACCTACGGGGCTCAAACAGAGACTGTTGTTTCCCGCAGGCCGCAGCCATAGCCAACGATGTCTGGGCTGTAACCGGTGTATAGATAGATTCCACGGCGGCAACCCAACGGTTGTCCGCAAGGTGGTGACATGACAGCGGCAACGGTGCAGCTGAATGGAGGCGATGCGAAAAAAGATAGCAAGGCAGACAGTGTGAGTTCTAATCCAAAACGAAGGAGCTGTTTACGTGTCTACGATTACTGAGCGTTTAGGAAACTTACCCCTTGGCAAGTTCCATTGGCGGTTACTGCTGATTATGTGTCTGGGCTGGGCTTTTGATGCCATGGATACCGGGATTATCTCATTCGTTTTACCAAAACTGATTGCGACCTGGAAACTAACCTCGGCCCAGGTTGGCTTTGTTGGCAGCGTGGGTTTGATAGGTATGGCTATCGGTGCCATGCTTGGCGGCACGATTGCCGACTATATCGGCCGGAAGAAGGTATTTGCCGCAACCTTGAT